>JANQQN010000113.1 GCA_028289325.1 Myxococcota bacterium | reverse complement strand
AGAGACCAGGGTCCGGGCCAGACGTTTCGCGCCGGGGCCCTCCTGCATACGGGCCGCCCCGCGGATAGCTTCCGCGATCACCGGATGGTCCGGCCGGCCGGATCCCGCGGTCGGCGCTTCGGTCGAGAACCCGGACTGGACCGGCCGAACCGGGTCCGACCCCCCGGGCCGGGCGGGGGAAATCAGGCGTCGGGCCCGCCGGGCGAGGGCCGGTCCATCGACGGACTTGAGGTTCGGCATCCGTCCTCCCGTCGCCATCGACGCCCCGATGACCGCCGCCGTCAGGCCGGCCCGATGACCACCCGCATCATCGAGGGTGGCGAGCCAAGCGTCGAGGGATAGTCCCAGAGCATCGGCCAACGCCCGCTGCTCCGCGGCCCACCGGTCGAGCGCAGCGCTCACGGCGTCACCCGGCCGAGGGGGATGACGAGGCGGGGTCCGAGAGCGCCATGGCGTTCTCGAGCTCGGCGACGGTGAGATCCAGCTGGGCCACCCGCCGCCGGAGAAGATCCACCCGTCGCTGGAGCTCGCGCACGTCTTGTCGGCTTGGCAGGGCCGCGAAGTGCAGGGCGTCGTCCTGGAGGTCCTCGACCCACACGCGCGTCTTCTGAACCCGCATCATGGCGTCCATGATGCGCTCCGGCCGCGTCGCCGCGACCACCCGCACCGTCTCGCGCAAAAGTCGTCGCCGAAGTCCAAACATCTGATTTGAAGCATGCGGCAATCCGCGCACGGTGGCGAGGGTGGCGAGGGTCGACACCAGTTGTTAGTCTCCGCGGACCCCCGATGGCCGGCTCCCGACACACAGACCCCGGAGAAAACCCTGGTCGAGGTCGTCGGGCGAGACGCGACGCCAGCAGCCCCGCCCACGGGGATTGGTCGGAGGTCCTGGGCGACCCGAAGGGCCGCGATCGGTCGCCGGGTGCCGATGGGGCCTCAGACCGACGACATCCGACCGCCCCCGTCGAGGCGCACCCTCCGTCCGACACCTACCCTGACCTGCCCCAAGATCCCGTGTTGGCCGCCATGGCCGAGCTCGAAACGGAGACGCTCGATGTCCCTGCCCAGCCGAGGGTGGCGTACTCGCCGACCGGCGCCCCGCCCGGCTCGGACGGCCGACCTCCGTCCGCCGGTCGACCTCGACGAGGCGCCCCGGCGCGGCCGAAGGCGCCGGTGCCGGTGGGATACTCGGACCAGGCGGCGACCGTGGTCGGCCCTGAACCCGCGCCCCCGGCCGCCAAGACACCCCCGCCTCGCCTGGTCTTGCCTCGCCCTAAGGGCGCGGCAGGACCAGCGCCTCAGGCCGCACCCGAGCCGGCGCCGATGGCCGCGGTGTTTAACGATCCCCACGACGACGACGCCTTTTCGACGGAAGGGCTGGTCGACCGGCTCCACGCCGAAGAGACCCCCGCCGCGCCCAAAGACGGCGCGAACGCGTATCGGGAGCTGGCGATCACCCTTGCCGTGGTTGCTGTGGGCGTGATCGCCACCATTGTCTATCAGCTCACTCGACCCCGGGCCGAGCCGGATGCGGCGCCGGTCCCGGTGGTGATCGACGGCCCGTCCCCCCGTCCTACGCCGACCGACGTCCCCACCCCCGCCAATGACCGCTCGGCCGCCCCATCAACCAACCGGCCGACCCGGCCGCAAAACACCGACGGCCAAACCAGTCCCGCCGCGATTCCTATGCTGTCGATCGTCAGCACCCCGAGCGGCGCGATCGTAGATATCGACGGGGTCGTGTACGGCCGCACGCCGCTCATCATGCCTAGTCCGAGGAATGAAAGCGCGTTGTCCGTGACCCTCAAGAAGCCCGGCCACAAGACGCATACGGAAGTGTTGACCCGAAACGAAGGCGGGCACTTCAGCCTGAACGTCTCGCTTCAGCCGAACTGACCCTCAGGCCGACAGCCGGCGCAGCGTCCACCCCGTCTGTTCGCGGACGTACAGCAGCCGGTCGTGCAGCCGGCTCGGTCGGCCTTGCCACAGCTCGATCTCGGTGGGGCGAAGGCCATAGCCCCCCCAGTGCGGAGGGCGAGGAATCGGCCGGTCGTCGCCATACTTCGCCAACAGCCGAGCCACCTCGTCCTCGAGCGCCTGGCGATTCTTGAGCACGGTGCTCTGGCGCGACGCCCACGCCCCGATCTGACTCCCGCGCGGGCGGGACTCGAAGTATTGATCGGAGGTCTCCGGCGCCAGTCGGGTCACCGCGCCTCGCACTCGAACCTGCCGCTCCAACGTGGGCCAGAAGAAAGACAGAGCCCCGAACGGGCACGCCGCCAGCTGGGCGCCCTTACTCGATTCGTAGTTCGTATAGAACGTCAAGGTGCCGTCTTCGATCCCCTTCAGCAGCACCACCCGCGCGTCCGGGCGGCCGTCCGGCGTCACCGTGGACAGGGTCATCGCCGTGGGTTCGGGAACCCCCGCCGCCACCGCGTCATCGAACCACCGTTGGAACTGGACGAGCGCGTCTTTGTCGACCTGCGCTTCGTCGAGCCCCGCTCGGGTGTACTCGCGACGGAGCTCGGCCATCGCCTTGCTGTCTTTCATAGGTTCATCATCAAGCCGCAGGTCTTCCTGCCCGCGGCCTCACCCCTCTTCCGAGGGTCGGTCCTTGCCCGCGATCTCGTCCTCGGTCGCCTCGATCACGTCCGCTTCCCAGCGCTGTCCCGGTGACAGTTGCCACCGCGGGGGGATGGGCATCTTTGTCCACTTCAGCTCGGCGTCGTGTCGTACACCGGCCTTTTTCACCCGGTACCGAAGCGTCAGGTCGAACGATTCGACTTCGCTGGGCATGACCGGGAGGTGCAGATAGCCCACCGCGACGTAGGGCGGAAACTCTGCGATGTATCGGTTCGGCGCGTCGATGTACACCCGCGGTCCGTCGTCGCTTTGGACCAGCCCGTAGACCTCCGCCACCTCCTTCGTTTTGCGGCCACGCCCGCGCCCGACGGTCTTCTCCACCGTGTGCCACAGACGCATCTCGAGCTGGCCCCAGTCGACACGGGCGTCGGCGTCCAACCCCCAAAAGAAGAATCGACCTTCGAGCATGGGCCGTCCGTCATCGGTCACGATGCGCCGGACCTGATACACGTCGAGGCGCGTGTTGCCCGCCCCGGCCTGCGTCAACACAGACTTCCAGGTCCCCGAGGCGAGCTTGTCGTAAGCCGCCTTGACGACCTCGAATCCCTCGAGCTTACGCGGTCGTTCCGCCTTGGGTACGTCGAGCTCGTCGAGCTGGTGCTCCAGGCGTCGCCGGTAGGCATCGGGGTCTCGAAGCATCGGCCGCTCGGCGTACACCCGGGTCTCGAGGGTCTCTTCGTACTGCAACAGCGCCGTCAACAGCCGTCGTCGATAGCCCTCGTCTTTGGTCTCGGCCACCGCCCCCATCGCGAGCTCCTTGAATTCGGAGCGAGCCTCGGCCAGCGACGCGTCGATGGCTTGTCGGGCGCGCTGATCGTCCTGGCGTTTCCACAGCAAACCACCGCCCCCCACCGCGGCAACGACGACGATGGCGATGGCGACCCCGCGACCCATGCCGCGGTCGTAATACGTTTGATTTGGGGGCGCAATGCGGGCCGGAGCTACCGGGTCGTCCACAGTGGCTCAAATAGAACGACCCGCCAGTGATGGAACGATCGCTCGGCCGAGGTTCGCGCTAGGCGAGGACCGTAGCGCCAAGCCCGCAGCCCCGCCGCGAGCGCACCATCGACATCGAGGTCTTCGCGGTCCCCGACGTGCACGATTCGGCTTCGCTCGACCCCCAAGCGATCGGCGACCTCGTGAAAGGGACGCGGGTGTGGCTTGAGACAGCCAACCTCTTCCGCCCCCACCGTCGCCGACCACGGCAGGTCCGCCAACCCGAGATGGCGGAGCTTTTCCCGGGGGTCGTAGTCCGACAGGACCGCGAGCTTCAACCCGCGGGCGTGGGCCGCTTCCAGCGCCGATCGAACCCCCGGATACGGCTTCGCCTGACCGGTCAACGCATAGGGCAGCGCTGCGCGCAGCGATTCGAGAGCGGCGGTGGCCTGCGGGTGGGTCATCCCGAACGCCGGCGCCACCAGCTCCGCCTCCCGGGCCTCGAGCTCGCGTTGGGTTTCGAACGGCGACTCGTGTCGCAGTTTTTCTCGGGCCGCCACCAGCGCCGCGAGCAAGCCTCGGTGGTGTCGAAGCCGCCACGCGACCCGCATTCGCCGTACGCGATACAGCGTGCCGTCGACATCGACGGAGATCGCGAGCGCAGGAGGTGACCCGAGGTCCGGCGTCACGTGCCGAGGGCTCTCAATTGATCGATCAGACCTGCTGAGGCCCAAGGGACCGGCGGTCCCGCCGGCTCGCCTCGTACCTGCCGGTAGAGGGTCTCATGGCGGGCCACACCGTTTTCGGGATCTCGAAGAAGCCGTTGCCGCAACGCTTCTTGCCATCGGTCCGGCTCCGAGAAATCCGCGACGAGCCGGGTCAGTGCGCGCTCGATCCCCTCCCCCTCTTGGGCGGCATAGGTATAGGCGTCTTCGGGCGCAACGGCACCGGCGGGGATGATCACCGCCAGCCCGTATCGCTCGGCCGCTCGACATAGCGCGCTCCACGGATCGCCGGACGTTTCGAGCACCGCGTCGGCACCGGCGAACGCGAGCCGGCGAAGCCCGTCGGCGAGGCCTCCGATCGGAAGCCACTGGACCTGGGGATCGTGGCCCCGCGCCGGCCAACCGTCGTCGGAGGGTTCCGCCCCCACGAGGACCAGCACCGAGTGGGGGTTGACCACCAATCCCATCGCCGCTTGGAGTCGACGCTTACACGTCGCTTTCCCCGCCAGCGCTTCCGCCGAATACCGCGCCGGCAGGCCGAGATCTCGGCTCGGGTCGTGGGTCGACACGTCGATCGTTCTCGGGATGCGCGTCACCGCGGCCCCGCGCGCCCGCACCACACCGCCGAGCCCCTCATTGAGGTCTTGCCCCTCCGGCGCGCTCATCACCACCACGTCCGCGAAGCGAAGCCCAACTTTGGCGAAGCTCACCTGACCGAAAAACTCGATGCCTTCCGGCTCGAGGAGCTCGGGCGCCACCCCCAGCTCTCGGGCCCAAACCATCGATGCCGGGCCCGACATCCGCAGGTCGTAACACGTATGGACGGTCGGAACGTCTTGAAAGTCGGGTTGACTACGGCTCACGGCGGGCAACCAGCCGGCGTGCCAGTCGTGGCCGTGGATGATCTCCGGCGTCCACTGCAGCCGGCGGGCCACGGCGAGCGCACCGATGCTCAGCACCCAGAAACGATCCGGATTGTCGTCGTAGTCTTCCGGATCCC
>JANQQN010000107.1 GCA_028289325.1 Myxococcota bacterium | reverse complement strand
CTCCGGAGACCAGTCCGGTGCTCAGGCGAACCGAGTCGGTCATCCGCGACGCGAAGGTCGCGCGGCGAGCGCCGGCCCACCTCAGCCGGGTGGCGGCGCGGCGGCTCACCGCCGGTCTCGGCGACCTCGGCCACAGCGTCGCGGATGACCGACTCGGTTCGCCTGAGCACCGGACTGGTCTCCGGAGGGGTCTTCTTCGGCTCTTGGGCGCTTTCGACGGAGGGCGTGGGCAAGCCGCGGCGAGCCCCAAAGTGCGAGCGCTCGGGGACGCTGACCACCGTGGGCGAAGTGGAGTGGCGCAGGAGTGCCCCCGGGGCCACCGGGCGCCGGCGCTCGGCGGTGTCGGGCGGCCTCGATGCGAGGTCGGTGGTCGTCCCTCGAGGCCCGGCTCGGTCGTTGTTATCTGCCATCTCCGGCCCTGGGCGATTTTGCACGCAAGGTCCGATCCACCTTGTTTTTGCTCGGTGGCGATGACCGGTTGAGTGATTGATCACCCCAGCTGGTGGTGACCGCGGGCCCTATCAGCCGAGGCGACGGAGTTGGGCATGCGCCGCGCGGGCGGCGGGGCTCAGTCGCTGCGGTTTGGCGACCTCCGGTCGAAGGCTGGTCGGCGACGCGTGGTCTTTGTCTTTCGACGTGCGGATGAACGTCGATTGCGCCCGGTTCGCCGGTGCGTCGTCTGGCGACAGGGCGCGGTACATTCCGTCGCTCTGAAGCGACCAGCTGAAGGTGTTGTCGGCCCACTCGGTTGGCCAGATCTCGTCGGTGATGCGGCGTCGGAGGGTCTCATCCAAGATGGGGAAGCCGACCTCGATCCGCTTGTTCAAGTTGCGCGGCATCCAGTCTGCACTCGACAGAAAGACCTCGTCGTCGCCGCCGTTGCGCCACCAGAAGACCCGCGCGTGTTCGAGGAAGCGGTCCAGGATCGAGCGCACCTCGATATTCTCGCTAACACCGGGGATCCCGGGTCGAAGGCAGCATATGCCTCGCACCATCAGCTCGATCTTCACCCCGGCCTGGCTGGCTCGGTACAGCGCTTCGACGATCGGTCCGTCGACCAGAGAGTTCATCTTGGCGCGGATGCCGGCGGGGGCTCCGGCCTTGGCGAATTCGATCTCCCGCTCGATGTAGTCGATAGTGTGTGAGCGCATGGTGAACGGCGCCACCACCAGCCGACGCATCTGCGGAAGCTCGGCGTAGCCCGTCAATACGTTGAACAGCAGCATTGCGTCGTGGGTCAGGTCTTCGTCTGCGCTCAGAAGGCCGATGTCCGTGTACAGGCCGGCGGTCTTCGGATTGTAGTTGCCGGTGGACAGATGCACGTAACGAACCAGGCGCCCACCTTCCCGACGGGTCACCAGCAGCATCTTGCTGTGGGTCTTGAATCCGATGAGCCCGTAGACGACGTGAGCGCCGCTCTCCTCGAGCTTCTTGGCCCAGTTGATGTTGTTCGCTTCATCGAAGCGGGCCTTCAGCTCGACGAGCGCGGTGACTTCCTTGCCCGACTCCGCCGCGCGCTGCAGCGCGCGAACGATCGGTGAGTTGCCGCTGGTTCGATACAAGGTCTGCTTGATCGCCACGACGTCGGGGTCGGCGGCGGCTTGCTCCAGAAAGTCGACGACGTGTCGAAACGTCTCGTAGGGGTGGTGGAGCAGGACGTCTTGCTCCTGGATGGAGCGAAAGATCGTCGGCCCGTAGCGCAGGCGGGGGTTCTCGATGGGGGCGTGGGGTTCGTCCTTGAGCTCGGGTAGATTGAGATCGCCCAAGACGGAGAAGAACGTCGACGGATCCAGCCGACCCCGGACGATCTGGATCTGACGAGGCTCCACGTCGAGCGCTTTTCGCAGGCGATGCTGCACCGCACTCGAAGCGCGCCGATCGATCACCAACCACACCGGCTCGCCCCGGTCACGCAGACGCAGGTGGTCCTGGATCGTGGTCATCAGGTCGTCGGCATCGGACTCGTCGAAGTCCAGGTCGCTGGCCCGGATGACCCGAAACGGCGCCGCCTCCAAGACCTGGTGCCCGACGAACAGCTCCTCGACGAACAGGGCGATGATGTCTTCGAGGGCCATGTATTGATAAGGCCGCCCGGGCGTCGGAAACCGAACGAAACGAGGTAGGAGGCTCGGCAGCTGCACGATGGCCGTCAGAGGGCCTGTGGGTCGAGCAATCTGGCTTTGCGGCGACGAGGTGACGGTTACGAGAAGGTTGAGGCTCCCGTTACGAAGAGACGGAAACGGCTGCACCCCGTCGATCGCGATCGGGGTCAGGCAGGGATGGACCTCCGTCCGATAGTACGTGTGGACCGCCCCCCGCAGCTCGCCATCGAGGTCATCGGCGGACAGGAAGCGCACGCCGTGTTCTGCGAGGGCGGGTAGGATGGCGTCGCAGGTCACGGCGGCAATCGCGTGTCGGATGTCTTTGGCGCGCCGGTCGATCTCGTCGAGGACACGCTCGACGCTCCAGCCGTCGGGGCCCGAGATGAAGGTCGCTTCGCCCAACGCGCGCCGGCGCCGCTCGAGCCCGCCCACCCGGACCATCAGGAACTCGTCCAGGTTGGATGCGGTGATCGCGGCGAACTTGAGGCGCTCCAGCAGAGGGATGTCGGCGCGTTGGGCCATAGCCAAAACGCGGTGATTGAAGGCCAACCAGGAGACCTCGCGGTTCGTATACAGCTCGGTCGCTTTGAGGTCGACATTCATGGGCAGTAGAAGATTCATAGCAGAAATGTCGGCCACGGTTGGTGACCTTCTTGGGCCGGATGGGGTGGCCGCACGGATCGTTGCGCGGTGGGAGCCGCGTGACGCACAGCTGCAAATGGCGGAAGCGATCCACGCGCGGCTGATCGACGGCGGGGCGGTGGTCGTCGAAGCGCCAACCGGCGTCGGCAAGACTCTGGCCTACCTGGTCCCCGCCGCGTTGAGCGGTCGACAGGTGATCATCAGTACCCACACCAAGAACCTTCAGGATCAGATCGTCGATAAGGACCTGCCCCTGCTCGGACGACTGCTGTCCGAAGTCGGGATCAGCCTGATACGGGCGGATGCGGACGAATCCCCGGCTCCGGAGAGTGGGACGCCGCAAGTCCGGTACGCGCTGATGAAGGGGCGAAACAACTACCTATGCTGGGAGCGACTGGCCAAAAAGACGACCCAGCAAGCCTTCGCGTTCGACGACACAGGCGACATTTGGGCCGAGCTCGGCGACTGGAGTCGACGCACTCTCCGAGGCGACCGGGCGGAGCTGGTGGGCTTGCCGGAGCGCAGCCCCGAGTGGGACGAGGTCGATGCGCGGTCCGAGGCCTGCCAAGGAAGCCGATGCTCGTCTTACGAGCGATGTTTCGTAGTGCGAATGCGTCGCGAGGCCGACCACGCCCAGCTGATCATCGTCAATCATCATTTGCTGATGGCCGACCTCGCGCTCAAGGCGCAGGCGGCGTTGACGGCAGATGGTCGAGCCTTCGGTTCGGTGATACCCGACGCCCCCTGTCTGATCCTCGACGAGGCTCATGGTATTGAAGAGATCGCTTCGACGTATTTCGGTGGATCAGTTTCGAATCGAAAGCTCGAACGTTTCGCCCGCGACGTCTCCCAGTGGTCCGACGACAACGGGGTCACGGAGCTCGCGTTGACGAGGGCGGTGACCGCCAGCGAGGGTTTGCTTGCCAGCTTGCCGGTGGGGGACGGACGCGTTCGGATCCCCGCCGCCGACGGCCCGGCGAACGAGGCCCACGCCCGGTCGCGGTTCGGGGAGTCGCTGCGCCGGCTCCCGGAAGCCGCGTCGGCGCTCGAGGGCCTCGCCGAGCGCCTCGATGCGCGCGATGCCGTGGCGTCGGAAGCCCTGGCGCGGCGGGCGCGAGATCTGGCGGAGAGCTTTCGGTTCGTGCTCCACGCGGCGGATCCGGACTACGTCTTTTGGAGCGAGCGCCAGGGTAAGACGGTGACCTTGGGGGCAGCGCCGGTCCGGGTCGGCCACCTCCTGGCCCGATTCCTGTTCGCTCGCTTCGAGGGGATGGCCCTCACCAGCGCGACCCTGAGCGCGGGTGACGATCGATGCCGGTACTTCATGGAGTCCGTCGGCGCGCCCGCGGAGACGGAAGCCATCGTCCTCGACTCTCCGTTCGATTTTTCGGCCCAGGCGGCGCTGTTCCTGCCCGGGGACGCCCCCGATCCTGCGCACCCCCACGCGACCGAGGACCTCGCCCGTCAGGGCCGCCGCCTGATCGACCTCGTTGGGGGTGGGGCGATGTTCCTGTTTACGAGCCACCGACAGATGCGGGCCGTCCATCAGCGTTTGAAGCCGATCCTGCCGTATCCGGTGCTCGTGCAGGGGGACCGACCGAAGCGAGAGCTGCTCAAGACGTTCGTCGAGGCGTCACCGGCGGTGTTGTTTGCCACCATGTCTTTTTGGGAGGGGGTGGATGTTCCCGGAGAACCGCTTCGTCTGGTGTTGATCGACAAGCTGCCGTTCGATGCGCCGGACGATCCGCTGGTTGTCGCTCGGGGACAGAGTCTCGTCGCGGCAGGGAAGAGTGCCTTCTCCGGGTTTCAGCTGCCGAGGGCGATCCTGCGCCTCAAGCAGGGTTTCGGCAGACTCGTGCGGGGCCGCTCCGACCGGGGTATCGTGGCCATCCTCGACCGGCGGTTGCAAACCAAAGCCTATGGACGGCAGTTTTTGCGGGCGTTGCCCGACGCGACGGTGCTCACCGGGTTCGACGACGTCGAGCGATGGTGGTCGACACGCGACGGCGTAGCGCGGAGAAAGGAGTGACCGATGGCCCAGTATGCCCTCGTCGACGAGCCGAGCCCCGGTCCCCTGGCGGAGTTCGCGGTTCGCCCGTTTTGGATCTTGGTCGGCTTGATGCTCGCAGGCGCCTGGCTCGCTTTTCCGTGGTTCGTGTTCAACGCTCACGCCGTGGGCAGCCCGAGCAAGAACCGAGAGATCGGTCTCGCCGTCGCTTACTTCGGGGTGGCGACGTTCGCGGCGATGTGCGCGGTACTGCTCGGCGAAGCGGGTCTGCCGACGTCGGTCGTCCGCTACTTGCTCCTGATGGTCGTCGCGATCAAAGCCGCGGCTGCGCTCGGGGTGGCGACCTTGCAGTCGCGAAGCATCGACCTATTCGAGGACGTCGGCGGCACTGTCGGCCATCCGGTGGCGATCCTTGCTGGAGGCTGGCTTCTGAAAGGGCTGATTCTTCCCGAACCGACCGATTCGGTGCGGCAGGTCGTGCTGGCGGTCCTTCAGTGACGCTGCCCGACCTGGAACGTCGGGTGGATCTCGCCCGTCAGTTTGTCGCCCGTGGTCTCAGCCACCAGGCGATCGAGACCTTGCGCGAAGTGCTCGCCCTAGATCCCGATCATCCGGTGGCCCACGCGCTGATGTCCCTGGCGCTGATCCAGGTTCGTCGGCTGCGGGCGGCGGACCACGAAGCGGCGCGAGCGATGACCTGCGATCCGTACTGCTTCGACGCCCACCACGCCTCGGCGCTGGTTCGGCTCGAGCAAGGCCGCTACGAAGATGCGCAGTTCCACTTGACCTGGTGTCTCGACCAGCGGCCGTCGAATGCGGTGAGTCTCGGTATCCTCGGCCGGCTGCGCATCCGCCAGTCTCGATTCGCGGACGCGCGGGTGGTGTTCGAGGAGGCCCTGCGTGGGGCTCCGGATGATTTCGTGGCCACGGTCGGCCTCGGCGAGCTGGATTTGGCCGCCAACGACGGGGAGTCCGCGCGCCGCCGGGCCGAGGTTGCGCTGCGCGCTCGCCCCGAAGACCCGGACGCGCTGGTGCTCATGGGGCAGGCGCTGTTTCATCAAGGTTCGTTCGCCGACGCGCATCAGCACGCGGTGTGGGCCCTGCGAAGTGACATGGACCACAGCGGTGGGCTGGCCCTCCTGACCGCGCTGAAGGCGCGCGGCAGCGCGGCCGCCGGCCTGTGGTGGCGGTATCACTCGTGGCTGGGGCGATTTGGCCATACACGCAGCACGGTGGTGCTATTGGCCGGTCTGCTGGTGTTCAGCCTCCTCGACCGCGTAGCCCGGGATCTCGGCGGGACGGTGGTGGTGGCCGGGCTGCAAGGGATGTGGTTTGCATTCGTGACTTATGCGTGGCTTGGGTCACTGTGGTTCCAACGGGCGCTCGATGCCGAGCTTGGGCAAGTTCGATTGCGCGATGAATAGCGGGGCCCACCCCCGCCTACATTTAGTTGGCGGTCGAGTTTGCAGCCGCCCGTTCAATTGAGTATGGCCTGATAAGCCGTGTCCTCGGAACCGGACCAGCGCGACGATTTCGCGGAGCTTCCCGACCAGCTGCCTCTGCTGCCGGTTCGGGACCTCGCCGTCTTTCCTTTTATGGTGGTCCCGCTCTTCGTGAGTCGGCCCATTTCGCTGGCCGCCGTAGAGGAGGCGCTGGCTGCGGATCGCCGGCTATTTCTGGTCGCTCAGCGCGACCCCCAGGAGGCGAACCCGGGGCCCAAGGATCTGTATGCCGTCGGAACCCTCGGCAAGATCCTCCGTGTGCAGCGGCATCCCGACGCCCAGGTCAAGATCCTGGTCCAGGGTCTGCGCCGAATCCGAATGCAACGCCTCTTGCGTGAGCAGCCCGCGCTGGTCGTTCGACCGGAACCCCTCGGCGAGCCGCCGAGCGATTCATCGGATCAACAGGTCGAAGGGACCATTCGGGCGGTCAAGGCCTCGCTCAAGCGTTTGGAAGAGGCGGGCAAAGGTCTGCCCGAAGAGGTGATGACGGTGTTGATGGGTCTCAACGAGCCCGGAGCGCTGGCGGACCTCGTGGCGTCCAACCTGAGCCTGAAAGTCGACGACGCCCAACGGGTGCTGGAGACCGCATCACCGATGGGGCGGCTGGCCCTCGTCAACGACATGCTGGCTCGAGAAGCGGAGGTCATGGCCTGGAAGCAGAAGATCCAGACCCAGGCCAAGGCGGAGATGACGCGAACCCAGCGGGAGTACTTCCTTCGCGAGCAGCTCAAGCAGATCCGCTCCGAGCTGGGTGACATCGACGGCAAACAAGAAGAGCTCGACGAGCTGCGGGACCGGCTCGCGAAAGCGGGGCTGCCCGCCGAGGCCGACCGCGAGGCGAAGAAGCAGCTTCGGCGGTTGGAGGCGATGAGCACCGAGTCGGCGGAAGCGGCGGTGGTGCGGACCTACCTCGACTGGATCGGCGACCTGCCGTGGTCCTCGACCAGCGCCGAACGCATCGATCTCATCGAGGCGAAGCGGATCCTCGACGAAGAACACTACGGCCTGGAGGCGGTGAAGGACCGGATCCTCGAGTACCTCGGGGTGCTGAAGCTGAAAGGCGACCACCGCGGTCCGATCCTGTGCTTCGTGGGTCCGCCGGGGGTAGGAAAGACCACCATCGGCCGCAGCATTGCGAAGGCCGTGGGGCGCCCGTTCGTGCGGGTCTCG
>JANQQN010000092.1 GCA_028289325.1 Myxococcota bacterium | reverse complement strand
CTCGAACGTGCTGGGGTTGTCGCCCATGACGGCGCGCCACAGTGCCTGCGTACAGGGCGCTTCCGCCAACCAATAGCCTTCACTCAGCGTCACAGAATGTTGCGGGCCTTCGTCTTCATAACGCCCCGTCTCACGGGTGGGAGAGCCCATGACAAGGGTCCCTGGTGAAATCCAACGCATGACCTGGCGTACGCCTGCTACCTCGAAGGCGGCCCATCGACCGAAGCCGTCCGTACCCCCATCGACCGCCCAGTCTGGAACAAGCGCGGCCGAACGAGCGACGGGCGCCGTGGCGACAATGGTTCCGAGTAACGAACCTTCGACAGGAGGCGCCGGCGCCGAGGCATCCGCCGCTGCACTCCAAACCTCCGCGCCATGGGTACACAAGATGTACGCGTTCGGTTCCGTAGGTGGGTCGTAAGCGCTAGCAACCTGAAGATCCAATCCTTCGGGCAGCGACGTCTCCTGACCCCGGCACGCCGCCCACCATAGCTGCTGAAGCGCGTGTCCGACATCATCGTCGCCAGAGAACACGTCGCGATCGACCTGCTTTTCTGTTCGACGAACCCAGCCGTGCACACTCTCTTTGTCCGGATGGCCTTGCGGCAACGTGCGTTCTGTGGCCGCCAGCCGACGCCAGAAGTCCTCCGCCCGCCTGCGCAGCTCATTGGGCATCAGCGCCTTCATGCCTAGAGCACGAAGCGCCAGATACTCCTGCGCGACGACCTCCTCACAATGATGCGGCCGCCACTCGGCCTGAAGCGCGAGCGCTGCGCATTGATCGACCGCTTTCAGCGCTAGGAAAGACGTTCGAACTTTGCCGATGGCGCAGGCGTCGATCCAAGCAAAGCCGGTATGGCCACGAAGCACACGCGGATCGGTCCATACCGCGAACTCTACTTCGGGACCGAATCCCAGCCGCCGACAGACCGCCCGCAGGTGTCCGGCATCGAACAGCTCGGTATAAGCCAGCCAAGCCAGCACACGGTCCACATCGCCGGCTTCGGCCGCTCGCCGACCGCCAACCCGGACGCTCTTCCAAGGGGTCGGCGCGGATGAGCACGTGAAGGAGAAGGACAAGGTCCGCTGTCGTCGATGCACCAGGGCGCGACCAAATGCGGCCCACGCGTCAGCATCCACGAATTCACTCACCGCAACGCTGAGATCGCCCGGCCTCAGTAACCCGCCCAACGATCCGATGATATCGGGATTCGGTCCCTCATCGAATGGGGCCCACCGAACACTCCGGTTCCCGTAGAAGCGCATCAATTCGCTGACCAGACGGAGCTGCTCAGCCCAGTACGGGCGGTTATCGAACGTACGGTCGAGCCATACCCAGATCGTCTTCTCTACACCCAACGTGCGGCGACGCGGCAGTGGGTCAACGAATTCGCATCGGGTCAGACGCGCCAACACGGCATCAATGTCGACGGCGCCCAGCCCCGTCCTTCGGGCGAGCCCTCGATGAAGCCCGGGGCCGTAATCCGCCCAGGTGTGCCAGGGCTCCGGGGGCTGCGCGCGCGGTGCACCCAGCGGTCGCCGTCCTCGCAGCTCGTCCTCCGACAGGGGCCGTACGTTCGTCTGCGCTTCTCGTCGCTCGCGCCGGCGTGCCTCGTCTTCCGCCGAATCGAAGTACCTTACGCCAACGACACGCCAAAAACGGGCGGATCGTGGTGATTCGGGCGTGGTCTTCACCGTTGTTCGACGGCGGACCCGCGCAAGCGACGTCTCTACCGGCGTAAGGGCGGTGGGCGTTTCCTCGGCCAGCCCAAGACATTTCGCCATTGTGCGGAGGGCATTGTCGCCCTGCCCTGTCAAACATCGAACGAGGTCGGCCCGACCGGTGGCCGCCGTCGGCACCGAGAGATCGGTCGCCGATTGAACGCGCGCCGAACGCGTCATCTGTTGCCCGCGCCCTTGGGATGCTTTTGAAAGACGTAGCGGCTAATGCGATCGAGGAGCTCGACCTGCACGGTCTTGAGGTCCTCGAAGTACGCGATCTCGTCATCGTACTCGTCGGGATTCTTCGACAGCCTTCGCGGTGCGCACTCCTGAAGCGCGCCCAGCAGGTCGATCAGCTCGGCTTGCCCTGGCAGCGACACTTGCTGGCCCTCGAGTTTGGTTCGGTCGGCAATCAGCTGATCGACGGCGCGCTCGAGCACGTCGTCGCTCATAAGGCCCCGGTTCTTGAAGTGCGCTCGACCGCGACGCTGCAGCCACGCTTTGAACGGACCGGCCGGTTGCATATGATACACCCAACATCGGCGAAGAAAAGCTGGCGGAAGCGTCCGTTCTTCGTTGGTCGTGATGATCACCACCGGCGGCGGACCCTTCTGAACAATCGCTTCTTCGCGACCCAGGACCGAAAACCGCCGATCGCCCAGCGCCTCGAGAAGCCCGTTGGGCACTGACGCATCCGCTTTGTCGATTTCGTCGATCAACACCACCGTTCCGTCTATCTTCGGATCGAACCCCTTGGGCGTCCAGGGCTTGGCGACCACCTTCGACTCGGCCTGCTTTGCAGCGGTTGTGGGATCAAAGGCCCACCATAAAGGCCCCGGCGTGACGAATCTGTCCTCGCGCAGCGCGTCCTTGTCGACGTCTTGTCCCTGCATGCCTTGAAGCTGCGCTTCGCCCAATCGACGCACAGCATCGAACCGGTACCGGAGGTCATGCGGCTCCGTTCGCGCATCGACGACGATGCTGATGAACGCACGGCCGGTGTGTTGCGCGACGGCGCGCGCCAGCTGGCTCTTACCCATCCCCGGTTCGCCGCGCAAAAGGAGCGGCCGTCGGGTCGCGATCGCCGCATTGACGACGTCAATGTCTTCCTCCTCGAAGATGTGCGGCACGGGCTTTCGGGGGCCCATCGCCTTCAACATGCGGACCTGGCCGGCCTTGGCCGTCAGGAATCCTGGATCGTCGTCCTGCGCAGTCATGAGGCCTCTTCCTCCAGCGGCCATCGAAAGTACTCCCGTAGCCAAGCTTGAATCTCTGCCATCGTCTTCGAGGCTGGTCCCTGCAGCACGATGGTGACGGAGATCTTCTTGCTCATCAGCACTTCCTGAAAACGTTGCGCAATCCGCCGTGTCGTCCGTTGCGCCGTCTCGTCTTCGGATGTCGCGTCGAAGACGACGTAGCGATTCGCTTGTCTATCCTTCGTGACCTTCTTCTTGAGGTACCTTTTCGGAACCTCCGACTTGGAAATCCGGGCGAACTCAGGCTGCCGCGCGTACGCTTCAATGAAGCACTGCTCGGCACGGGTCTCGATTACATCCTCGGCCTCTCTCTCCCCCATCAAGCTCGCGGTCATCATTTCAATACGATTGGGAGAATCAAGTTCCATCGAGACTTCGTCGCCGACCGACTTCGTCAGCTTCAAGTCCGCTGGTCGATTCGTCGCCATCGCCACCAAGCACTCCACGACCCCCATGCAGTCCGCATGAATGACGATCTCGTAACCGATTCGGTCCGGGGTGCTACACCGGACAATCTCAGTCAATCCATCGGGGCCGATGAGCGCAGCAAGGTGTTTTCTCATCCACTGCTCCACGTCGGAGCGCTCGGGCTTGAGGTCGCTTATGACGTCGCCGATGGCTTCAACGATAATGTCCCGCTCCCCTTCCTCACGGAGCCTCTCACACTCATCGAGCACCGCATCCGTCTTGACATTGAGTCTCTTGGCCAACTCGGTCTGGAAGACTTGCGCAACGGTTAGGCGGGAAGCTACTTTCACCGCGGCCTTCATCTGTGGCACACCGCTCAGCAGCTCCGGGTTAGTCGACATCCTTGTGAACGCTCGGCTGGGATCCTGAGAATGCAACCTGGCCGCCTGCTGTCGTCCGGCATCGCTCAGAGCGTAGGGCTTGCTCCGACCGTCCTTGCTACGCTCAACGAACCCTTCGTCCTCGAGGGTTTTGAGGCACTTCGCAGCGTTGGTTTTGTCCTGCTTAATCCGCTTTGCGATCTCTGCCGCAGTCAGCGGTTCATTCGCGTCTGCGAGGAGCTTCAGTATTTGCTCTTGGCGGGGGCCCAGTACCATTCTGGATGGATCTTTGCGTTCTTCGGACGACCTGACAATGGTGGCTCGGCCACCACTTTCGGCGCTCGAGGGGGTTGCTCGAGGAGTCTATGCGTACCCGAGCGGATTGCAGACGCTGCCTTCATCAACAAACACAACCCACGACGGGTTGTTGGCTTGAGAGAAGGAGAAGGATGATGAAATTTCCCAGCTGCAGCCCGCTTCACGGGATGTCTTGGCTTAGCCTCGCCGCTATCCTGCTCGCCGTGGGGCTAGGTAGCACCACCGTCTGCATCGACGCGACGACGGAGATGGCCGGGGCGATCAACCCGTCGGGGAACCTCGTGTGGCTCGCTACCGTCCTCGGCATGATTGCTTCGGTGATCGCCGTCGTACGGTTCGCCATCGACGTCCTCGTGCCCTTGTTTCGCAACAAGCGGTAGCCGCCCCTCGGGCGCCCGCCGCTGGCGTGGCGCCCGAATCAAATCAGACTCCCCGCTGATCGGTCGCCGCAGGACCGCCTGGCATCTGCTGGGGTCCGCGTTCATCAACGAGCGCTGCCCGCGCGCGGTCCAACTCGAAACGGAAGGGACGCGCTCGGTCGACCCCCAGCGCAAGCGGAAGTCGCGCGGATCCTGTCCTTTTGACCAGAGTCGGCGCCCAGTCCATATCGACCGGATAGCGCCTCGCCACCCGAAGAGCACATCCGCAGTGATAGCCCGATCGACGAGCTCTTGGGCATACGCGTTCGCGGTCAGGCCGGCAAGCGTCACGAACACGAGATGAAGCGGCTTCTTGGTACCGGTGGCGGCGCGAAACGCGGCCCGTCTGGTACGAAGGACGTCGGCGTACTTTTGGAAGTGAACTACACCCTCCTGGCGCTGGGGGGCGCGTTTTCCGGCGAAGACCTGGCCGCGGTCTCCGGGCAGGATCCGACGAGCGGCGAGGCGGCGGGATGGGACTTGAGCTCCACTGTGCACCAGGTGGGGTTCGAGCTGGGGTGGCGGTTCGTGCTGCCGAGCCGGTTGTCGACTGATGCCCGCCGAAGGCGCGGCGTCTTACCGCTTTTGTTTCTTGGTGGCGTGGCGAGCGGCAGCGATCGCTTTTTTGCGCGCCTCGCGCGTGTTCGCATTCTGCATCGCGCGGGCCCAGTTTTCCCTCTCGTTGGCCATGACCGCTTCGCATCGTTCGACCAGCAGGTCGATCGAGCCGCCGACGTAGGGACCGGCCCGACTCAAGAACAGCATCTTTTCTTGGGTGAGGGTCTCTGCCGCGCCGCGATACTTGGTCCACAGATGCTGCCAGGAATAGAGGCTCAATAGTCCGGAGCTGAGGGCGGCGATGCCGCCGAGGATAGAGTCGAGCTCCCGTGGGGTGTGGTCACCAAAGACGCCCAGAAGAGGGATCGAGGCCGATGCAACCATGATGACGACGTTCAGCCGATGGAAGTTGCGCTTGGCGGCGTTGGCCTTCTCCTCGTACCAATTCGTCTGGTCGTCGAGACGGTCCCGGATGTAGTCGTAGTCGGTCGGCTGGTCGGTGCTCATTCGAGATCCTGCCTTCGCTAAACCTTGGCCATGAAGTCGACGTCTCCGTTCTCGAGTTCGACGTCTTCTTCGTTCAAAAGCGTGTAGTAGATGTGGGTTTTCGTGGAGAGCTCGCGCTGAAACACGACCGTCAGGTCGATAAGCGCATTGTAAGCACCGCGGGTCTTCGATCCCGATAGACCCGTATAGCTCGGCGCCGAGCGAGACGTCAGGTCCATCAGCTCGCCGCGATAGTTCATGTAGGCTTCGGCCGCGACGACCTGACACCCCGCCGACCAGTTGCTGGCCCCGATCCCGCTCCAGTGCAGGTTGATGGTCGTATTGGTCTGCGCCTGGCGATCATAAGACGAGGCAGTGATGAACGGGTCGAACGCAGACCGAACCACGAGCACTCCCTTTTCGGCCGGTCGAAAGGCCTGGTAGCGCTTCTTCTGGCTGGAACGCTTGTGCCAACCGTTTCGGTAGCGGTGCTGGCCGCGCAACAGAAACGGCAGATCCTTTCGCTTCGTCATCGCCGGGTTCGGGTCGGTCGACCCCCGGAACACCCACTTCATACCGTTGACGAGCAGCACGAAAACATCGTCGTTCGCTCGTCGATTGGCCTTCACGGCGTTCGGCTTCGTCCGAATGCCGATCCAGTGGACGTCTCGCGGATCGAAGGTCCAGTCGGCGACGGCGATGCTGTCGCTGGCGGCGGCGCCCTCGTTGAGTCGACGCAGGTCGATGGCCTTGCTCTCCCGGAGCTTGTCGCGGATCTTGGCCAAGCCTTCCATCGATCTTTCGTACGCTGGCGTCGGCTGATTCTGGTAGTTGGACCACTCGGCGGTCAGGCCTGCATCGAGCATCCCTTGCAGCAGGCCCAGCGTCTTCTTGCCCGCATATCCATCGATCCCGCCCACTTCGGGCCGGCGGGCGATGGTCAACATGTACTCCTGAAAGAGGCGGACCGCGCTCAGCGTTCGGTACCCATAGATGCCGTCGATCGGTCCGTAGGGTAGGAATCCGGCGCTACGGAGCATTTGCTGGAGTTGGGCCACGGTCCCGTCGTCGACCGTTTTGCGCCGGTAGTATTTGTTGTTCGGTTCGCCTCGGAAGTGCTTGGTGGTGAAGTCGGGGCGGTGGAATCGGCCGAAGTACTCCCTCCAGTCGGGCTTCTGATCTCCGTCGACGCAGCCCAGGTGAAGGGAGGGGAGGGTGGTCGAAGCGGCGACGATTCCCGACGGCGCGGGTCCGACCGACCGCGAAGGGCCGGCCGAATCGGCGCCCGGTAGGTCGACGTCGAGGGTCGCGACCGGTTCGGGCGCCGGCGCGGGCGCGGTCGGTTCATCCTTTTCCTCCATCTCCGAAGGCGAGACGACCTCGTCTTCGGCGCCCGGCAGATCCTCGGCTTCGATCTCGTCCGGCGCCTCGGGCTCAAAAACCTCCATCGTCCGGGCGCGGCTTCGAATCTCATCCCATGCTCGGCCGACGTTGGCGGCGGCTTTGGCTTCCTCGTACACCTGTTTGGCCAGCTCGTTGGGGTGAATCTGGTCCAGGGCGCGGGTCCACACCTCGCGCTCCTGAGCGAGAATCTGTTCGCATCGTTCGGCGAGGATCCGATCGGCGTCCAGACCCGAGTACTCGCCCACTCGCATGGTGTACATGACCCGCTCCTGAATGAGCGCCTCCCCGGTGCCGCGGTAGCGAATCCACAACGCCTGCCAGGCGAACAGGGCCGCCAGGCCGGCGGCCAGCGCCGCCGCCCCGCCCAAGACGGCGGGTACCCAGGGGTCTGGAGAGAACACCATGATGACGGGAATCGTGGACGAGCACACGAGCGCGATGAGCTGAAGCCGAAAGTATTGCGTCTTCGCCTCGTTGCTTCTCGTGCCGTACCATTGGATCTGTGCGTCGAGGCGTTCGCGGATGTAGTCGAACTTCACGGGTGGAGGCGCGTTTGTGGTCACGATGTGTTCCTTGCCTCTTTCGCAGGGGCGGCGAGGTGGCGGTGGGGAGTTTAGCCCGGCCGCCTGCGACGAGTAAGGGGGTGAGCGACCGAATGGTGTACGGTAGGAGACGAGGCCGTCCCGGATTGTGAAGGCGCGGCGGCGAGGGAGGGCCGCCTTGTCGCGGCGCTTCAGCGGCGGTTGCGGTCGGCTGCAGCTGCGCTCATCTAGAGACGAGCGGCGAAGGCCGTGGCGTCTACTGGCCGGAGCGCCGACCCAAGAATCGCTTCATCTTCGCCTGCCACTCGTCGAATTCCTGCCGCGACACCGACCCGCTGTCATCGTCGTCGATCCGTTCGAACATTTTGGCGCGGCGCTTTTCGCTGGACGCCAACCATTCCTTCAACGTCGTTCCGCCGTCGCGGTCGGCGTCGATGGTCTCGAAGCTCGGGGCCTCCGGCATTCGGCGGCGCGCGATCCAGGGCAGTCGGCTGCGCCGTTCTTTCGCCTCCGCCAGCGCGGGGGCGTACTCGGCGGGGGAGAGCGTCCCGCTCGCGTCCTTGTCGAGACGGCGGAAGCGTTGGGTGGCCGCGCGCACCTGAGCCGCTTGGAACTCGGTTCGTGTGGCCTCTCCATTTCCATCGGCGTCGACAGCCGACCAGGCGAGCTGTTGACGGTCGGTCGCCGCAGATTCGGCGGCCGGCTCGGCGTTCGCGGTCGACGCCGCGGTCGTAACAAGAAAGGTGGCGGCCATCACGGCCGTGTGCAAACGCGTGTTCATCGTCGTCACTAACCCCCGTCGCCGGCTGAGGTTGCGACGTGTGGCCGCGCGCTCACCGGGCTCGGAGTTCGCACAACTTATCACGCCGGCCAAGGCTCACCAGGTTGCTCGGCGAACTCTCTACGCTTCTCTACGCCACCTTCCCCGGGCCTCTTCATCGACCCGTTGCCGCGGTCGGGCATTGAAGGGTGAGCCCGCACGCAGGGGCCGTCGGTCGACGGGTCTGTAAAAAAGCGGGGCATGCGTTGACACAATTCTTCGCCGTCGCGCTCCGCATGGTCATGAAGGTCTTTCGAGCTCTACGGCTCGGCGTGGCCCGAACGATGATCCTGGGCATCGTGGGTGCGGGCACGGGTCTCGCGCTGGTCGGTTGTCTCGGCGATGGACAGATCGGGGGCGCGGGGCCCGACGGCGGTCTTCCCGCCGGCGGTCCGGACGCCGGTTCGGTCGGGGATGGTTCGTCGCTGGCGGCGACCGGCGCCGAGCTGTACGCGGCCAAAGGGTGCGCCGGATGCCACGGTCCGCTGGCCACGTCCGACAAACGCAACGCCTCGTTTGCCCGCGTTCGCGCCGCGGCGGGACCGGACTCCCAGATCGCGCCCATGCGGAGTATTCGGCTCACGGACGACGAAGTCCGAGCCCTGGTCGCCACGCTGGCGGATCCCGGTTCCCCCGGCGGCACCGACGGCCGCCGCCCGCTGGCGAAACCCCTCTTGCTCACCCGGACCGAGGTGGCCAGTCGCCTGTACAGCATCTTCCGAGCCGTCGGTGGCGTCTCCGTCGACGACGAAGCGGTTTCGGAGCGGATCGCGCAATACGTCGCCGATGAACGCAACGCGGCGTTCTTTGGCGGCCACTGCAATCGATATGACGACTGCGGGTCGGCCGGCATCAGCGCGAGCCAGAGCCCGGCGACGTCCACCGTTCGCGCAGGGCTGCTCATTCGCGTCTGCCACGATCTCCTCGAGACACCCGGCGTCGACCGCGTGGTGTTGGCCAAGGCCGGCCTGGACCTTTCGTCGGCGGTCGACGCCAGTAACGTCCGGTCGTTGTGGGATGTGTTCGCCCCCGGGCGGCTTCTCTCGGACGCCTCGGCGGCGGCGGTCGTGGCGGCCGCGC
>JANQQN010000091.1 GCA_028289325.1 Myxococcota bacterium | reverse complement strand
ACGTGTTCGTGATGTGTCCGGGCGCGGTGAACAGCGAGATAGCGCGCGAGGCGCCCAGGTGGTCCAAGCCGCTGCTGAAGGCGGTGTTCGCGACGATCTTTCAGTCGCCGGCCCGGGCCGCGGAGCCCGCGGTATACCTCGCCTGCGCGGCCCCCGGCACGGAGCCGCCGGGCCGCTACCTCCACCTGATGCGTCGCCGAGCCCCCTCGGAGGCGGCGACCGACGTCGATTTCGGCGACCGTCTGTGGGCCCGGATCTACGACCTTCTCGGGCCCCAGGGGTTCGTCGCGCCCAGATCTGACTAGCCGGGCTCCACCCGCAGCCACCGCTCGGTGACCCAGTACGTTTCGATGGTGGCCAGGTCGATGAAGCCACGAATGTCCCACGCGACGCGAACCATGTTCGGGATCATTCGCAGCGCACCGCCGAAGAACACGGCTGGATTGAGCAGGTCGCGCCGGGTGTCGAAGTACTCTTCGACGATGCCGTCGAGGGGCGTTGCGTCGGCCGGCCACCTGGTCTGAACGACGTTTCGGATGTATCCCCGAAGCGGATGGATTTCGATCGACATCGGCGTATGGACGCCGTGCCACCGCTGCAGGAACGTCTCGTCGTCGAGGCCCGGCGTTCGACGGAACAGGGTGAGGAGCTCGACCCCGGGCGACGGCTCACCCACGGCCGGCGTCCACGCGACCTCGACGGGGGTCGAGGTGGCCACGTCGAAGCGTTCGAAGGTCGCCTCGTGGAGGCGATCGAGGCCGGCCTGCATCGCCGCCGCGTGCAGTCGGTCTCGATCCGGCGTGTCGAGGGAGACCAGGGCCACCGGACGCGACGAAAACGGAATGACCGTCCATCGCTGGGGCGCATCGGGGGTGGTCGTGACCTTCAGCCGAGGGGCGAGCTCGGCGGGGACCGATCGACACGCCTCGACGACCTGCTGTTCCAGACGCTCTCGGGGGACGGCGGGGGTTCGCGGTCGAAAGATCCACTGCACTCGATGGCGCATGGCTTGGGTTATCGCCAAATCGAGCCGCGGGTCCAAGCGTGAAAGTCCTGGTCACCCGTCCGAGGAGATAGGGCGTCCCGAGATCTTGGGTATTATCCGATCGTCGACGACGCGGACGCGATGCGGCGCACCTGCGACCACTACCGACCTCAGCTCATTTCAGCGACACCACCCTGACCAATACCGGGTTCAGCGGACTGCCGGTGCCCACGACCCTGGACACGACGTAGATCTTCGTTCCGTCGGGGCTCACGCCAATTCCGTTGGGGATGAAGAAGCTCGCTTGTTCACCGCTGCCATCGACGTTTCCGGGCGAGCCGGTGCCCGCAATCAAGGTTACGGTCCCGTCGAGGTCCAGCTGGTACAGCTGGTTGCCTTGCCGGCTCAAAACATAGATCACCCCATCGCTGAACACGAGATGGGCGTTGTTGCCGCCAGGGATGATCGCAAAGACCTCGACCGTCTTGTCCGGGCTGACTTTGATCACTCGGCCGTTGTTGAAGTTGGCGGCATACAGATTCCCGTCGTCGTCGATGGTCAATCCGTTCGGGCAATTGAGGAGACTGTTTTCGACAAACCGTGACGAGGTTCCATCCGGGGTGATGACCTGAATGGACGCGGCTCCGCAGTTGCAAACATACAGATTGCCGTCGCCGTCGAACACGACCCCGACCGGACTGCGGAGCCCTCCGCTTGCGAACTCGGTGACGTCTCCATCGGGGGTGATCTCGCTGATGGCGTTGCCGGCAATGTTGGCTTGAAAGAGGTTTCCGTTCGAGTGAAAGACATTGCCCGAAGGGCCATCGAGTCCGGTCGCAAACTCGGTCACCGCGCCGGTGATCGGATCGATCTTGGATACCGTGGTTCCATCCGCGTCATCGATCTGGTCGCCGAAATCGGCCACGTAGATTTGGCCATTGCTGTCCACGGTGAGTCCTCCGCTGCCGTCGAAGGTGCCGGTCAACGTGGATACCTGATAGAGGGCGCGGTTGTCGGCGATTCCGCCAGACTCGCTGTCGCTGCAACCGGTGGCCGCCAACAGGTTCAAGAACAAGAGTGTGGATGTCTTTGTCGTCATGATCATCACCGCTTAGCTGTCGATCCGGGTTTCGCCGAATCGATTCCGTAGAGCCCGGCGAGAACGGGTCCTCGCCCGAACACGAACCATTGAAGGGGCGCCAGAGGGAGGTGAAAGGGGCGGCGACCGGCCAGGCCGCTGTTGGCCGCTATCGGCCGGCCGAATATGTTGTCGTTCGTGGACGAGATTGCCAAACGGACCCGCCTCACGTCCTGGAAGCGCATCGCCGTCTACCTCGATTGCGGCGAACGGACCGCGCGTCGATGGCGCGATGAGGAAGGGTTGCCGGTGCACAGCATTGGCGCCACGCCGCAGAGCTCGGTTTTTGCCTACACCGATGAGCTGGATGCGTGGTTGGCGAAGCGCGCGTCGGTCGCCGCCGGCCCCGCCGAGCGCGTTGCCCGTCAGGACGGCCCGACCGCCGGTCGGCGGGGCGTCATGGTCGCGGTCGCGGTCGCGGCCGCGGTGATCGGGCTTGGGCTATCGTCGATCATCTTCAGCGGACCGGGTTGGGGACGGGGTTCGCGCGATCTGGCGCCCACGACTCGGCTCGGGCGGGTTGCGGTCCGGACCTTCGAGAGCCTGCCCGCCGGCGCCACGGACCTGGAGACCCGACGTTTCTTCACCGAAGAGATCCGGTCGGGGCTCTCGGCGCACGGCATCGAGATCGCCGCGGCCCAACCGTCGCGAGGGGCGCAGGTCGCGGAGCTGGTGGTCGGGGGTTCGTTCAGACGCGAAGGCAACACCGCCGTCATCTCTTTTAATGTCGTGGACCAGGAGGATGGCGCGCTCCTGTGGGCCAGCGATACCCGAGACGAGGGCGGAGACTTCGGGGCGGCTCGGGTGCAGGCGTTGGCGCACCTCGTGGGAACGCTGCACTGCGTACTCGGTTTTCGGGCTTCCGACCCGTCGCTGAGCGACCGGACGGTGCGTGAGCTGGCGCGCTTCTGCGAAGCGATGCGTCGCCAGGAGCTGCGGGCCAATATCATGTTCCTCGCCGACCAGGTTCTTCGCGCCGCCCCCGACAGCGCGTTTGTGAACGGATTGGTGGGCGGGACGTTCGGCATCAGCGCGAACTGGACCGACCGATTGACGGGGGAACAACGCGAGGCCGGACGCCGTCGGGCGAAGGCGCTGCTGGACAAGGCCGTCCGGCTCGACCCTCACGGCCACTTCGGTCGATTGGGCGTCGCGTTTGCGCTTACGCCCACCGAGTCGTGGCGTCGGATCGAGTCCGTGTTTCTGAAGCATCTCGCCCGGGAGAATCCCAGATACATCGCCTCGCTGCTCTACGCGCGCTTCCTGTCGAAGGTGGGGCGCCTCGAGGATGCCGTGCATGCCTACAAAACGACCCTGGCTCGCGAGCCCTTGGCGGTGCTGAGTCACCACACCCGGATCGAGCTCGGGGTCCTTCTGGCCCAGCGAGGCGAGATCGACAAGTTTCGCGCGCTCTTCAAGCGCGTCTTCGCGGAGGCGCCGGACTGGCGGCAAGCCTACGAGGAATACGTCGTGGCCGACGCTTTCTACGGGGGCGCGGTCGCGGCGCGAGCGGCGTTCGAGGAGGGCTCTACCTACGCGTCTCGGATGGCCACCGGGTTGCGCCGCTGTCTGCAGGCGTACGTCGGCGAAGGTGAACCGACCGCGACGCTCGATGCGTGCGCGACGGCCCCCGCGACCCTGAAGGTCCGCGTCGCGTCGTCGCTGGGGTTGCTCGACGCGGCGTTCGCCTCGGCCGGTGCACTGCCGGACACCACCGAGGTCTTCGCGTGGGCCTACGGCCCGGAGACCGCAGCGATGCGACGCGACCCGCGGTTTACGGCGCTGGCGGAAGGAGCGGGGCTCGCCCGCTACTGGAAAGAGTCGCCGCCAGATTTCATGAGGTCGGAGTAGACCGATGGCCGAGCGAATGTCGGATCTTGGCCGGCTGGACCGCCCACCGCCGTTGAGGCCAACGGTGTTCCAGTCACGCCTTCGAGGGGCCGTGGGGAGGGCGGTCTGCCGGGCCTACGGGGTCAAGGCGGTGATCGAAGGGCAGGAAACGTATCGGTTGGGCGATCGGACCCGGGTCTTGAACCCCGGGGAGTTCATGGTCGTTCCGCCGGGGCAGGCGTTCGAGATCGGCGTCGCCGGGGGCCAGGAAACGGTGGGGCTGTGCATCGACCTTCCTCCGGCCGAGGTGGTCGTCATGGGCGGCGGGGACGCGGAGGCCCTCGGCTGCGACGCCGTGTTTCGACTCGATGACGAATCGATCGGCGAGGCGTTGGCCAAGACCTGGCGGGCGACGGGCGAGCTCGAGGCCGCGCCCGCCGGTCTCTGTCGGCTGGTGGCGACCTGGCTACGGGGCCACGGCGCCGGCGCGGCGCGGATCCCTGCTCAGCGAACGGCGACCCAAAGCGAGCTGTACGCGCGGGTGGAGCGGGCCCGGCAGTTCATTCACGACCATCGAAACGAGCGGATAGCGCTGGCCCAGCTCGCGCGGCAGGTCCATCTGTCCGCATCCCACCTCAATCGCGCGTTTCGCCAGGTCCATGGAGAACCGCCGATCCGATATCACCGTCGCTTGCGGCTGGAGGCGGCGGCCGACCAGCTGCGCCGGGGCTCGGCGACCCCCACCGAGCTCGCGGCTCAGCTTGGCTACGCCGACCTGCCCACGTTTACGCGCGCGTTTCGTCGAGTCCACGGCGCGCCCCCGAGCGCCTATCGCGGCGTCTAGCGCGAACTCGAAACGCAAAAAGTGCCAACGCCGGACGGTCGCGGGCCGTGGTAGCCGGAGCGGGTGCAGATGCTGAAACTTCTTGCCGGGCTGGGGTTCGCCGTCGGCGTGGTCAGCTGTGCGCGCCCGATCGCCGCGCCGGCCGCGACGTCGGCGCGCAACGCGGCGGCGGATGACACCCCCGATCCGCCGCCGGCTTCGTCGCCAGCGAATCCCTCGCTGCGTTCGGTCGTGTTTGGCGCCGATGCGTTAGCGGGCTGCGACACCGATCTCATCTATCTCAATCAGGTCATGGGGTGGCAGGTGCGCTGGCCCCGGGAATGGGCGCGCTTCGCGCGGTCCGAGGCGGTCACCGACGCCGATTTCGCCCGGTGGTCGGCGGTTCCCGAGGTCCTGGATCGAGACCGAAAGGCGATGGCCGGTCGCGGCGACGACCCTGGGGCCGCACCGGCGCCGGTGGTGCGGCGGGTGCTCGGGCAGATCGAAGAGCTGAGCCGCGAGCTCGGGGCTTCCGACGGTCGCTACCGCGGGGGACCGCCGCGGTGGCGAGCGCTTCGAGACCAGACGATCGTCCCTGCCGTCGAGCGATTCGCGGCCTTTTTGCGCACGACGTATCTGCCTCGCGCCCCCGAGCGGCCGGGGTTGGGCGAGCTGCCGGGCGGCCGCGGTTGCTTTCGGCGAGCCGTCGAGTGGTGGACGTCGGTATCACCCACGCCGGACGCGATCGTGGCCACCGGGGAGCGATTGTTACAGGAGAGTCGGCAGGCGCTCGGCGCCGACGCCGACGGCGCGCTGGCCAAGCTGCGTGAAGCGGCGGCCGACGAAACCGGGGACCGGCTGGTCCAGCGCTCGAAGGCCGCGTTGGCTCGGGCCCACGGGGCGGTGGCCGAGGTGTTCCGGTTTACGCCGCCGGTGCCGGCGGTCATCCCCATGGTCCCCCACCTTCGGGCTTCGTTTCCGGCCGGCTACTATCGGGCGGGGCCGACGCCGGCCTACGTGGTCAACCCATCCCGTCCTGGCGAGCGGCGGCTGATGGCCGAGGTCATCGCGTTTCACGAAGGCATCCCCGGACACCACCTGTTCGCGGCGTACCCCCGGCCGGGCGGGCTAGGACCGTTCAATGCCGGGCTGCTGGAAGGCTGGGCGATCTACGCCGAGTATCTCGCCGACGAGCTCGGCCTCTACTCCAGCGAATACGACCGGCAAGGCATGATCGCGAAGCACCTGTGGGCGGCGAGTCGGCTCATCGTCGAACCCGGCCTCCATCTGCACGGATGGTCGCGACAGCAGGCCATCGACTACATGGCCCGGACGACCGCGCTCGCCCGAAAGGAGATCGCGCTGGAGGTCGATCGGTACATCGCCATGCCCGGTCAGTCGCTCGCGTACATGTTGGGGTACGACGCGATCGCCTCTGCCCGCCGGAGGGCTGAGGCCGCGCTCGGCGCCCGCTTCGATCTCTCGGGTTTTCACCATGCGGTCATCGAGCCCGGCTCCCGTTCGCTGGCGCAGATGAATCGTGACGTCGACGCGTGGGTCGCGTCGGTTCGACCCGCCATGGCGGGCCCCTGAGCGTTCGTCGACCGCTCCGAGCGGGGGCTTCGTCGTTGAACGGTCATTTCGGGTGCGGCTCCCCGTGGACCTGTCGCTTCATCTCGATCGACTTCGGCTCGCGGTCGAGCTCGAACGCAAACCGGTATCCGCTCCATACCGCGGCCGCGA
>JANQQN010000086.1 GCA_028289325.1 Myxococcota bacterium | reverse complement strand
AGAATGAGCCGCGCTCGAAAGGCCATCTCGCGATTGACTCGAGCCCGCCGAATGAGACGCTTCAGCTCCTCCCTTTCGTCATCCGTAACGTCCAGGCTTACCAATTTCGGTCCGCGTCTACCCATGCGAGTCGAACACGTTAAACCTGCCGCGTATTTCGTTTACAGGGGACTAGTCGGCCCGCCGGGTGACCGGGGCGGTCTACGACGGGGGGATGTCGGTCTCGGCCTTGGCCGGCGCGAGCTTGGGGCTGAAGCGCTCCGGGGGCCGCTCGAGGGCCATGTCGAGGACCTGGTCCATGTGCTCCACGAAGTGGAACTTCAGCTGCTCCTGGACCTCCTGCGGGACCTCGTGGAGGTCTTTCTTGTTGCGGTGAGGAAGGATGACCTCCTTCACTCCCGCCCGCAGGGCGGCGAGGACCTTCTCTTTGACCCCGCCGACGGGAAGGACGTTACCCCGAAGCGTGATCTCGCCGGTCATGGCGATATCGCTGCGGACCTTGATGCCCGTGACCAGGGAGGTGAGGGCGGTGATCATCGTGACCCCCGCCGAAGGACCGTCCTTGGGAATGCCGCCCGCGGGCACGTGAACGTGCACGTCGTGCTTCTCCCAGAACTTCTCGGGGAGGCTGAACTCCGGCGACCGTGCGCGCAAGTAAGACTGCGCCGCTTCCGCCGACTCCTTCATCACCGCGCCGAGCTGACCGGTGAGCTTCAATCCGCCCTTACCGGCCATCTTGGTGGCCTCGATGAACAGGATGTCGCCGCCGGCGGCCGTCCACGCGAGGCCGGTGGCCACCCCGGGCACCTCGGTGCGCTGGGCCATCTCGTTGTAGAACTTCTCGGGACCGAGGAACTTGGACAGCATGTCCTTGGTGACCACGGTCTTTTCGGTCTTGCCTTCCGCGACCTCGACCGCGACGCCTCGCACCGCCGAGGTGATCGTCCGCTCGAGATTACGAACGCCGGCCTCGCGGGTGTAGTCGATGATGATCGAGTTCAGGGACTCGTCGGTGAGCTCGAACAGCTCCTCCGACAGCCCGTGTTGCTCCAGGACCTTGGGCAGCAAGTGCCGCGTGGCGATGTGGTGTTTCTCTTCGTGGGTGTAGCCAGGGATCTCGAGGACCTCCATCCGGTCTTTGAGCGCGGGGGGGATCGGGTCGAGCTGGTTGGCGGTGGCCAGGAAGAGCACCTTCGACAGGTCGAAGGGGACCTCGAGGTAGTGGTCGGAGAAGGCGTGGTTCTGCTCGGGGTCCAACACCTCGAGCAGCGCCGACGCCGGGTCGCCGCGGAAGTCGTACGAGAGCTTGTCGATCTCGTCCAATACGATGACCGGGTTGCGGGTCCCGGCCTTCTTCAGCCCCTGAATGATCCGCCCCGGAAGCGCGCCAACGTAGGTTCGCCGGTGACCCCGGATCTCCGCTTCGTCGCGAACGCCGCCCAGGGAAATGCGGTGGAACTTCCGCCCGAGGGTCTCGGCAATCGACGCTCCCAGCGACGTTTTACCCACACCCGGGGGGCCGACCATGCACAGGATCGGACCCTTCATGTCCTCCTTGAGCTTGCGGACCGCGAGGTACTCGACGATGCGCTTTTTGACCTTCTCGAGCCCATAGTGCTTCTTCTCGAGGTGCTCGCGGGCCTTCTGAATGTCGAGGCTGTCCTTGGTGGTTTTCTTCCACGGCAGGTCCGCGAACCATTCGAGGTAGGTCCGGCCAACGGTGTACTCGGAGCTCGATGACGGCATCTGTCGCAGCCGCCGTAGCTCTTTTCGATAGACCTTCTCGGCCTCCGGAGGCAGTTCGGCGTTCTTGAGCTTCTGCTCGAGCTCGTCGAGGTCACCCTCGCTGCCGTCCGCTTCGCCCAGCTCCTCTTTGATCGCCTTGAGCTGCTGACGCAGGTAGTACTCGCGCTGCGTCTTGTTCATCTCGCCTTTGACCTGAGAGTCGATCTTGTTCGACAGCTTCAGGACCTCGAGCTTGCGGTGCAGGAGCTCGAGAACGTTCTCGAGCCGCTGGGAGACCTCGACGAGGTTCAGGACCTCCATCTTCTCCTCGACCGAGACGTCCATGTTGGCGGCGATCAGGTCCGCCAGATGGCCGGGATCCTCGATGCCGTCGACGAACTGGGCCGCGCCGGACGGGATCTCGGGCATGAGCCCCACGACCTCGCGCGCGGTCTTCTTCACGTTCATGACCAGCGCTTCGATCTTGAGGGGGTCGGCGGTGATGTCCTGGACCTCGACGACCCGCGCCCGCAGGTAGGGGGACGTCTGGGTCAGGCCGAGGACCCGAAAGCGTTTGATGCCTTGGAGGACCAGGTGAAAACCCTCCTCACCCGCTTTCAAGGCCTTCACGATCCGGCCCGTCGTCCCCATTGTGTAGAGATCGTCGGCCCCCGGATCGTCGACCGAGCCGTCCTTTTGTGCAACGATTCCGATGGGTTCGCCCGACTCCTCTACCGCCTTGACCATCGCCAGCGTCTTGGGGCGACCGACCGAGATCGGCATGATGCTTCCTGGAAAAAAGACTGAATTACGAAGCGGTAGGATCGGGATGTCGATACCTTGACCCTCGCTCTGTCCGAATTTGCTATCGGCCACGCAGTTCTCCTCGAAACGGACACTGCACACGTGTTGCACCGCGTCCAGCGACCAGACTCGTCATCGTAAACGCAAAGGCGATAGCCGACGAGTCCAAGCTCGTCGCTTTCCGTAGGCGTGTGACCGCGGCGACGCAATGAGAGTCAGCCGGGCCTAAGGGGCGACACCGTCATATACGCCCTAACTTCGAGGGCAAAACGGTGGGTGAGGCAGAATGAGCCGGGAGACGAACGGCGCTAACCGTTCGATGAGCGAGGCAATACGTTACCGAACAGCTCGGCTTCGCTCCGGGTCGTCCCCTTGCGCTCGCGGGCCTTCTTGGCCGTCTTGCCCTGTTGGCGGGTCTTGGCTTTGCGTTGGTTTTCGGTCTGTTGAGTCTTAGACGCCACCGGTTTGACCTCGGACGGCAGCGAATAGCTGGCGACACCGCGTCCGTCAATCCTGAACCGCCCGGCCCGACGTTTCGTCGGCTGGACTCGATCCGCCCCCGACCACTAAACTCACGACCCACCGCGTGGCCAAGTACCCGATACCATTCGGCCCTCACCTGCTGTTACTCGAACGGATCAACGTGGGCGGCATGGCCGAGGTCTTCCGGGCGAAGGCCTTCGGCGTCGAAGGCTTCGAGCGATTCGTGGCCGTGAAGCGCATTTTGCCCACGCTCGCCGCGGACCAGGAGTTCGTGGCCATGTTCATCGATGAGGCCCGCATCGCCGCCCACCTCACCCACCAGAACATCGTCCAGATCTACGAGCTCGGCCAAGACGAGGGAACGTACTACATCTGTATGGAATACGTCGCCGGCCGGGACCTGCGCCTGATCCTCGATCGGCAGAAGCGACTGGGTCGGCCGATGGACCCCGTGGCGTCCGCATTCGTGGTGGCCAGGGTTTGCGAGGCCCTGGACTATGCCCATCGCAAGCGAGACCCCGCGGGGCGAGCGCTGGGCATCGTCCATCGCGACGTCACCCCCCAGAACATCATCCTGTCTTACGACGGCGAGGTTAAACTCTGCGACTTTGGGATCGCGAAGGCGGCGTCAAGGATCAGCCGAACCGAGGTCGGGGTTCTCAAAGGGAAGTTTGCGTACATGGCCCCCGAGCAGGTGCAGGGCCGACCGACGGATCGTCGCGGCGACATCTTCGCCTTGGGCGTGATCTTCTACGAGATGCTGACCGGCGAGCGGCTATTCGTCGGCGACAGCGACTACGCGACCCTGGAGGCGGTTCGTGTGGCGCGGGTACCGTCACCGAGGCGGCTCGTTCCCGGCCTCGGCAAAGACCTCGAGGCCATCGTCATGCGTATGCTGGCCCGGGAGCCCACCCACCGATACGGGTGGGCATCGGATGTCCACGACGACCTGCTCGATGCGGTGACGACGACCGACCCCCCGTTCCGGAGCCGTCACCTGCGCGAGTGGATGCAGACCGCGTACGCCGACGCGATCTCTGACGAGCGTCAGAAGATGGAAGGGTTCATGAGACTTCGGCGAGCGCCGGCGCCGTCCCCGGGCCGGCGGGCGACGGGGCATCCGTCAGATCCCCGCCCGAGCGATGATTTTCCCGCGCTTCCGTCCCATGTGCTCGACGCGCTTCGAAACAAGGAACCGCGGTCGCCCTCCCGGTCGACGCCATCGGCGAATCAGGGAACGGTCAGGGGACTCGGTCAGAGTCCGGTGTCCAACCTGTTCGGCACCCCCCGCGTCGATGACCGGTTCGACGAGCGAGAGCCCGCGATGGTGCGGCCCGCAAGATCGGACACCGCCAGCGTAGAGCGCGAGGACGAAGACCGGACGGTCTTCGATCGCGATGATCCGGGAGGCGAAGACGCAACGGTGATGGCCGAAGACACCGAATTCGGGGCGTTTCTCGACTCGGAGGGGATCGAGGAGACTGCGATGGGGTCCCGGGCAACCCCGGCCGTCCAGGTGCTGCCGGCGGCGTTCGTCGCCCCGGCCCGGACCGAGACGCTGGACGAGGCGGATGCCGGCGGGCTCTACGCCGCCGCCGAACGGCCCGCCGTCGGCCCCGCGAGCGGTCGGCGGATGGGCCTGTCGGCCCGCGCGACCGGGCACGGCTCGGGCCTACGACCGGCGCCGGGGCGAGGGCCCGTGGCGCCACCGGCGCTCAAACCGGCGGTCGCGGGGGCCGCCCTGGGGGTGGTCGCGCTGTTGCTGGTGGGGCTGGTCGCCCTGCTGCGACCGACGACGGCGTCGCTCGACGTCCGTTCCGAGCCCATCGACGGGGTGTCGGTGTTCATCGATGGGGCTCTGGTCGGGCTCACGCCGGTGAGCGTGTCCGATCTGGCGATCGGCTCGCATCGGGTCCGGCTTCGGACCCCCGACTACCGCGAATACACCCAGACGATTCAGATCGATGCTCCTCGTCCCCACACCATGACGGTGTCGCTGGAGCCTTATGCGGGACCGAAGCGCGACGATCAGTCCCTCGAGTAGATTCATGGTCACGAAGAAGAAACATGAGTGGACCGAATTCGAGTGCCCCCTGTGCACCGCTCATAACGTGTGGGACGACGGCTTCACGTTCGACGACGAACTGTTCTGTAGCTGGTGCGGGGCGATCATCGTCGTCCGCCGCATTCCCGACGAGGTCGAAGCGCGTTATCGGCTGGTGTTGGACTGACCTCGGTCCCGCGCGGTCCGAATCGCACTCCACTCCTCGTCGGAGATCTGATCGAATGCGGCGACGACGTCGGGATCGAGCACTGTCCCCGCCTGTCGCCGAATCTCTTCTCTCGCCCACGCCAGGCCGCGCGCCGTTCGTCGGTCGGTGGTTTGGGTCAACGTCTCGAGCACGCGCACGACGTGCAAGATCCTCGCCCCGATAGGAATCGCATCTCGAGACAGCCCACCGGGAACCCCCGTGCCGTCGTACCGCTCCATCTGGTGCCGGACGATGTCCGCTGCCCCTCGCAGCCACGGGATCCGCAAAAGAAGGCTGGCTCCTTGCTCCACGTGATCGAGCAGCTGGGAGACGGCGAGGGGGGTCAGCGGGCGCTGCGGATGGAGCAGGGCATCGGGCGCCATCGCTCCCCCCAGTCCGTGCAATAGGGCGCCGTACTCCGCGTCGCGCAGCGCCTCTCCGGTCAGGCCCATCTGCGCGGCCAGCCGATGGGCGTAGGCGGAGATGCGGCGAGAAGACCCGCTGAGCTGGTCGATGCGGATGTCCACCGTCGACGCCAGCAGGTCGAGAAGACTGTCCGTCCGCTCCGCCAGCTGGCGAAGGAGGGCGCTTTTCTCTTCGTTGAGGGCGGTATTCTTCTTGCGCAGCTCACCGAGAAGGTGGGCGTTGTGTTGAGCGAGGTTCGAGCGATCGAGGGCCTTTCGGATCAGCGCGATCAGCTCGGTGGGAACGACCGGCTTTCGCACGACGTGGTAGATCGCGCCAGAGTTGATCGCGGCCAGGGCGTGGTCGAGCTCCAGGCGACCGGAGATCAGGATCCGGGTCACCCACGGGGTCGATACCGCCACCTCCGTCAGCAGCGATAACCCATCGAGGTCGGGCATCTGGTAGTCGGCCATGACCACCGAGAAACCGACCGGGTCCTGACGCAGCGTCTCGAGCGCTTCGTGGCCCCCCGCCGCGACCTCGCAGGTCAGGTTCGCGCGGCTGAGGCATCGTCCCACGGTCCGACGAACCATCGGGTCGTCGTCGACGAACAAGACCTGTCTCGGACACACCGCTCGGGACGGAAGGTCGCGCGTAGACCTAGACCGCGGAGTTTGCACCAGCCCTCCAGAGGACGCCTCTTGCACAGCGAAGAGCGCGCCTCAGGGGTGTTCATCGGTTCGTGAACCCGAAATTCAAACCCCGCCACGCCGACGAGCGCGACGCGGCGACATCGGTCTTCGTCAGGCGCGGCGGACCCCATCGAAGCTGATGGCCACCGTCGTCGTATCGTCGAACTGCGGCGCATCCGCCACGTGGTGCTGACAGGCTTGAAGGGCGCGCTCCATCAGGGCGTCGGCGTTGGAGCTGCCGGCCCCCATGACTTGAATGAGACGTTCCATTCCGAACATCTCGCGATGGCGATTCATCGCTTCCACGAGGCCGTCGGTGAACATCAAAACCGCATCGCCGCGGCGGAACTCGAACAGCTCGCTTTCGTAGGTGGTGTCCGGCAATACGCCGAGCGGTAGCCCGGAGCGGTCGTCCAAGACCTGCACCTCGCCCGCAGCCTTTCGGCGCACCACCAACGGCATATGCCCGGCGTTGGCGATGGTCATTCGCCCTCGTCGAGCGTCGAGGACCGCGTACATCAGGGTCACGAAGATGTCGTCATGACCGCTGTCCGCAACGGCGCGGTTCATCCACTCCAACACCCGGGCCGGATCCGCCTCCGACAGCGCGATGTACCGAAGGTCGCGGGTCAGCCGCGCCATGTACAGCGCGGCGCCGATGCCTTTGCCAGCGACATCGCCGACCACGACCCCCAGCCGCTGGTCCGGCAGGTGAACGAAATCGTAGAAATCTCCGCCTACCTCGTACGCTGGATCGTACCGCGCGGCGAAGGTGAAGCCTTCGAGGACCGGGATGCGGCGGGGCAAGAACGACTGCTGAATGCGCTCCGCAAGGTGGAGGTCGTGCTCGAAGCGCTGCCGCTTGAGGAGCTCTTCGTGCAGTCGGGCGTTGCCGAGGGCCGCCGCGGCCTGGCCCGCGATACCGGTCAGCAGCTCCAGATCGGACTGCGAAAACGCCGCGATTCCCTGGCTGTCGAGGTACACCACCCCGACGCTTTCCCCTCGCCACACCAGCGGGGCGGCCATCATGGCGCGGATCCCAAAGTTCGCCACCGATAGGCCGGCCTTGAACCGCTGATCCTCCATGGCGTCGTGGGACAACACGGCGTGGCGGTGCTGAATGACGTCCTGGAGGATGGTGCGAGAGACTTTCAGCTCCTCGTCGTCGTCCTGCCGGCGGCGCTTGATGGCGCGGGGCACCAGCGGTCCCCCGCGCTCGTCGACGAGCATGATGATCGCGCGCTGCGCCTTGGGGAACGCATCGAACAGTCGGTTGAGGATCTCGGGGAGGAGCTCATCGAGATCGAGGATGCTGGAGATGGCGTCGGACACCGCAACGAGCTTGCGGAGCCGGTCCGCCATCTGGTTCAGCTCGCGGGGATTGGTCAGCGTCGTCAGGGCCTGGGCGTCCTGCCGCAGGAGGGGCTCGTTCGCGTCGAGGGTGGTGACGATCTGCGGGCTGGAGATGTTGGCGGCGACCATGGTCACCGAGTCGGCGGGCTTCTCGGCCTCCCGAAACTCGAACTTCGCGTTGCAGACCCGGATCACGTCCCCGTTTTGAAGGACGTGTTGGCGGACCCCCTTGTCATTGACGAAGGTCCCGTTGCCCGACCCGAGGTCTTCGATCACGAACCGTTCATCGACCCGGGTGATCCGGGCGTGGCGACGGGAGACCGTCAGGTCTCGAATGTGGACTTGGCAATCCAGCGCGCGCCCAAGGACGACGACGTCCTTGAGTTCGTAGACCATCCCCGCGTTTGGCCCTCCGATGGCGCGCAGTTGACTCACGGCTCACCTCATCGCCGCGTCACTGGCGGTCGATCCGGCGCGGTAGCGCTCATATCACGCCGAGAATCGAGCCACGGCGCCGTCGATGGTGTCAAAGATCTCGAAAGCCCGGTTGAGGCGCAGCAATTTGAAGATCTCGGACGGTTGTCCCTGAAGGCGTGCGATCTTCACGTCACCCTGGAGGGTTCGCACCCGCTTGAACAAGGAGACGATCGCCCCGACGCCAGAACTGTCGATCAGCTCCAGGCCGCTCATGTCGAACACGACGTTGATCCTCCGCGCGGCCAGGAGGGCTTCGATCTCCTTTTTGAGCGAAGGCGCGGTCAGGGCGTCGAGGTTGCCCTTCAGCGAAAAGACGGTCACGTCGCCGAGCTCTTGCTTGTCGTAATCCAGCATGGTTCGTCCTTCGGCCCTCAGCGCTTGGGCGGCTCCAGCGCGTCGTCGCCGGCGGCGGACGCGAAACGTTTCTCCATGGTCAGAACGTTGCGTTGACCCACCCGCTCGAACGTCACCTCGTCCATGAAGTTTCGGATGATGAACAGGCCCAGCCCGCCTTCGGGCAGCGCTTCGAGATCCGGCTCGGGAACGAGGTCCGGCGTAAAGCTCTGCCCGTGGTCGACCACCACCACGCGCAAACACCTAGGGTTGACCTCCATGTCCACTTCGACCGGCCCCGGCGGCCGCTCGCGGTAGGCGTGGAGCACGGCGTTGTTGAACGCCTCGACGAAGGCGCTGATCACTCGATGACCGATGTCTTTCGGGAATTCCCCCCGCTGAACCAATCGCGCGCATACATAGGCGAGAAAGGCCCGGGCGGCGTCTCGATATTCGAGACGAGCGGGGACGACGAATCGGAAGGACTCCGTCTCGTCGTTCGGTTCGACGCCAGTGAGCGAGGATGGCGGCATGCCCTAAAGGACCACCTACTCTCCCCTGCCGGGCAAGGCAAGGGCCGCCAGGGCCCGGCCGGCGACCGGGACCCACCCCGTCACCCATCCGAGGCCTGTCATAAGGTCCAGCGGCGGCAACAGCGGTATAATCCCCGTCGATGTCATTGCGAGTCACCTCGACCCAGTGGGCCGCGCTGGCGGTGCTGGGGATCGCCACCGCGCACTGCGGCGACGACCCCTCCTTCAGCCTCGATTGTTCCCCGTTGACGCCCACCGTGGGGGAGCGGGTGAGCCTGACGCTTGGCTACGACGTCGACTCGGTCTCGACGCCTTTCGAGTGGGTCGACACCATCGGCCTCGGCACGTTCGAGGCAACGAGCGCCACCCCCGCCGCTAACGCCGGTACGCTATCCAACGGCTTTACCCCTGATTCCGCAGGAACGACGACGATCGAGGTCCGGCGCGACATGGACGTCGTCGCGTCGTGCGTGCTTCAGGTGACCGCGCTGCCGGTCTTCAACGTGTCGGTCAACGTGGTCGGCGACGGCTCGGTGGCGTTCGCGAGCGAAGATGACTGCCGGACGGCGTGCCAGGAGGACGTCACCGTCGACACCGAGGTGACGTTCGTCGCGAGCCCCGATGCGGGCTGGGAGTTCGACGGTTGGTCCGGCGCGTGCGCGTCGTCGACGTCGACGGCAGCGGTGGTCACGGTCACCGAAGACATCACCTGCGGGGCGACATTCGTGGAATCTTCGGCCCCCGGCCCCAACGAGATCGAGGTTCCCGCCGGCACCTTTCAACGCGGATGCGTGGTCGACGCGACCGCCGACCCCGCGTGTCCGGAGACCGCGACCACGGTGTGTACGGGATCCCAAACCCCCACCGCGCTCATCACCCTGTCGGCGTTTCGCATCGATCGCTTGGAGGTGACCGTAGCCGACTATCGCGCGTGCGTGACGGCCGGTGACTGCACCCCGCCCTCCAACGCCGACGGGTGCAATTATTTCGACGCGAATCGTGAGCAGCACCCCGTCAACTGTGTGACCTGGGCGCAAGCCGACGTGTACTGCACAGCCCAGGGGCAACGGCTACCGACGGAAGCGGAATGGGAAATGGCGGCTCGAGGTACGCAAGACGCGCGTCGCTTTCCGTGGGGGGACGCGTGTCCGGTGTGCACCCTAGGCAACTACTTTTCGACGGTCGAAGGCCGATGCTCGCCGCCGCCGGCCCCCGGCTCGACCCTTCCCGTGGGCAGTCACCCCGACGGCGAATCGCCTTTCGGGGCCCTCGATATGGCCGGCAACGTCTACGAGTGGGTAGCGGATTACTTTGATGCCAACTACTACGAGATGAGTCCGAGCACCGATCCTCTCGGGCCCGCGTCCGGCACGCAGCGGGTGCAGCGAGGCGGAAGCTTCCGCGCGACCTCGAACGACGCGCGGGTGTTCAATCGCCGGCCGATGATGCCCACCACAGCCAGCGAAGAAAGTGGTTTTCGTTGCGCTCGATGAAGCGGCACCGGATCAGGAGGCACCGACTCTGATGGGCAGCTTGAGGGTTTGTTGACCGTCTGCGCCCGACCACTCGAACCGAACGGCCCGGGACCGCTCGATGACGCAGTCTTTCGCCCATTCCGCGTCGCCGGAAGAAGCGGTCACCGCGGCTTCTCTGATAAATCCCTGGCCCCCGGTGGCGGTGACCGTCAATGTCAGGACCAACGTGCCTTCGGATAGACCGTCGGCCGAGCTCAGACAGGGCTTCAGCTCCCGCTGGGCCTGGGCTCGGGCCAGCTCGAGCGCCTTTACGGGAAGACCGGGCAGGGCCTGTTCCCCGGGATCGCCGGGGATCTCGGTGAGACCTTCCGGAAGGCGACCGGACTCCAGCGGATCGACCGGCGGTCGTTCCTGGTCGTCACACTTGCACTCGGCGACGACAGGGGCCGGGTCGGGCATCGGACTCACCCGCGGCTGACCGCCGCCCAGCAGGGCGCTGGTGGCGTAGCTGCCAAGCATCCCACCCGCCAACATCGATACGCCGGCCACCGTGAGGAGTTTGACCGCTTGCGGAGACATGCGGGGACCATAGCAGAGTCTTGACCGAATGCCCGTGACGCGCGGAAAGGGAAGGGATGTCGGCCCTCTTGCTGCTGGTCGTGATGGCTCCGGCTCCGACCCTCGCTTTCGAACCGCCCCCCGATGCCGGCAGCTGGATTCAGCACCGCGCCGAAGCGCTGATGACCGATCAATTTCGTCGCCTCGGGTTCGACGTCCGCCCGTCTCGCTCGTTGACGACGCCGGACCCGAAGGCCGAGGTCGTGCTTCGCATTCGTTCGGTTCCCGAGCGCATCGAACGGGCGACGACGCCGATGACCCTGGAGCTCGCCGCGCAGGGCCGATCCTCGGGCACGGAGCGGGTGAAAGGACCCGCGGATAACCTGGAAGAGCTGGTCGCGGCCCTGTCGAGCCGCCTCCTTCGACGCCTCGGTCGACGGCCGGCGACCGCCGAAGAGCAGGTGGAGACGCCGCTGCCGTTCCTGGTCCACCGACAGCTCGGACGCGCCGCGATCCGGCTCGACAAAGGGCAGGTTCGGCAGGCGATGCTGGCCTTCGACCAGGCGGGGCGGTCGGCGAGGGTCGGTCCGCTGCCCACCGCGGTCCGGGGTCGCCGCCGGGCCTTTCAGATCCTCGTCGCGTCCGGCGCCTCCCGATTCGAGGTCCGCTCGGAGCTCGCGCGGGCGTCGGTGGAGCGGGCGCAGGTCGCAGCGCGTAAGAAAGACGTCGCCGGCGCGCGGAGGGCATGGTCGAGCTTCCTGCGCTACACCGACGACTACGCCCAGCGGTGGCGGCTGCCGGCCCGACTGCGCCCCTCAGCGCGGCTGTTGAGTCATCGGGGGGACTACGTGCTTCGCGATGGACGGACCAGCTGGCGGATCGCGGCCCGGACCGGCGTCGCGAGCGAATCGATCCCCACCGAAGCCGGCATGATCGGGGCCCTGGGCAAAGAGACACTGCACCTCGTCGACCGGGTCCTCAGCCGCCGAACGGAGCAGGGTCGGGTCCGCTGGCGGTTGCGGCTGCCGTACGTTCCGTTGACCAACGGCGTGCTCAGCACATCGGGGTTCATCGCCGCGATGGGGCCCAACACCGTCGC
>JANQQN010000057.1 GCA_028289325.1 Myxococcota bacterium | reverse complement strand
ATCCCGCCGCGGCGATGGCCAGCGCGTTCGCCTCGGAGTTATCCCCGAATCTGCCCGTCCAAAACTCGTCGCCGGGGGGCCGCCGGCGGCCTTCGATAGCCATGATGGCCGTCTTGGGCTTGGTTGCCGTCGCGGCGATCGGATGGATAATAAGTCCGGAGCGAATCCAGCGCCGAGTGAGCAGACTCGTCCGACTGGCGGTCATCGGGCGCAAGCCCGGCGGTACTCTGATCCTGGAGTCGCTGCCGCCCGGCGCCCACGTCACGCTGGACGACGAAGACACCGGCCAGAAGACGCCGATGACCATGGAGAACCTCGAGTCGGAGGTCATCCACACCCTCGTTCTTCGCCTGGATGAGAACGTGGTTCGGACCACGACCATCAGCATTGTCGCCAACCGTAAACGCACCCTGCGAGTGGTGTTCCCCGAGGCCGTGGCCAGGGTCCGAGTGCAGACGGATCCTCCGGAGGCGAACGTATTCGTCGACGACCGCGCGGTGGCCTTGTCGCCCGCGTCGTTGACCCTCCGCGCGGGTCGAGTGACCCAGGTGCGGGTGGAGAAGACGGGGTACGTTCCGTTCACCTGGACCGTAGATCCGCAGGCCGGCGACAACGACACGCTCGGGCACACGTTTGAGAAAACCGAAGAGCTGAAAGCAGCGGAAGCCGAAGAGGCCGCCGCCCTCGAGGCATCCCAACCGAGACGAAAACGTCGGCGGCGACGCGCGCGCGGTCAATAGATCTTGCGGTGTCACGCCGGTTCTAGGAATGCCCTTTAGAACCGAGACGGAGGCGAGCGATCGTCTCCCCTCGCCATGCGACTGACTCGGGTCGGATCGTCGTCTCAACCCGAGCGTTGGGGGACGAGGTGAATTCTACTGGGGCATCGATGAGCTCCGACCTTGAGGGGCGTGAGTTCCGTTACCGCCTCCAGCCCGACGAAGGGTCTCACCGTTCGCTACGTAACGGCGCTGGCGCTCGTGGCCATCACTTCAATCACGGCTTTCGTCCTGCTCAGCGCGCTCATCGAAGGGCAGCGGGGATCAGCCATCGAGATCAATATCTCGGGGCGACAGCGTATGCTCTCGCAGCGAACGGCGTTGTTTGCCTCGAATCTCGCGACCGCGGAGACGAAGGAGGAACGCACCCGCCTGAAGGGAACGCTGGTCAAACTCATTCAACTCTTCCGGGATTCGAACGAGGGGCTGGTGCACGGCGATCCGGAAGTCGGTCTTCCCGGCCAGCCCACCGCCCCCCTTCGGGACCTCTACTTCGGCGAAACCAACCTGTACCAGCGCGTACAGCGGTACGCCGACCAGCTGAGCGCCGTCGCCGAAATGCCGGCCCCCACCACGAACAGCGCACAGCTGAAGTCGATTCTTAGCCTCGCACCAGGGCTCCTGGTGGACCTCAACCGGGCGGTCAAGGCGTACGAAGCGCAAGCTACGGCCCGTGTCGACTTCCTGCACCGGGCGGAGGGCGCCCTCGTTCTGTTCACGCTGCTGCTGCTGATCAGCGAGGCCCTCATCATCTTCCGGCCTCTGGTCGCCCAGATTCGACGCCACCTTGCCCGAATCCATGCCCAGTCCACCGCGCTGGCCGCTCGGGAGCGCGGCATGCGGCTGGTCCTCAACAGCACGGGCGACGGTCTGGTCGCCGTTAACCTCGATGGGTCGCTGCGCGACATCCGCTCCAAAGTGGTCACGGACTGGTTCGCCGAAGGCAAACCGGTATGGGAAGGCCTGTTTCCCGACGACCAAATCAAACAGGAGGAGATGGCGCTCACCTTCGAAGGCATCGAGGAAGGGTTCATGCCCTTCGAGGTGCTGGTCGACCAGATGCCGCATCGAATCGAACGCGACGAGCGGGTGTTCGAGGTCGGCCTCCGCCCGGTGACCGACGGCGACGACCGGTGGTTGCTCTTGATTATCCGAGATACGACCGCGCGGGAGGCCCACGCGAAGGCGGAGAAGGAGAGCAAGGAGCTGATCCGCATCGTACAGACCATTTCGAGGGATCGAGCCGGGTTCATCGAGTTCATGGAGGAAATGGACCGCTTGCTCGATATCGTATCGACGGCCGATGTCCCGCGCGACGAGCTCCTTCGGGCACTGCACACGGTGAAGGGTAACGCGGCGATCTTTGGGTTCGATTCATTTGCCGAGGACTGCCACGCGATCGAAACGCGCCTGTCCTCGGCCGACGAGAGTCCTCGCGACGAGCTCAACCGTCTGGATCCCACGTGGCGAGAAGCGCTCAACAAGATCGAAGTCTTCATCAGCGAAACATCGGAGGACTTCTTACACGTGGAACGGGACGAATTCAGAGCCCTCGTCCACGGGATCCGGATCAATCTATCGCAGACTGAGTTGCTCGATATGTTGCGGCAGTGGCGAAACATCCCTGCCAAGCGCCGACTGGACCGCATCGGCCAGCAGATCGACCGGATCGCCAAAGACTTGGGCAAGCGGGTCAAGGTGGAGATCGACGATCACCAAGCCCGGATCCCCGAAGACTTCCTCAAGCAGTTCTGGCCGAGCTTGGTTCACGTCGTTCGTAATACGATGGACCACGGGATCGAGCCCCCCGAGGAGCGAGATGCCTCCGGCAAGACCAGCGTCGGACACGTAACGGTGACCGCCGAGCTGGGCGATGACTTCGTGTTGCGCATCGAAGACGACGGACGAGGCATCGACTGGCAGAAGATTCGGATGAAAGCCCAGGAGCGAGGACTCAAAGCGAGCTGCAAAAACGACCTCGTCGAGGCCCTCTTTGCCTCCGGCATCTCTACCCGCGACCAGGTCGGCGAGATCTCCGGTCGCGGTGTCGGCATGGGCGAAGTGCGGTCGCAGGCCGAGCGGGCCGGAGGCACGGTCGACGTGGAGTCGTCGGCCGGGAATGGTTCCGCGTTCGTATTTCGATTTCCCCGGCCAGAGTCCAGCTTCACCCAGGACCTCGGTGGCAGTTAAACCCTGCTTCCGGTGGTCAACTGACGGTGCTCGTGCCGGCTTGGCACCTGCGCGGCGTGCGGAGCTTCTCGTTCGACGCACTGACCGCCTTCATGCGGGTCGATGCGTCGAACGAAGCGCCGACCCTCCGGGTCGTCGAGGTCTTCGACATCCTCTCCGGCGACCTTTCTCTTCCCGAGTCGGTAGAGCGCCCCTGAGCCGGCGTCCATCCCTTCAAAAGAGCTCAGACGAACGCACGCCGAGGACGCCGTGGTCCCGTGATCAGCGGCCGCCGTTCAGGCGGCGAACCAGGCCGCGCACGCACGATCGGGCAGTGCCTCGGTGAGCGCGAACGTAGATCGCATCGCCGCTGCGGGCCGCCCGAGCCAACAGGCGGTCGGGACCGGAGGCCTGAAAGCCCAGCCCCCCCAACACCAACTGATATCGGCCCTGGGAGATCTCTGCGGTGAGGGCGTCGAGCCGACGTTGCTCGGCGAGCGACCAGCTGACCTCCTCCGCCCCGAGCACTTTCTTCAGTCGGTCGATCTCCACCGGGTCTCGTCGCGCGCTGACGAGGACGGTGGCGTGACCTTGATATGCATCACGTACCGCGTCAGCGGTGGCGTCGCTCGTCCAGGCATCCGGGTCTCGCGGCCGGGCATCCTCGAGCCGCCCGAGCTCCGCCGCCCATGATTGCCGCGGCGCGTAGCTGGGGTCGAGTTGACGGGCCGGGCCCACCAGCGCCCCGCCCCGTCGAGCCGCCCACCACCGCAGGCGACCGGCGAGGCGCGCCCACCGTTCCGGCGACACCTCCGTGTTGCGAAGCCAGCGGAGGGTTTGGGTCCAGCGCAGGAACTGCGCCGCGTCCGGTCGCGCGCTGCTGTCGCGAGGCTCCGCGAACCGCTCCAGGGGCCCACCGACGGCCTCCACATCAGATTGGAGAGCCTCGAGGACCTCGGTGGGACGGTGAGGAACGGGGTCGAGGGCCGTGTGGTCGGACCACCCATAGGCGTCAGCGCCTCGCTCTCGTTCCGACGCCTCGTGCTGGGCGAGCGCGCGCTCCGCGAGGTCTGCCGCTCGGCCCCAGGTCGTCGCTGACGCCCCAAGCACGCTTCGCGGGAGGTCGGAGGGCTGCATGTTCAGCTGGAGGGCGGTCACGCTCCCCGGCCAGAACGCCTTGCCCACTTCGGTAAGCTGGCGGCTGATCGCCGCCACCTCGTCTCGAATTCGAGCGTTGTCGTGGAAGTAGTCGGTGTGGGCGCGGGCCTCGCAGATCCAAGCGAGGATCGCCAGCCGCATGCGGTCCGGCGCCGCCAACCCGAGCTCCTCTCGGGCGTCTCGGATGCGGTCCGACAAGCAGGACAGCGCTTCGAGGGCGGATTCGAAGTCCGGCGGGGCTGGCGCCGCCGCCGGCCGAACCAGAGGAGGCCCCGACGGCATCGGCTCCGGAGCGGGCAAGGGCACCGTCCGGAGGTGTTCCGACGCTCGCGCCCGCTCGAGGAGGGTCCACGCCAGCGCCGACGGACACGCCTGGCGAAGCGCATCGTCCAGCGCTTCCTGCTCGGTTCGCCCTCGCCCGATCCACTGATCGGCGTCATGCCGAAGCCAACACTCGACCCACTCCCGCCGGGAGTACGTCGCCACGTAGCCGTAGGCGGCCAGAAACTGGGCGGCACTCTCGGCCATCAATTCCGCCTAACCTGGCCGTTGCGGGACGACAAGATGGGGGTTCGCGAGAGCGGTGTATCCGGGCGGGGTCGCATCTTTTCTTTCTTCAACCGCCACTTCCGCCGCTGCATGCCGGCATGACGCGATGATTCATCGATAGTCACGCCCCCCTTCGAGGGCTACGTTCTGAATCCTCAGCGCTCGAAGGTCCGAATGGGCACTGCCGCCCGGCCTGACCAATATCGTGTGCATCGCACGGACAGGCGGGGGGGGCCGCGTCTCGATCGCGGCCGACCGACCCTGCCCGTCGCTTTCGGCGAGATGGCGCCAGCGCGCCGTGCGATCCGCGGGGCAGGTAAAGTTGCGCCAAATCAGAGGCCGAGATCGGCCTTGAGGCCCTCGGCCTTGTCGGTCTGCTCCCAAGTGAAATCCGGGTTGCCGAAGTGGCCGTAGGCGGCGGTGGTGGAGAATACCGGCCGGGTGAGCTGAAGGCTCTCGATGATCCCCTTCGGCGTCAGCTGGAAGTGCCGGCGCACCGCCTTTGCGATCTTGTCCTCGGACACTTTGCCGGTGCCGAAGGTATCGACCAACACCGATACCGGCTCCACGACGCCGATGGCGTAGGCCAGCTGGACCTCGCAGCGAGTGGCCGCGCCGGAAGCGACGACGTTCTTCGCCACGTACCGCGCCATGTACGCCGCCGAACGATCGACCTTCGACGGGTCCTTGCCGGAGAACGCGCCGCCGCCGTGTCGTCCCATACCGCCGTAGGTATCGACGATGATCTTCCGGCCCGTGAGGCCCGCATCGCCGTGAGGGCCGCCCACGACGAAGCGGCCGGTCGGGTTGATGTGGAAGACGCAGTCTTTCCTCAGCAGACTGTCCGGCAGGACCTTCTTGACGACCTCCTCCATCACCGCCTCACGGAGTCGGTCGTTGGACACCTCTTCGGTGTGCTGGGTCGAAACGACCACCGTACCGATGCTCTGGGGCCGACCGTCGACGTAGTTAACGGTGACCTGTCCCTTGCCGTCGGGGCGCAAGAACGGAACCACCCCTTCTTTACGGACCTGGGTGAGACGCCGCATGAGCTTGTGGGCGTACATGATGGGGGCCGGCATGAGCTCCGGGGTCTCGTCGACGGCGAAGCCGAACATCATCCCTTGGTCGCCCGCCCCGACCTCACCGTCCGCGCGATCGACGCCCTGGTTGATGTCGGGGGACTGTTTATTGATGCCGTTCAAAACTCCGCACGACTTGTGGTCGAAGCCCATCGCCGAGTCGTCATAGCCGATGCGCTCGACGGTGCCACGCACGAGCTCCTGCACATCGATCTGCGTCTTGCTCGTCACCTCGCCGCCGACGATGACCTGTCCGGTCATGACCATCGTTTCGACGGCGACCCGCGACCTTGGATCGTGTTTGATCAGCGCGTCGAGAATGGCGTCGGAGATCTGGTCACAGACCTTGTCTGGGTGGCCCTCATTAACGGACTCTGAGGTGAAGACGTAGTCGGATAGCGTCATACTTTATTCTCCCTGACTGGCTCGAAACACGGCCGTGAAACCAGCAGCCGAGGATCCTAGTCTCAATCAGACGTCGGCTAGCGAACTCTACGGGCGCCGTCAACCGGCCGTTCCTTGCTCGGGGTTGCGCCTCAAGCTAACGTCCCGCGTCGGTGAGCGAAGCACCGATATCCGACCCCGCGGAACGGAGACGGGCCGTCTGTAAAGCGCTTACGCGTGTGGTACGCAACAGTCCGCTCGCTCCGGAGATCGATCCCAAGTCGTTCTTCATGATGCTGAACGCAAACTACGCGGTGTTGTATCGAGATGAGCTTTTCGATCTGAATCCGCTGTGGGAAGCCCTGTCTGCTCAGCATTCGACCACCACGCTGACCGGCCTATTCCTGAGATTTGCTGAAACCCTGCAAAAAAAAGGGCTGCAGGTCACCATGCCTCCGCAGGTCGCGGACCTGACCCCCGACCAGCAGCAGATGCATCTCGCGGCCTTCGAGGCGCCCGTCCCAACGGCTGACGCCGTGATCACCACAGACCCGCTACAAACCGACGACGCGGACCTCGAGGCCGAGATCTTGCCGGTGACCGACGAGCTGGACGTCGCACCGACGGAAGACGCCGCGCCCCCGATGCTGGAGCTCACGACCGGCGACCTGCGCCCCTACGTCGAACCGGACAATAAGCGCGAAATCGTCCAGGCGGTCATCGCCTCGGTGCGAGCAGCGCCGATCGGCGAGCGGGTGGACGGCTCCCAGCTGGCTTATCTGGTCGACAGCAACTTCGACACGCTGTGCGACGGTAAAGCTTTCGACCTCGAACCGATCTTCGACGGCATCCGGCAGATCGGTAACGTGTTTGACCGCGATCTTTTTCTCGCGTCGGCGTTGCTTCAAGAGCAGCTGCGGCCCCTCAACCTGGCGGTAAAGCACAACCGACTCGACGTCAGCGAAGCAGAGGGGCGCCAGCTCCTCGAGCAGCACGATAAGGCCAAGCGAGAGCTCAAGCTGGCCGTGACCCATACCGCGGACACCGTCGCGCCCTCCTCGACCGGCAACACCGCCGACACCGTCCTTCCCCGTGCCGAAGCCCGTAAGACGCAGCTGCGCCGAATGGGCCTGGGGCAGACCGATCAGCGGGTTGCACGGCGGATTCGGATCGGGGTGATGGCCGCCATCTTCGCGGTCGTCGTGGTGCCGTCTTACCTGTTTCGGTCGACCCGCCCGTTGAGCACCAGCCCCTATCAGAGCTCGATTCCGCTTCGCGCCGCCGAACTGAAACGCGGGGTGTTCATCGGACGAATGGACACCTCGAAGTGGTGGCCGCTGCCGGTCGCCCTGCGTAAAGAGCGGCTGGCTCAGTTCGAAAAGACGATCCAACAGCAAGGCTTCGCCCCGGATTGCCAGGTCCTCGACGAAAAGAGCCGGCTGGTGATCACCTCGATCGGCAACGGGCGACT
>JANQQN010000038.1 GCA_028289325.1 Myxococcota bacterium | reverse complement strand
GGCCGGTCTGCATCCGTCCGGCCTGCGCACTTTACCGCGCACCTGCCGTGCCAGCGGCTGCGATGCGTGTCGGTGCCGACCACCTATGACGACATGATCGCTGCGCCCTCGAAGGGGCGCTACTTCCACGCCGCTGTGCGAAACGCCTTTTACGTATCAGCGCATCATCCCCGGATGAGCAGCGGGCATGGTTGCGCTCCCCGGCCGCGCTCGCAATCGGAGCGTCCGAGCGCCACCCCCGCCGGTCAGTCCTACAGCAGCCCCCGCGCCTCGGCGATCGCTCGCACGGCCCGATGACAGTTGGCTTTCACCTTGTGTCGGTTCAGCAGCCCCCAGACGCCGGCCGCGACCCGGAAGTAGAAGATCGCTTCGGGCGGTGATACGTACTGGATGACCGCGAGATTGCGGGCGGTGAACGCCTGCAGCGCCACCCGAGGCTTGAACGCCCCCCAGTCGAACTCGACGTCTCGAACCAACGGGGCGGAAGTGATGTCGACGAGCTCTTCGAGCTGGGCGTTGCTGAGCCCTGCCGAGCCCTTTTGGGCCCGAAAGCCGAGCTCGTCGAACAGCGAGCGGAGCCGGTGGCCGTTACCCGTCCACTTGGCCACGGCCACCCGAAGCCAGTTATCGGTGAACGCCTCGTCGTAGGTCTTCAGGCATCCGAAGTCGAGCATTCCGATCCGACCGTCGGGGGTATACAGGAAGTTTCCGGGATGAGGATCGGCATGCAGCAGCTGCCGCTCGTGAAACATCCACGTGAACAGAGTGCTGAATCGGAGGCCGACCTCGTTTCGCTCGGACGGACTCATTTCGGCCATGGCATCGTCGAGCTTCACGCCCTCGATGTACTCCATGGTCAGCACGGTGTCGCTGCTCAGCTCGTCGACGACGCGGGGCATGACGATATCGTCGCGTCCTTCGAACGCCGCCTGTGCGGCTCGAATGTTGTCGGCTTCCTGGGCGTAGTTGGCCTCGGCGAGCATCGCCTCGCGGACTTCCTCGATGCTCTTGTCGATCATCTCTCGGTCGGCGAGCAGTCGGCCCATCGACGTCAGGACGTCCAGGTTGCGTACGTCGGCGTCGAGCGACTCGAGAATATCGGGGTACTGAACCTTTACGGCCACGTTTCGTCCGTCGAAAGTCCGCGCGCGGTGAACCTGGCCGATCGATGCAGCGCCGACCGCCTCGGGTTCGAACTCGATAAACGCCTCTCGGATCGGGATTCCGGTCCCCGCTTCGAACTGAGCCGCGACCATCTCGTAGGGCATGGGCGGCGCGTTCCGCTGCAGGAGAGCAAACTCACGCCGAACTTCTTCCGGCAGCTGATCCGGGGCCATGGAAAGGGTCTGGCCGAGCTTCATCGCCACCCCTTTGAGCTCCCCCATCGTCCGGGCCACCTTCTGCGCGTCGCTGACGAGTCCGGCCGTTATGGTCGCTTCGCGATCCCGACTGAACCGAGACGTGATCGATCGGGTGACCATCGATCCGGTAACCGACGCCGCGAGGCCGCCGAGCTTCATGAAGCGGCGCACGCGGCCCCCTTGGACGAACTCACGATTCGACATGAACGGGAGCGTAGCACGCACCGGCGCCGAGCGCGCCCAGCCGGAGTGTCCCTGCAGTGGCGAGTCGACGCGTGGCGTCACCGCCCTTGCGTGACAATTTGAACCCACCGACAATGGAGACATTGATCAGTCGTTGTACAAGGGCTCGACACGACCGTAGGCCGACGCAGCAAGCTGCATTGCCGCGACCATGACGCTACTGAAGCCATGGTGGTGGCTGCCGTTGGGCCGTGTGCCCGAGATCTCTGCGCGTGACTTGCACACCGAATTGACCGGGGGACAGCGTCTGCAGCTCCTCGACGTGCGCACCCTCATGGAGTGGCGTTCAAGTCACATCGAAGGCGCTGTTTCCGTTCCGATCACGTCGTTTCGAGAGCGGTTGGCCGACCTCGAGCTCGATCCCGGGCTTCCCACGGTGGCGATCTGCCTGTCGGCGCATCGAAGCATTCCCGCCGTCCGGTGGCTGGGTCGGGCCGGGTTCGCCAACGCTCGCCAGCTCCAGGGCGGAATGCGCGCCTGGTGGAAGGTCGGCCTGCCCACCGCGTCGGGCCGTTAGCTCGCGTTTGACGTGTCCGTTTGGGGGGCTACGAAGCAAATCCTCACCGTGCGGCTTCAACCGAACCACATACATGGGATTCAATCGGCCGGTGAGCTCCCTGCGACACCGAGTCTACCAAACCATCTTTGAAGCCGAGACGCCGGCCGGCAAGCTCTTCGACGTCCTGCTGCTCATGGCGATCGTCGGCTCTATCGCCGCCGTGGTGCTCGAGAGCGTCGAGCCCGTCCAGCAGATGTACGGCCCTCAGCTCTACCTCGTCGAGTGGCTGTTCACCGCCCTGTTCACGATCGAGTACTTCGTTCGTCTTTGGGCCTCACCCCGACCGCACCGATACGCGTTTAGCTTCTTTGGCGCCGTCGACCTCTTCGCGATCCTCCCCAGCTACTTGAGTATCTTTTTTGCGAGCAGTCAGTCGCTGGTGGTCATTCGGGGGCTTCGGCTATTGCGAGTGTTCCGCGTGTTGAAACTCGGTCGCTACCTTGGGGAAGGCGAGATCCTGCTGAAGGCGCTGGCCGCTTCCCGGTTCAAGATCACCATCTTCGTGGGCTCGGTCCTGTCTGGGGTTCTGATCGTCGGCACCACGATCTTCATGATCGAGGGCCCGGAGCACGGCTTTCACAACATCCCCGAAGGAATGTACTGGGCCATCGTTACGCTCACTACGGTCGGGTACGGCGACCTGGCGCCGGCCACCCCGCTCGGCCGACTGCTGGCGTCGGTGGTCATGATCTTGGGCTACGGGGTGATCGCGGTGCCGACCGGAATCGTGTCGGCAGAGATCGCGGTGGCGGGCCGCGAACACTTCAACAGCCGACACTGCAGCGGCTGCCAGCTCGAAGGCCACGCGCCCGACGCGGATTTTTGCCGCCGGTGTGGTCTCAGTCTCTCTCCGTCTCCCGACGCCAGTGTGTCCCCCGCCACCGAACTCCAAAGCTCGCCCGACAAGTCATCTTGACGTCGACCACCCGTGGTGCGGCCGTGTGAGGCGACGCTCACAACGTCCGACGGCACGCGGGCCGCCCTCCCTTGGCATGCTCTGACGTCGTAGGCAGTGCATGGCTTCTGTGATAGGTCGGGCAGCATGTTGAAGGTCGGATTCATCGGCTGGCGGGGAATGGTCGGCTCCGTGCTCATGGCGCGCATGCGCGCCGAGAACGACTTCGAGGGCCTCGACAGCGAGTTCTTTTCGACGTCGAACCCCGGCGCCGACGGACCGGAGCTGGGCGGCGCTCGGCGCCCTCTGCTCGATGCCCACGACATCAACACCCTCCGTCGCTTCGACGTTCTGTTGTCTTGCCAAGGCGGCGCCTACACCAAAGACGTGTTTCCTAGGCTGCGCAGCGCGGGCTGGGGCGGCCTGTGGATCGACGCAGCCTCGGCGCTGCGGATGAACGACGACGCGGTACTGGTTCTCGATCCGGTCAATCGCCCGGTGATCGAGGCCGGCTTGGCTCAGGGCCTCAATACGTACTGCGGCGCCAACTGCACCACCAGCCTGATGCTGATGGCCCTGGCCGGCCTGTATCGGGCCGGTCTCGTCGAGTGGATCTCCACGATGACGTACCAGGCGGCATCGGGCGCGGGCGCCCGGAACATGGTGGAGCTCGTACGCCAGATGAGTTCACTCGCCGACGCGGCGAGCGAGCCGCTCAACGCCCCCGCCACCGACGCGATGGAGATCGACCGAGCCGTGACCGAGCGGCTGCGCAGCCCAGACCTGCCGACCAACGAGTTCGGCCATCCCCTAGCGGCCAGCCTCCTGCCGTGGATCGACCGCGCGGTCGACGGTGGCCAGACGCGGGAAGAATGGAAGGGCTTCGTCGAAAGCAACAAGATCTTGGCCACCGAACACCCGATCCCGGTCGACGGTCAGTGCGTCAGGGTCGGGGCCATGCGCTGCCATTCGCAGGCCTTTACCATCAAGCTCACCCGAGACGTTCCGGTGTCCGACGTCGAAGGACTGATCGCCGAGGCCCATCCGTGGACCAAGGTGATCGACAATCGCCAGCAGCCGAGCCTCACCCATCTGACGCCAGCCGCGGTGACCGGCACACTCGATGTCCCAGTGGGCCGCATTCGCAAGATGAAGATGGGGCCGGAATACCTGACGGCGTTCTCGGTCGGCGACCAGCTGCTGTGGGGCGCCGCCGAACCCTTGCGGCGCATGTTGACGATCTATCGCGAGCATGTCGGCCGGTAGCCGTCCTGGAGCCCGAGCCGGTGGCTCGCGTCAGGTGGCCGGCGTCGGGGAGTCAGCGTCGACGTGCTTCGCCCTCGCGGCTTACGAAGTACATGTTTAAGGTCGATGGGTACGCCGTGAAGCCGAACAGGTCCACCATGGGCGGATGCCCGAGGGGCTTCTTCAGCCGGAACCCCTTGACCAGCGCCGCGAGCAAGACCTTGGCTTCGGTCAAGGCCAGCTGACGGCCCGGACACAGGCGGGGACCAAAGCCGAACGGCATGAACGCCGGCTCGTCGTGAGCGCCCGTCGGCTCGAGCCACCGTTGCGGCCGAAAGGCCTCCGGCGCCTCGAAGTGCGCCTTCGACTCGTAGGCGTGGTTGAACAGGACCATGATCGTGCTCCCCGCGGGCAGCCCCACCCCGTCGACCTCGGTGTCGACATTGGCCTGCAGGAAGAGCATGGGGGCGACCGGCCGAAGCCGCATCGCCTCGCGCAGGACGGCATCGAGGTAACGAAGCTCGCCGACCTGAGCGAGGTCGGCGGGGACCGCCGCGTCGCCCACGACCCCCTCGAGCTCGTCGTAGACGCGGGCCGCCGCTTCGGGATGCTCGCTGAGGTAATGAATGGCCCACGTCAAGGTCCAAGCGGTCGTATCCTCACCGGCGAGGAGCATAGTGAGGACGTTGCCGCCCACCTCGTCGTCGCTCAGCTGGCCGCCGTCCTCGTCGCGCTCGAGAAGCGCGGCCTCCAGAAAGTTCTTCGGAACGGGGTTGGGTTCGGCGGCGAGCGCTCGTCGGGTTTCGGACACGATCTTCTGGAGCCGAACTTTCAGGCGGGCCTTCGCCTGGTTGAACCGCACATCTTGCGGCAACGAAAACCAACGCCAATACGGCACGGGCGCGAACAACCGAAGAGCCACCCTCGGAAACAGAACTTCAAGATCCTCGCGCAACCCGACCCCTTCGATTCGATCGTCGTTCGCCTCGAGGGTGGCCAGATCGATGCCGAGGGTCAGCTGACTGGTGACGTCGATGGTGAATCGCGTCATCTCCGCCTTCACGTCGATCATCGCCCCGTTGGCGTGCGCGTCGCGCCAACGGGTGAGCATTCGCTCCACAATCCGGGTCATCGGGATGAAGAAGGCGCGAATATGGCTGAGATTCAGGGCCGGTGCGGTGAGCCGACGGTCTCGCCGCCACGGCTCGCCCTCTTTTGAAAAGACACCGTGGGCGCCAGCCTCGGCGATGATGGTCTCCACGTTGCGAGGGCGGCGGAAAGTGCCGGGCCGCTGCTTGAGCGCGGACCGGATGGCCTCGGGGTTACTGAACACCACGAAGCTCTGGCCGGGGAGACTGAATCGGAAGCGCGGCCCGTACTCGGCGGCCAAGGCCTGTAGTTGCCGGTGTAAGCGAGACCTATCCACGCGAAACAAGCTGCCCACGAACGGCCACTCGCGCGGCCCCGGCAGGTCGCCGATCGTGAGCCGGGGGTCTGAACTGCGGGCCCCCTCGGCTCGCCAAGCCTCGAACTCGGCGCGAGCGATGGTCACCGAGCCGTCGACGACCCGGCACGGCAACCGGCGCAAGCACTGCGGACCGCCCACTCGTTCTCCGGAGCGGATGTCGAACCGCCAGCCGTGGCCCGGGCACACGAGTTGATGGCCTTCGAGATGACCGGACCCCAAGAGTACACCCTGGTGAGGGCACTTGCCGTCGAGGACGTCGACCCGGCGGCCCCGGCGTACGGCCACGAGGTCGATACCTTCCACGGTCGCCAGGTTCGGTCCCTCGGTAAGGGCCTCGAGGCGGTCGACGAAGATCTGGTCGTCGGTCATCTTCCTTAGCCCCTCTGTCGCCATCGAGGATGGGCAACCGGCAGGTCAGAAAAGTCCGCCCCCGTCCGCCGAATGGCAAGCTTGCAGAACGGCTGTCCGGTCACCGCTTGAGACTGCATGACGACGAGCGCGCCTCCCGAAGCCCTCATGAGGGCCCGATCGAACTCCATCGAGCGCCAGCAAGCCTCCGCATCGCCCGTACCCCGAAGGGGGCATCGGATGCGAATCTCGACGAACGCGGTGTCGCCGTCGACGGCCACCACCGGAAACGTGCTGCGAGGCTCGGGCATGAGTCGATTCCACTCTTGCGCCAGGTCTCCGACCGAGGTCGGCGTGCGACGCCCGAGCGTCTTGTGCACGACCCACGCAAGGGCCCGGGCCCACCTCAGCGCGAGCGGTTCGAGACGATCGACGCGGGAGATCAGGAACAGAGGGCGCCCCACGTTGATGAACACTGCGAGCCGGTATGTCCGCGCGAGCAGCTTGGTCACCATGGAGACGCCCCTTTCCGACGGGTTCGCGGCAGCCATGACCGCACCATGGTCATCGACCAGGTCCGCTGTGAAGCGCATCTCGTACATTCTGACTATGCGATGATGCATACATGGACTGGGAAGACGTTCGCCTGTTCTTGACGGTGGTGCGGTCGCAGAGCTTTACGCGGGCGGCGGCCGCCCTGGGCCAGCATCAATCCACCGTCTCCCGTCGCGTTGGCGAGCTCGAGCAAAACCTGGGGGGGCGACTCTTTCAACGGAGCGCGCGTAGCTTCACCCTCACCCCGCTCGCAGAGCGACTGATTCCCGATGCGGAGGCGGTGGCAGCGGCGGTCGAACGGTTTCGTCGCAGCGCGACGGCGACGGACCAGCCGGCGGGAATCGTGCGCCTGGCCACGGCCGAGGAGCTGGCCAGCGAGCTTCTCGTGCCTGCCCTGGGCGAGCTGTGGGCCGTCGCGCCGGAGATCGATCTCGTCCTCGACGCGCGCTTCGAGCTGGTGGACATTGGGCCCGGTGGCGCCGACGTCGCGCTGCGGGTGGTCCGACCTCAGCAGGCCCACTTGCGGTTCCGCAAGGTCGGCGAACTCCGTTTCGGCGTTTACGCGAGCCCTCGTTACCTCGACCGCCTGCGGCCGGGAGCAGCGTGGGACTGGCTCAGCTTCGACGATCCCGAAGCGCGCTTGCCGGAGACCAAATGGATCGAATCCCACGCCAATGGCCGTATCCGGCTGTGCTGCCGGGACACTCGAGACCTCGCCCGTGCCGCTGACGACGGCTGGGGCGTAGCCATCCTCCCCGAGGCGCTGGCTTCGGAGCGGGACCTCATCCAGGTCCAGCAGACGGACCTCGTTCGTCCCCTGTGGCTGGTCACCCACGAAGCTCTGGCCGATGAAACGAGAGTCCGGGTGGTCATGGAGTGGGTGGCCGCGACCTGCGCCGCGGCCGCGCGTCGCTGATCGCCGCCGGACCGGTTCGAATCTCGCGGGCCGGGAGGATATCCTTCCGGCATGGGCACGACCCCGGAGACGTTCGCTGCGACCAACCGCTTCCGGTGTGGCTTCGGGCGGCCAATCCCGGGGGATGGCTTCCCGTGGAATGGAGCGAGCTGCCGATGGCGGCCGGGTCCACCCGCTCAGCTCGGCCTACAACGACGACCGATGACGGCATCGCGTGAAGTCGAATTCCGAGTCACGTCCGCGCGCGACTACTCTTGGCGAGTCATCGCGCGCTCGATCGCGCGCGCGGTGGCGATCAGGGCATGATCGTCTCCTCGGCGCCCCACGAGCTGTACACCGACCGGCAGACCGTCGACCGTCGACGTCAACGGAATCGCGACGGCGGGAACACCGAGCACCGCTATGCTGCAGTTGTAGGCGGCAAGCGCGTCCGCGTACGGGAACGCGCGACCGCGCCATTCGATCGAAGCGCCCGTCGGGACGTGCCGGAACGCAGGAAACGGGGCGATGGGCAGCAACCAGCCGTGGGCATCGCCCAACTGGGCCTCGAAAGCGTCCGCCGCCGCCCGCGCCGCGGACTCCCATGATCCGATTTCGGCGGGATCGGCGGCGAAGCCCTGGCCCAGGGCGGCGGTCATCGTTCCCGCCCCGAAGCGGCGCCGAAACGCAAACGGGGCGCCGAGCGATCGAACACCGGGCAGGCGCGCGAGCCCCGGCGCGCACGCCGCCAGATCGAACCCATTGATCTGACCCCACAATGCAACCAGCCGTTCAGCATCGAGCGAATCTTCGTCCACCCGTGTCCCCTCGCGCTCGAGCGCTCCTCGAAGCTTGCGAATGGCGTCCCCAACTTCGGAGACGGGCGCGAAAGGCTCGATGCTTGCGGTCCAGCGGAGACGGAGCGAACCGGGGTCCGGCACCGGCTGGACCTCGGCATCCTGCAGCAAGGCGGCAAGCATCGCGAGGTCCTCTCCACTTCGGGTCATCGGCCCCAGACCGAGCATACGGACCGGCGCTCCGGCCAATCCCGGAATCTTTGCGTGGCCAGCCGTGGTTATGGCTCCCACCGTCGAGCGCAGCCCCCATACGCCACAGAAATGACAGGGAACCCGGATTGAGCCTGCGACATCACTGCCGAGCTCGAACGGGGTCAGCCCCGCGGCCAGCGCCGCCGCAGCGCCGCCGGAGCTTCCCCCGGGAACACGCTGGGGATCATGAGGGTGGCGAGCCCGCCCGTAGCGCGGGTGGTTCGACTGCCAATCATAAGACAGCAGCGGAAGGTTGGTCTTCCCGACGACGATGGCCCCGGCGTCGACGATCTTCTGCACGGCCGATGCGTTTCGCCGGGGTCGAAACCGAAACGGCGTCCCGTAAGTGGTGGCAAAGTCCTTCGTTTCGAACGCGTCTTTGACGGTGAACGGTACGCCGTGCAGTGGCCCCCACCATTGTCCGCGGTCCCGGGCGACGTCGGCCTGCTCGGCACGCTCCAGCACGACCTCGTCGTTTCTGGCCACGACCGCGTTGATCCGGGGGTTGTCGGCGTCGATGCGACGTAGAATGGTGCGGACCAGTTCGACCGCGCTGTGGCCCCTGCGGATCCGATCCGCGAGTTCGAGCGTGGTCCACAACCGGGTCTCGTCGTGAGGCGCCATCCGGTCCCACTGTACCGGATGGCCCTCGACGCCCCCTACCTGCAGCGCGCAGACCGCGCCTCCAAGACCCCGATTGTTCGAGCGGTCGCACTCGCTAAACCAGGCGGGCCGCCACGGCTAGCGGTCGCTCGCGAACGGATGGTCATCGCTCGACAGAAGGCCGAAGATCTCGTGGTTGATGAATCGGCCGTCTTTGAACTCGCACTCCCGCCGGGTGCCCTCGTAGCGAAACCCGAATCGTTCCAGTAGCCGTCGACTCGCGGTGTTCTCCGATTCCACGATGGCCTCGATCCGGTGCAGCGGCCAGTGTCGGAACGCGAAGCGAAGTGCGGGAGGAAAGACCGTCTTTATGATGCCCTTGCCCCAGTGTTCGCGCAGTAGCCAGTAGCCGATCTCGACCAGCTGGTGAGTCTTGTCGTAGTCGTTGAAACCGATCGCCCCGACCGGACGCCCCGAGCCCTCGGTCACCGCGAACCAAAGACCGGTTCCGGCGGAACGAAGGTCTGCGTACCAGGCCATCTGGGCTCCCGTTTCTTCGAGGGAATGGTACCGGACGCCATAGTGCCGGTAGACCTGCGGGTCAGAGAGGGCTTCGAACACCCACGTGATGTCCGCGTCTTCGATGGGTCGCAGGTGAAAGGGCAGCGCGGTCAGCTTCACCCGACCACTGTACCGTGGGCGACGAGCTCGGTCTCCCCGCCGGTCCTCCCGCGCCCCGGGCGGCGTTCGGTCGCCGTCCGGGGGTCGACCGAAGATCCGGGGCGGTTCGCCCTACGGATGGGCGAGCGCGCCGGTGGATGGCCGAGGTCGCCGCAGGCCCAGCTGCAGGGCGATCAAGCTCGCGGCGGCGGCGGCAACGCCGATGCCCGAAGCCACCGGCAGCGGCAGCCCGAAGCCGATCGGCGCGTTCATCAGGTACGTCGTGACCACCGCGGTCATGAACGTTGCGGGAACCGTCGCGATCCACTGGAAACGATCATTGCGGATGAGCCAGGCCGCGGCCGCCCACAGGACGATGGTGGCCAGCGTCTGGTTGGCGAAGCCGAAGTAGCGCCAGATAATGCCGAACTCGACTTGCGTGACGACGAAGCCCACCACGAACAGCGGGATGGCCAGATAGAGCCGTTTGATGACGGCCTTCTGGGAGAGGCTGAAGAAGTCGGCCAGGATGAGACGAGCGCTCCTGAACGCGGTGTCGCCGGAGGTAATCGGCAGCACGATGACGCCAAGAACCGCGAGGAAGCCGCCGGTCACGCCCAGCAGGCTGGTCGAGATCTGGTTGACGACCAGGCCCGGCCCACCTTCCGCGAGCACCGCCTGCAGCGCCTCGGGGCTCTGGTAGAAGCTCATCCCTAGGGTCGCCCAAACCAGCGCGATCAGCCCCTCGCCGACCATGGCGCCGTAGAATGCGAACCGGCCGTAGCGCTCGTTGGGCAGGCAGCGAGCCATCATCGGGGACTGGGTCGCGTGAAAGCCCGAGACCGCGCCGCACGCGATGGTGATGAACATCAGCGGCCACAAAGGCAGGCCTTTCGGATGGAGGCTTTCCAGGGTCAGGGTGGGAATGACCGTGGTGCCAGATACGAACAGCGCGACGATGAGGCCGAACGCCATGAACAGCAATAGCGCGCCGAACACGGGATACGCGCGACCGATGATCTTGTCGATGGGGAGCATCGTGGCCAGAAAGTAATAGCCGAAGATGCAGGCGACCCAGATCGCGGCCGCGACGCCGGTTTGCGCGCCGAGGAGCTTCGCCGGGCCCAAGACAAAAACGACGCCGACGAGCAGGAGCAACACCAAGGAAAGCACGCGCATCAACGAGCGGAAGAACGTGCCCAGGTTGTCACCCACGACGTCAGGAACGCTTTTGCCCCCCCCTCGTATCGACAGCATCCCCGAGAAGTAGTCGTGTGTCGCACCTGCGAACAAGCAGCCGAACACGATCCACAGCAGCGCGATCGGACCGTACAGGGCACCGAGGATCGGCCCGAAGATCGGTCCGAGGCCCGCGATGTTCAGCAGCTGGACGAGGTACACCTTGCGGGGCGACATGGGGACATAGTCCACGCCGTCTTGCATGGTGGTGGCCGGGGTCGGGCGTTCAGAGTCGCTTCCAAAGACGCGATCTACGAAGCCCCCGTAGATGAAGTAGCCAGCGATCAAGACCGTCGCGCAAACTACAAATACCAGCATCAGTTCCTCCTCCCATCAGAGCAAAGCTCGGGACGGAGTATGTACGTTGGAGCGAATGACGCACTGAGGCGCTATTCGAGCGGTCCTCAGGCCGAGACGAACGGTCGGTGCCGGCGTGTGATCGGTCACTGATGGCGACAACAGATTCGCGATTATCCCTTGTCGTCGCCCAGCGAGCCCTGGTCGTCGAGGCCGAGATGCTGCCTCAGTCGCTTGAGCTGCCGCCGCCCGACCGGAGCGCGGTGCCCACCGCGGAGCATGACCTCCGCCTGCCCGTCAAGAACCGTGAGCTCTTCCACTGAAGAGAGAGCGACCGCGTGCTGACGGTGGCAGCGAAACAGTCCGAGTCGTTCTTCCAGCACCCGCAGCGTGAGGTCGGTGCTCAGGGCGCCATCGTCGGTCAGGATATGGACGCCGGCATGGTCGCTGCGAGCGCCCAGAACGCGCTCGGGAGGAATCAGGCGAATGCGCCCGCGAACTACGCAAGGTATCCTTACGATGGCGGGAAGGCCCGGTGCCGCCGGCCGTTGGCTGCGAGATCGGACGCGCTGTACCGCCTTGGCCAGTCGCTCGAGCCGCACGGGCTTGACGATGTAGTCGTGGGCGCCCTCGTCGAACGCGCGAATCGCCTGGTCGTCGAGGGCGGTTACGAATACGACCGAAGGCATCTTATCGGGATCCACCAGGCCGAGCATCTCGAACCCGTCGAAGCCGGGCATGTTCACATCGACGAACGCGAGATCCGGCTCGAGGGAATGGATGGCGCGAATGCCTTCGACGCCGTTCTTGCAGCGGGCGACCACTTCGGTGCCGCCAACTTCGTCGAGCAGGTGCTCGAGCTCGTCGCGGGCCGGCGCCTCGTCGTCGATGATCACCGCCCGCAGCTTCACACGCCGGCCCTCTTGGCCACCGGCGTGTGTTCGACACCTTGCGGCTGGGCCACGGCGGGGAGGCGAAGAGTGACCCGGGTTCGCTCCCCCTGCACGCAGTCCACATCCACCCCGTAGCTGTCCCCAAACACGAGGCGGCTTCGTCGTTGGACGAGATGCAGCCCCATGCCGTCAGTCGATTTCACGGTGTCGTCGAAGCTACCACCGTTGTCTTCGACGTGCACGAGGAGGTCACCCTCGACCATCTCGGCACCAATGCGAACCTGACCGCCCTCCACGAGATCTTTGAGGCCATGCTTAATCGCGTTTTCGACGAGCGGCTGAAGAGTGAAAGTCGGCACCCGAAGGTCTCGAACGCTGTCCGGCACGTCTTCGAACACCCGCAGCCGGTCTCCGAACCGAGCCTTCTCCAGCTCCAGATACGCCCGGACGTGCTCCAACTCCTCTTCGAAGCTGACCAGGGGCGCCGCGCGCTTGAGGTTGGTGCGCATGAACTCGGACAGATGACCGACGAGGTTTCGCCCGCGCTGGGGGTCGGAACGAATGACGGCCATAATCGTGTTGAGCGCATTGAAGAGGAAGTGCGGCTTGACCTGCGCCTGCAACAGCTTGAGCTCGGATACCGTGAGCCGATTTCGAACGAGTTGATTGGACAACAGCTGAGCCACCCCGACGCCGAACGCGCGGGGGAAGTTGTGTAGCGCTTTCGTCCGCGGTTCGAACAACTCGATGGTACCGACGAGTTTATTCTCGACGGTCATCGGCACGATGAGCGCCGAGTGGAGGGGACAGGCGCCACCACGCCGGCACCGGAACGATTCGTTCACGCCGTCTAGGTAGTGGACATCGGCGGCGGCGATGACCTCGGCACTGACCACGGAGGAGATCGGGTCGCCCGCTCGATGGTGGTCGCTGCCGATGCCTTCGAAGGCCAGCACCCGCGAACGGTCGGTCACCGCCACCGCCCCGACGGGAAGATGGCTTCGCAGCGTCGACGCGAGCTGTCGCGCACTCTGTTCATCGAGCCCCGACTCCAGGACCCCGACCGCACGTTCCGCAATATCCAGAGCCAGTCGGGTCGATCGTTCCTCCATTTCGTCGCGGAGCTTTCGCTGGTCCAACACCAAGGCCGCAAACAGCCAGGCCCCCGTCGAGTTCATGGCGATCATCGGCAGTCCGATCACTTGCACCAGATTCCACGCCGACTCGAAGGGACGCGCGACCATCAGGATAATGGCCATCTGCAGAACCTCGGCGACGAACGTCGCCGCTGCGGCCACCGGAGGGCTCAAGGGACCAAAAGACGCGGACGCCGGGCCGCGACGGGTGATGATCACATGCGCGAGACCGCCGGTGAGACCCTCAGCCACCGTGGACAGCCCGCACGCGACGTCCGTGAACCCGCCCAGAAGGTAGCGGTGGAGCCCGGCCGTGCTCCCGACGGCCAGACCCATGATCGGGCCCCCATAAAGACCGGCCAGCACCGCGCCGATGGCTCGACTGTTGGCCAACGCGCCCTGAACCTCGACGCCGAGATACGTGCCCAAGATGGCGATGCCCGCAAAGAACACGAAGGCGCCCCCTCGAGGTAGGGGGCGGTGGGAGGTCCGAAGCCAACCCAAAGACGAGAACTTCGAGAAAACGAACGCGAGGACGGTGAACACCGCCACTTGCTTGAGCATCTCGAGGAACAGCAGATTCGACGCCACGCTCTCGGCAGCGTACGAGCCAGCGTTCGATTCAGCAAGGTACGCCTCGAGATGTCCACCGACGGGGGTCTGAGGCCGTTGCCAAGGCCCACGATAGGAAAGCTATCTTGCGTGGCCACGCCGTCCGCGCTCCCTGTCCGTACCGGACCGAGCTGGGGGCGGCGACCGCGAATCGGGCCCGATCACGACGGCGCGTCAGCGATCTCGGAGGTTGGACGCGGTTCCTCCTCCGTCCGTCCGTCTTCGTCTTCGTCGGCGGTGGCCCGAGCTCGAAGCCGGTTCAGATACCCGTACAACGGAAACAGACTTACGTCGGCGGTCAGGGGCATCTGACCCGCCTCATCATACCGCTGCGACTGCGCTTCTTCGTACTCGAACGGATCGTCGATATCGAGGATCAGACGATACATGTACACGTATAGCAGCTCCACGATGAATACGATCATGACCATGGCGATGATCGATTGGAATTTGGCCAGGAGCAAAAGGATGGTGACCACCACCATCAACAGCTCCATCAGTCCGTAGCCGGTCGGTAAGAAGCCGGTCCTCGAAATGACGTCGATGCGGGTGACCGTACTTCGAAGCTCGAACAGGTAGTGATGCAGGCGCCCGATGTTCGGGGGCGCTCCCCCTTTCATCTGCAGAACGGTGATCGCCTGACTGAAGTCCGTCATCTGATCGTGAACGAACCGGTCGTCGACTCGTCGATACAGCCAGTCGTAGATCGACGTCGCCAACGCCAACATCCGTTGGCGAAAGGCTGCCACGCTCGTCCCGCTTTGCCGGGCGAGCGTACAACCGATCTCCTCGGCCGCCTCCAACAACGAAGCCAGACGGCCAGGGATTCGCTCGCTCTCCTTGTAGTCGCTCAGAGTGCCCGCGACCATGAATCCAGTGAGGAACACACCCGCCGTGAAGATGAGGCGGATCTCTTGAATGCTGATGAGCCCTTCGAAGCCGGCTACGTAGAGCAGAGCGAGCTTGAGGACCAAGACGCCGGCTGCGTAAGGGGCCGTCGAGATGATGAGGCGCCACTTGATGAAAGATCTGATCACCGAGGTTGCATAGCCCCCATGTTAGCGACCATACCGCCCCTAGCCTCCTCTCGACACCCGCTTACCCTCAAGATAATTGATTGACCCCCCGTCGATAAAACCGACATGAATCCAGGTCAGGCGTAGGCGCTGCGGAGCTCATTCTATTCATATGAGTTCAACCCCTTGCCAGACAACCTGCGTTTCTCACGAATAGAAAGTCATGGATAGCGGTTGTTTTCACGAACCCCGCGACGAACGGCGGGGGTGGAGGCCGTAGTAGCTCCCGCCGCCGGATCGACCGCGATCCAGAGGAGGACGACCAAGTGAAAGACAAATTCGTGATGATTGGTTTCGCAACGGGCACTGAGCATCAGCCGAACGCGGCTCGTCTATTGCATCCGAAAGACGCCAGGTCGCTGTGCGGTCAAGATACTCGACAGGACGAAACCGGTCCGAACGTCGGTGCCGGCACCAGCGTCCCCGCTCATCGCCGGCGTGGATCGGTCGCCGGGCTCGCCTTCATCGTCTCGGCGGCGGTCGTCAGCACCGGATGCGCGACGGTGATTTCCCAGGACGAAGTCGGTGTCCGCGACACCTTCGGCAACCTATCCCAAGCCACCAGCGGGGCGGGACTGAAGCTGTTTCTATGGCCGGTCTGGGACATCACCAAGGTGTCGGTGCGAACGGTCAATCTGGAGGTTCGGGCCAGCCTGCCATCCCAAGAGGGGCTGACCATCGAATCCGATGTTTCCATCCTCTACCGGGTTCTTCCCGAGCTCGCGCCAAAGGTTCTGGCCGACGTCGGCTTGGAATACGAACAGGGGCTTATCCTGCCCGTGTTCCGGTCCGCCATCGCGGACGTGACGGCGCGATACGTCGCCAAAGACATGCACACCGGCAAACGCGCCGAGATCGAGGCGGCCGTGCGCAATCGGATGTCGGATCTCCTCCGGGACCGTGGCTTCGAGATCGAGGCGGTGCTGTTGAAGAGCATTCGGCTCCCGGAACGGCTCAGTGCATCGATCGAGCAGCGCCTGCAGGCGGAGCAAGACGCCAAACGAATGCTGTTTGTTCTTGAAGAGGAGCGACGGGAGGCCCAACGCAAGGTGATCGAGGCGGAAGGGGTCCGAGACGCCCAAAAAACGCTGGCCGATGGCCTCACCCCCGAGGTGCTGAAGTTCCAGGCCATTCAGGCGCTCGAACAACTCTACAAGTCCGAAAACGCCAAGGTCGTCATCACGGATGGCTCCCCGGCGGTGCTGTTACCGCAATAGATCTCAGCGTCGTCGCGCGGACCTGCTTCACACCCTGATCGACCCGTCACTCCCCCTTTCGTCGCCGGCGAAGGCGAGGCTCCCCCGTACCCTCAGGTTGAAACCATCTCACATCGGGCATGGCCCGGAATCGAGTGGTATCCTTCGCCGTCGGTCCCCACCCGCCGAATGCCCCTATGGTTACTATCGATGAGCCAGGCGCCGATCGATCTGATGTGGTCGGTCCGGCGCAAGCCAACGTGGCGTCGCCCAAATCGTCGGCCAGGTCGCCCGAAGTGCACGCCGGTCGCAGCGATGCTCACGATGAACTTCGAGTCCGAGTCTTCACTGTCCTCGTTAAGTCGACCCTGGCGATTTCCGTGTTCTTCTACGTCGTCGAAGTGGCGGTTCGTGGCCCTCTCGCGCCTCAGACGATCGCCTTCGGCGGCATGGCCCTGCTCTTCGGCTACCTGAACCGACTGCCGCCCACACTTCATACCGTACGCCGAGGGACCATCATTGGCCTCAGTGCTTACTTCATCGTGTTCGCATGGATCGAGTTTAGCTCGCCGGTTGCCGCCATGGGGATCCGATGTGCGACCTTCGCGTTCCCCGTCGCGGCCATTTTACTTGCGGGTAAACCTGAAGCCATCGCGTTCTATGGATTGGCCGTCGCACAGACGATCGTGACGTATCGCCCGCAAGAAACCCCACACGAGACGGTCAGCGCGGCCCTGAACGCGGTCGGGGCCATCCTCGCCGGCGCGGTGCTCCTGGCAATAGCGTGGGCCTTCGACCGCGCACGCGCCGAGGCCCAGCATCTCGCCAATCGACGCGAGCAAGACCTGACCTTGGCGCTGCGGCGCGCGGAAGAAGCGGTCGATGCCCGGATGCGATTCCTGTCGAACATGAGTCACGAGATCCGGACCCCGATGAACGGCGTTTTGGGGCTGTCTCGCCTCATGGCCGCAGAAGCGGAATCGCCATCGATGCAGGAGCTTGCGCAGACCGTAGTCGCTAGCGGCGAATCGCTGCTTCACATCTTGGACGACATCCTCGATCTCTCCAAACTCGATGCGGGCGCGGTGGAGATCGACCGTCGCCCCGAGCAACCCCGGCGGATCACCAGCGACGTGGTCGCTTTGATGTCCGCCACCTCTCGTGAATCCGGCCTCGCCCTCGAGCCGCGCATCGACGACAACGTTCCCGCCTGGGTACAGATAGATGGTCACCGATGGCGCCAGATTCTGAGCAACCTCGTCGGCAACGCACTCAAGTTTACGCCGCGCGGCCGAGTCGACATCCACCTTTCTTACCACGGCGACGTGCTTCACTGCCGCGTGAAGGACACGGGTATCGGCATGAGCCCCGACGTGCTCAACGCCCTCTTTCGCCCGTTCTACCAAGCTGACTCCGGCACCGCTCGGCAGTTCGGAGGCACGGGCCTCGGCCTCGCGATCTGCAAGCGGCTATGCGAGCTGATGGAAGGTCAGATCGGCGCCGAATCGACGGTCGGTCAAGGCAGCGCGTTTTGGTTCGCCATTCCCGCGCCGGCGACTCAGGCTCCACACGACAACGTTTCGGCGTGCGATGAAGAACTGCTGCCGTTGCGAGTTCTGGTTGCCGAAGACAATCGGGTCAATCAGCTCGTAGCCCGCCGGCTCCTCGAGAGCCTGGGAATGCAGGCGAAGATCGTGGACGACGGCGCCGAGGCGGTGCGAAGCGTGAAGGAACAGGTCTACGACATCGTCCTCATGGACCGTCACATGCCGAACGTCGATGGCCTGACCGCCACCCAAATGATCCGGCAGTTGGCGGGGGCCCGTTCCCGAACCCCGATCGTTGCCGTCACCGCGAGCGTGATGGCCGACGACAAGCAGGCCTGTCTCGCCGCGGGCATGGACGCGGTGATCGCCAAGCCGATCGAGATCTCGGTTCTCAAGGAGACCTTGCGCAGCTACGGGCGCCGGCCAACCGGCGACGATTCTCTATCGACGCTCGGGCCCCGAGCGTAGCGAGGATGACAGCGAGGCTCGAAGCGCCAATACTCCCCGGCCATGGGGACCGCGATTCCGGTGATGGTTTTTCGGGGCAACTGGGAGGTCGGAAGCGAGAGCCCCGCCTGTCTCAAGCTCTTGACCTGGCTCCGCATGGCCGGGATCGACTACGAAGCCGTGCCTCTGCGGGGCCCGCCCAGATCGCAAACCGGCAAAGCGCCGTACATCGTACGCCCGGACGGCACCTTGCTCGACGACAGCAGCGTGATCATCACAACCTTGACCCAAGAACGCAGCATCGAACTCGATAGCCATCGGAGTGACCGAGAACGTGCGCTCATGACCACTATCCAGCGAACGGTGGAGAGTCACCTCTACTTCGCCCTGGTCCTCGAGCGGTGGAGAGATAACTTCGAAGACACCTATCGAGGCTACTTCCGCGGCCACCTACCCGAACCGATGCCGTGGATTCTGGGCACGTCTCTTCGCCGGCAGATTCTACGGCAGGCGAAGGCCCAAGGGCTCGGCCGGCGACCCGCCGAGCAGGTCGAAGCGGAGGTCATCGAAGACCTCGACGCGCTAGCGTCCATTCTCGGGGATGGATCCTTCTTTTTCGGGACCCCTGGCGTCACCGATGCGATCGTGTTCGGAACCCTCGAGAACGCGCGAAAGGCCCCCATCGACGGGGCCATCCAGCGCCACCTGGCCGCGAAGTCGGTCTGGGCGACCTACCTCGACCGGATGCACGATCTGTACTGGCGATGACGAAAGATCGCGGTCGCGTCGCACCCGCTATTGGCTCGTCTGCAGCAGATGATCGAGGCTCTCGGCGATCTCCCTCACCGACGTCGACAGGGCCTGAATTCGCTCTTCGACTTGCGACGACACGCTGGCTTGTTCGCCCACGGCGGTCCGGATGAAGCTCTGCAGCTCCTCGATACTATGAATGCACTGATTCATATCACGGAGGCGGTGGGTCGTGCTCTCGACGTTGTTGACGTTCGCCATTACCCGATCGAATCGTCGCCCATGAAGATCAAGTTGGTCGAGCGCCTGCGTCGCATCCGAGAAGACGGCGACCGCGATCTTTTCTTCTAATCATGTCCTCGGTTCGATTCGAAACCGACCTTCTCGGCCGGCGAGAGGTCCCCAATCAGGCGCTGTATGGCATCCACACGGTGCGGGCTCTGGAAAACTTCGGGGCCGCAGAACGCCCGGTCCGACGAGAGCTCATCCACGCCTACGGTCAGGTGAAGCTCGCCGCGATTCGCACCAATGCGTATCTCGATTGTCTACCTCCGGACATCGTCGCACCGCTCGATCGAGCCGCGGTCGAAATGTCCACCGGCGAGCTCGACGAGCATATCGTCGTCGATGCGCTCCAAGGCGGTGCGGGCACCGCGACCAACATGAACGTCAATGAGGTGTTGGCCAACCGGGCGCTGCAGCTGATAGGGGACGGTCTTGGCAACTATCAGCGGATCAGTCCTTCGGATCACGTGAACCTACACCAGTCGACCAACGACACGTTCCCGACCGCGCTCCGAGTGGCGGCCATCACCGCCATCCGCCAGCTCGTCGACGCTGTACTTCGACTGCAGGAGGAATTTCAGGTCAAGGAACGCGCCTTTGGCGACGTCATCAAGATCGGTCGAACCCAAGGCCAGGACGCCGTGCTCACCACGCTGGGCCGGACGATGGGTGCGTACGCCGAAGCGTTCACCCGTGATCGGTGGCGACTGTACAAGTGCGAAGAGCGGCTCCGGATCGTCAACCTAGGCGGCACGGCCATCGGCACCGGGATCGGCGCCCGCAGGCGATACATCTTCCGCGTCGTCAACGAGCTGCAAGACATCACCGGCTTTGGCCTCGTCCGCGCCGAGAACCTGGTCGAAGCCACCCAGAATCAGGATTCTCTGGTCGAGGTGAGCGGTATCATAAAGTCGTTGGCCACATCTCTCATCAAGGTCTGCAGCGATCTTCGCCTGCTGGCGTCGGGCCCCGAAGCTGGGTTCCAGGAGATCCGTCTTCCCCCGCGCCAGGTCGGCTCATCGATCATGCCCGGCAAGATCAATCCCGTAATCCCCGAAATGGCCACGCAAGCCGCCCTTCGCGCCATCGGCGCCGATGCCACTATCACCATGGCCGTGTCGATGGGTCAGCTGGAGCTCAATCCTTTCCTCCCTCTCGTGGCCGACGAGCTGCTGGCGACGCTGATCGGCCTTCGCCACGCCTGCGAAGATCTTGCTCGGTCGTGCATCGGCGGCCTCGAGGCCAATCGACTCGCGTGTCGTTCGGCGCTGGAATCGACGACGGCGATGGCCACCGCCCTCGTCAGCGTCGTCGGATACAGCGACGCCAGCGACATTCTCGCCCGCGCGGACGGCGATCTACGAACGACCGTACTGCAAGCGATGAGCGCCGAGCGGTTTGAGCAAGCCACTCGCCCCGACGCCATCATGCGCCTCGGCTTCGAACCCGGTGACAAACGATGAAAAAGACGAGCAAGGGCCTTCGGACTCATGTCGGTATCTTCGGCCGGCGAAACGCAGGCAAGTCGTCGCTGCTGAACGCGATGAGCCAGAGCGAGTGCGCGATCGTCTCCGATCAACCCGGAACGACCACCGACCCAGTGGAAAAGATCATGGAAATCCAGCCCCTGGGCCCCGTCGTGATGATCGATACCGCGGGCTTGGACGACGTGGGTTCGGTCGGCGCGATAAGGGTCGCTCGATCACGCGCGGTCATCGATCGCTGCGATGTGGGCCTGGTGGTCGCTCGCCCCGACGCATGGGGGGCGCTGGAACGCGACCTCATCGAAGACTTCGCTCGCCGTCAGACGAGCACGGCCGTGGTGTTCACGCACCGCGACCTGGCGGCCCCGCCTCCCGACTCGATCGAATGGCTACACGCGCGACGAGTCCCCTGGTCGTCCGTGTCGTTGACGGCCGACCACGCCAGCGATGAGTCGGCGCGACGGCAAAGCAAGCTCGCGGAGCTGCTTCGCAAGGTCACCCCCGAAGCTCGAACGTCGTCCCCTCCCCTGCTCGCTGACCTCATGCCGCCGGGCGGCCTCGCCCTACTTGTCGTCCCCATCGACCCCGAAGCTCCCAAGGGCCGCCTCATTCTGCCTCAGGTCCAGACCATCCGGCAGACCCTGGACCACGACGCGATGGTCCTGGTCGTCAAGGAGCGCGAGCTCGCGGCAGCGATGAGTCGGCTGCACGCGCCTCCGGATCTCGTGGTGACCGATTCGCAAGCTTTCTTGCGCGTCGCGGCGGACGTTCCACGGTCGGTTTCGCTGACGAGCTTCTCGATTCTCTTTGCTCGGGTCAAAGGAGACCTCGAGGTCTTCGTCGAAGGCGCCCGGGCCATCGATGAGCTTCGCGAAGGGAGCCGAGTTCTGGTTTCGGAGGCCTGTGGCCATCACCCGACGGGGGAAGACATCGCCCGGGTCAAGATCCCGCGGTGGCTCACCCAGTACGTCGGCGCACCTTTGGAGTTCGAGCACGTTCAGGGCCGATTCCCGGATTCTGTCGCCGGGTTCGACCTCGTACTTCACTGCGGAGGCTGCACGAAAAACCGGCAGGAGATCGTGTCCCGGGTTCGGCGCTGCCAAGCGCAAAGCGTACCCATGACCAACTACGGCCTGTGCATCGCTTACTCGCTCGGAATCTTCGAACGCGCTCTCGAACCGTTCTCCCTCACTTGATTCGCGCCGCACGCCCGGGCGTCGGCCAAGGCCCGTGGTCTCCCTGTTCGTTGCGTGCAGCACGCGGCTGAACCGCCGCACGGCGCGGTCCTCATACGGCGCCAGCGTCGATCGAAAGAATGATCTGAGACGGCCAGCGCGGCCCTACAGCGCCGGCCGTCGCCGTCCAACCGCGGCCGAAGTCGCGATACGCTCCGAGGCGGAAGCCGCGTTGATATCCACCGACCAGTTGTTCTCCTTCGGAATGCGAAACCGCACGGTGGTCCCCTGCCCTCGTATGGTCTCGATCTCGATCGAGCCTCCGAGGCGGTCACACGACTGCCGAATCGCGCCCATTCCCACGCCGCGGCCAGAGACCAAGGAGGCTTCGTCCTTCGTGGACAGCCCCTCTGCAAACAGCAGTTCCTGATCTGAGAGGGCATTCACGTCGCCGACGCCTTGGCGCTCGGCCTTGGCCCGCAGCGCAGGCCAGTCGATACCTCGACCGTCATCGGCTATCTCGACGATAACCTCATCGCGAACAGCTTCCGTCCGGAGCCGAAGCTTGCCCACCGGGTTCTTGCCCGCGCTGATCCGTTCCTCGGGCGGCTCGAGACCATGGTCGACGGCATTTCGCACGACATGGGCAAAGGATGCCCAAAATGGCGCCCATCGCTCCGGTGGAAGGCGCGAGTTGTCGGACACGATATCGACCTCGATCTCATCTCGTCCGAGGCGCATGGCGAGAGACCTCGCCTGGTCGGCCACCCGCTGCAGGCGCTGCCGGCTCGGCTCGAACGTCCACTTGCCGACGATTCGAGCCAGATAGTCGAGCTGGTCGTTGACAAGAAGCTTGCGCATGAACTCGTCAAATTCGGCCTTGGCGATTTCAACCACGTCGCCCTTGCCTTCGAGGACCATCGATAGCCTCTCGGACAGCTCATGCCAGGCCGCCGCGAGCTCCTCGAGCTCCACAGGGGTCGCGCTTCGATGCTCATCCTCCATCCGGTTTTCGATGAGGTGGCACAGCTTGGCGATGCTCGCGATCCCAAACAGGCCGCAGTTCCCCTTCAGGGTGTGTAGAGCCGCCTTTTGATCCGTGGCCTTCGGTTCGCCGCAGTCAATGCTGAGCTGCCGAGACCCGGCGTCGACCAGCGCGGACACGGTGCGACAAGCCTCTTCGTAGAACTCTCCGAAGCCGAAGCGGTCCTTCATGATGCTCTGGAAGATCTCGACCAATTCTATCTGCTGCCGGGCGATTCGATCCGCCTCCAAGCGCTCGGTAATGTCCGTCACGATGACCAGCAGTCCGGCGAAGCGATCGTCGTCATGAAGGGTCCGGTACCTGAGTTCGTACACTGCTCGGCCACGATTGAGGCGACTCGGCATCTGCTCGAGACAGGCCACTTCGGGCAGAAACCCGTCGGTAAACGACTCGAAGCCCAGTTCGAACGCTTCCTTGAACGCCTTATCACCGCGCCCGAGATAGTCCCAGGCGTTCGCCTCGCCGATCGGCCCGAACCATTCGAAAACGATGGCCGACGCTTGTTTCGATAGGACGCCGACGGGATCGACGGTCAGCAGCCCTTCGTTGACGTTGTCGAGAACGCGCCGCATGCCTGCATGTGCTTTCTCCAGCGCCCCCATCGCCTCCTTGACGTCGTGGATGTCGGTTCCGACCAAGACCAAGCCGTCCTTTTTTCCCTTGCTGGAGTACAGGTTAGCCCACCGAAACAAGTGTGGAATCCGTTGTCCGCTCTTGGTGACCAGATCTGCTTCCAACACCTTGGACCGAGCGGTGGACAGCACCGTCGACAACGTCCCTCCCTTGAAGCGAGCGTGAGCCTGAGCGCGAAGCTCTTCGAATGCTTCGGGGTCGAACAAATGGTCAGCCGAGCCGCCGACCAAGTCGTCGCTGCCGTAGCCGGTGAGGTCTTCCAAGCGCCGATTCACCCGCGCGACCTTGCCGTCGGACCCGAACACGAGCAGTAGCTCGTCCATGGTGTCGATGATCCGGTCGAGAAAACCTCGGGTGCGGGCGAGGCCGTCCAACGTCCGGCTGACCTCATTTCGCTGCGCCTCTACCGTACGCAGCATCTCCTCCATCTTCTCGTAACCTTCGACCACGAGCTTCTCTTGGTTGCGCGCCGCCGCCGTCAGTGCGGCCACCTCGTTCTCCAGGATGGTTATGCGTTGTTTCTGAGCGTCGGCGTTCGGGCTGCCATTCGATGTCGGTTCAATCCTGGACATGTGCTACCTCGTAAGCTTCATGCAAGTTCGGGTTGTCGCGCGGCTTCGGCCAAGACGCGCTCAACGGTCGCGGACACGGCTCGTTCTACGTGGGGGCTGAGGCCGCGCTTGAGTATCTCGATCGACTCCACCTGTACGCCAAAGATGACGACCTCCGGCACGTCCGCCGGCTCCAAACACGTGGGAAGCATCCGCAGGAGATATCCGAGGCCCAACGCATGGTTGGACATCGGCGTCTCGTCGAACATCGCATCGTCACGTCGAAGCCGATGCACCGACCCCGGCTCCGCGTTGCTGCATAAAGCGTCGATGACGATCGCTCGTCGGCAGTCCTCGAAGAACATGGCCCCCGACAACCCCGTCGTACCCGCCGCATGAAGTGCGACCCCGTCCGGCAGGTCGCGCCCACTGAGTACCTCGTAGACTCGCATCCCCACCCCATCGTCTCCGTGCCATTCGTTGCCGAAGCAGATCACCCGCGTGTCGACGTAGCCATCAGGAACCATGCTGACCCCGCTACACCGCGAAGCGGCGTCGCTTGCCGGTGTCCAGGAAATGAACTGTGCACACCAAGCAGGCATCGTGGGATCGAATGATGTGGCCGAGCTCGATCGGATCATCGACGTCCCGCACGGTCGTCCCCACTACCGTCTCTTCCCAGTGGCCCCGATGGCCCTCCGAGTCCCGCGGCGACGCGTTCCAGCCGGTAGGGGTAATGATCTGATACCTCTGAATCTTATGGTCTTCGAACTGAACCCAGTGCGCCAACGCGCCGCGCGCGGCCTGGCCGAGCCCGACGCCGGACCCCTTCCCCTCGAGCGGGGTATTGATGATGTACGGCTCAGACTTGTTCTCGACGAGCTCAAAGAGCATTTTGCGCACTGCAGCCAGCGTCGCGACCGGGCGATGCAGCCGTACGAACTGCCGCAACCAGCTGTTGGAGCCCTCCCGCGCGAAGAGGTCTCGCACCAACGGATCGCCCGCCATGTACGAATCCGCAAGCGGACCCGCCTCGGCGACCTTTCCGTGGTAGCGCGGTGCTTTCGCCCACGAATACTTATCGGTGTCCGGCGCATACTCGGGAATCGTGTCCCCAACCCACGGGTGTTGTCCGCCTTCGTGATCGACGAAGAAGGAGTGCTTCACGTGCTCCGCGATGTACTGGTGATCCACGGGATGAATCTCCCCCGTATCCGCGTCGCGGAATCCTGACGCATTCAGGGTCGCCAGTTCGTCGAAGGGAGGCTGCCACCTTTCAGGGTCATATAGGCTGCCGTAGCTGAGTAGATTACCGCTGCCTCGACCGAAGGTATGGAGCCCGATATCTCGAGTGAAGCGAACGAAGAGGCCGAGCGCACTGTCACGGTGTTTTTCGTTTTCGTCGAGCCAGGTCATGAGGTCGTCGTAAGACGACACCTCCTCCCAGCGCTCGCTCGAGCAGCCGAGGATGCGCTCTTCATACCAGCGTGTGTAGCTATCGAGCACCGCCAACGACTTGAGGACGGTCGAGTGATCAGGGACGGTCACCACCCCTCCCGGGACCATGAACGTCGCGTGGGGCCACTGACCGCCAAAGTGGGCGACGATCTTCAGTAGCTCCTTCGTGTGGCGAACCACTTCAGTGTAGATCGAGCCTTCGAAGACCGCGAATGCATCGACGATCTGCGGGAACAAGGGATGGTCGCCGTAGCGCTGGTGACACAGGTCGATGCAGAACATCAGGAACGTATGTCGGGCGTCGCTTTGAACGGACTCGGTGGCGAGACAGATGTTCCTGACCCTCATCCCGTTGGGCGCGATCGGCGTCCCGTACGCGGTCTCCAAAGCGGCGACCGCGACGTATTGGTGAGCCGTTCCGCATATGCCGCAGATGCGAGGCGTTATGACCAGCCCGTCCGTATCGGCCCGGCCGCTAAGGAACTGCTCGAACCCACGGTACATCGTGCCCACGGTCCACGCATCGGTGACTCGGTTGCCGTCGAACTCAAGTCGAAGTTCGAGGTCGCCCTCGACCCGGTTCATCTCCAGATTGACGATCCTTGACTGGCCCATCGTTATCTCAACCCTCCGCCACAGACCCGTCCACGACCTTGAGCCGGGACGACCGGTTGTCAACCTTACTTGTCAATCGCTCGGGCCCCGCAGACTTGGCCAAGCCCTTGTAGGCCATGTATCGAGCCCGATCCACGCCGTGAGGCAGCTTCAGCGGAATCTCACCGATGCGAGCGGTGGCCAACAACGACTGATCCTTGGGAAAGTCCGGCGAGGTACACCCCACACACGGCGCTCCCGCCCGTGGTTTGCTGTTCACGCCACCCCACAGCGAGTCGTTGCACCGCGCTTGAGTGAAGGGCCCCTGGCAACCCAGATTGAAGAACAAACAGCCCTCGCCCCCGAACGATGCCTCCTCAATGTTGTACTCGTGAAACTCGTTGCGGGTGCAGCCTTGATGGACGACGCGATCGTAGTGTTCACTCGGTCGGTTGAGACCGTCGAGGCCTATCGTTCCGCTGAGCGCCAAAGTAAGAAGAGTTTCGACCATCCACGACGGATGGGCGGGACAGCCGGCGACATTGACGACCGGAAGTCCTCCTTTGGACGTCCAGTCGGCCCCTAGTAACCCGCCCTTGTTGGCCTTCAGGTACTGGAGACCAGTGCTGTCCGTCGGATTGGGATCCAACGTAACGACTCCGCCAAACGCGGCACACGTCCCCATCGCCACCACGAACCGCGCCGCGTCAGCGAGCCGGCGCACGACGTTCATCTTCGGCTCGCCGTGCAGCGAGTCGAACATGCCGGTACCGTCGGGGCCGGTGGCGATCGCGCCTTCGACACACAAGATGGTGAGCTCTCGCTTTTCGGCGCAGATATCTTCGATCATCTGACAGAGTTGAGCCGGACTCTCGCTCGATAACGAAGGGTGCCAAAGCAGGTCGACACCGTAGGTCGAGAGCGTCTCTAGTAAATCCGGCGTCTCCGCCCCCAAAATGGACATGCTGTCGCCGCTGCACGCGCCGGTTTGCAACCAAAGTACCGTGGTCATGTTCTGTCTCCAGTGTGCTGCGGCTCTAAGCCGGAGTCTGGAGGTAGATTCGGACCCTAGGGGGCGACCTTGAGCGCAAAAAGAGACTTCGGGGCCGTGCTTCGGTGGGCGACCGATCGCGGCGTAGGTGAGTCGTCCGCCCCTCAGAACAGGAGAACTTCCCCGGCGTCGACGTCAGGCTCGTCCAGCGTCGTCTGGTCCTGCAAAGAGGGGTCGTCTTCACTTCGAAGCTCACCGACCTTCATGCGTTCAAGCTGCGCCTGGAGGCCATCGAAAGCGTCCACGATTCGGTTGAGGGACTGGGCCATCGGGTCTTGAAACGCGAGGTGGGACAGCGCGCGAAGTGCGTAAGCCATG
>JANQQN010000032.1 GCA_028289325.1 Myxococcota bacterium | reverse complement strand
AACCTTATCAACGCGATGTAGTCAGATCGATCCGACTCAATCTCCACGAAACCTCAATGAACTCAGGCGCCTGCACGCCAACAGGCTGCGAACTTCAGTCTAAACCGTCGGCGCTTCGACCGCGTTCGCCGGCGAGGCGACCATGGTCAACACGTCGTAGGCCGCGACGATCTCGCCGTCGTTGCGGATGACTTGCGTGTCCCAGGCGACTTCGCCGTAGCCGGTTCCGATGCGCAGGGACTTCGATTTGCAGGTGAAGACCACGTGGAGCTCGTCGCCGGGGTAGACCGGGGTCGTGAATCGGCATCGTTCGAGCCCATAGTTCGCCAGCACCGGCCCTGGCTCCGGCCACACGAACAGCCCCGCGGCCATCGACAGCACGAAGTAGCCGTGGATGACGCGTCCCGTGAACATGCCGCCGGCCTTCGCCGCCTCTTCGTCCATGTGGGCGTAGAATTTGTCGCCGGACAGGTCGGCGAACCGATCGATGTCGTCGACGGTCATCGTTCGGGATTCCGTCGTCACGCTGTCGCCGATCTGAAGATCGTCGAAGGTTCGCTTGAAGGGATGAACCTCTTGCCGGCGTTCCGCACCGGCGACGTACTCGCCGCTCAAGGCAGTGAGCATGTCGGGCGAGCCCTGGATCGCGGTCCGCTGGAGGTGGTGCTTGACGCTGCGAATGCCCCCCAGTTCCTCGCCGCCCCCGGCGCGCCCCGGGCCGCCGTGAACCAAGTGAGGCAGCGGGGAGCCGTGTCCGGTCGACGTCTTCGCGCAGGTCTCGTCGACGATGAGGACCCGCCCGTGGTGAGCGGCGATCCCGAGCCCCAACGTGCGCGCGTCTTCAGGGCTCTTGGCGAACACCGAAGCGACCAGGCTCCCTTCGCCGCGTTTGACCATGCCCACCGCGTCGTCCGCGGTTCGGTAGGGGACGACGGTGCACACCGGCCCGAACGCCTCCACCGCATGGACCGCGGACAGCGGGCCGTCGTGGGCCACAAGGAGGGTCGGCGCGACGAAGGCCCCGACATCGGGCTTGGCGTCGACCAGCGCCGGCATTTCGGTTCCGACGACGACGCTCGCTTCCTTCGTCAGCGCCTCGATCGCCGTTCGGACCTCATGAACCTGATCTCGGCTCGCGAGGGGGCCCATGCGGACGGTCTCGGAGCGAGGATTGCCGACCACGACCTTGGCCAGCTTGGCCTTGAGGGCGTCGATGACGGCTTCGACGTGAGACTCGGGAACGAACGCCCGCCGGATGGCCGTGCACTTTTGGCCGGCCTTCGCGCACATCTCTCGGACCACCTCGCGCACGAACAGATCGAACTCCGCGGTTCCTGGCCCGCTGGACGGAGCCAGTATCGCGGAGTTGAGGGAGTCGGCCTCGGCGGTGAACTTGACCGATCGCTCGATGACCGAACGGTGACCTCGAAGCTTGGCCGCCGTCGCGGCCGAACCGGTAAACCCGACCGAATCCTGCCCGTCGAGATGGTCGAACAGGTCACCGACGCTTCCGCAGATCAACTGGAGGGCGCCGGGAGGCAGAAGCTTTGACTCGACGATCTGTCGCACCACCGCCTCGGCCAGGAACGCGGTCGGCGTGGCCGGCTTGGTGATCACCGGGACGCCGGCCAAGAACGCGGGGGCGAACTTCTCGAGCATGCCCCACATCGGAAAGTTGAACGCGTTGATGTGCACGGCCGCGCCTTCTTTGGGCACCCCGATATGCAAACCGCCGAACGAGCCGTCTTTGGCGAACTTTTCCGCCGGCCCCTCGACGAGGTGGTGCGCGTTGGGCAGTTCTCGGCGCCCTTTCGACGAGTACGTGAACAGAACCCCGATGCCGCCGTCGATGTCGATCCAGGAGTCGGCTTTGGTGCACCCGGCCATCGTCGAGGTCGCGTACAGAGCGTCTTTGCGAGCGCTGAGGTACTTCGCGAGCTCCTTGAGGATCAGCGCTCGCTCGTGGAAGGTCATCTTACGAAGCGCAGGGCCCCCGATCTCCCGCGCCGTTCGCAATACGTCCTTCGCGTCGAACCCTCCGCTGTGGACGGTCGCCACCGCCTGTCCTGTGCAGGCGTCCTGCAGCACCCGGCCGCCACCGGTCCCGGTGATCCACTCGTCGTTCAAAAAGCTCTGCAGTGTTTTCATAAGAGACCTCGCCGCGCTGCTCGGTCAGCGCGCGTCAAAATCGAGGACGACGCGTTCGGTCGTCGGGTGGGCTTGGCACGCGAGGACGAATCCCGCCTCGAGCTCCCATTTCTCGAGGGAGTAACACACGTCCATGCGGACTTCGCCCTGCACGACTTTGCACCGACACGTGCAGCACATGCCACCCGCGCAGGAATAAGGCAGGTCGACGCCTTGACGCTCTGCGGCGGCGATGACGTTTTCGTCCGGCCGGATGCGGAGGCTTCGGGTCAGGCCGTCGATGACGGCGTCGACCTGGGCTCCGGTCTCGGCATCAGCGGTGGCCGGCGGGGGTGAAGGGGCCCGGTCGTCTTTCGGTGCGGCGGTGAATCGCTCGAAGCGAACCTTCGTCGTCGGCACGCCGAGCGCCTGGAGGGCATCGCGCACCTTTTCGTTCATCGCCCCCGGCCCACACGCATACACCACATCGATGGTTTGGGGGTCGAAGTATCCGCATTCGGCGAGGGCGCGGACCCGGTCACCGTCGATGTGGCCTCGCTGAAGCTCGACATCGGTTTGCTCTCGGCTGAAGACATGCATGATCCTCAGCCGCTGCATGGCCTCGTCTTTCAGGTCGTGCAGCTCGTCGAGGAACATCGCGGCGCCCTGGCCCCGGTTGCCGTAGCACACCGTAAAGGTGTCCTGCGGGTACTCGCGGAGCACGGACCTCAAGATGGAGAGGATCGGCGTGATGCCGCTTCCAGCCGCGAATCCGAGGTGATGACGGGGGCCGGAACCCGGCCCTCGTTCGTCGGCGGTCAGCCAGCGAAAGTGACCTTGGGGAGGCATCACGTCGAGCGTGTCGCCGGCCCGTAAGCCCTGGGCAAAGGTAGAGAAGCGGCCCCCGGCCACGGCCTTGATCCCCACCCGGAGTCGGCGATCGGTGACGCCCGAGCAGATCGAATACGGCCGGCGAACGGAGGCGCCGTCGACGTCGGCGCGAAGGGTGAGGTATTGACCCGGCTGGAAGCGAAAGGTCTCAACGAGGTCCGGCGGGACCTCGAACGCGACCGAGACCGCGTCCGCCGTCTCGCGCCGCACCTCGGCGATCTTCAGGGAATGGAATCGACTCATGTCAGTGGCACTTGAAGTGGTCAAAGGGCTCCCGGCACGAGGAGCACCGGTACAGCGCTTTACAGGGGGTTGAGCCATGCTCGGCGAGGCGTTCGGTCTCCATGCTGCCGCACAGGGGACACGGAACCTGTCGCTCGCCGAACAGAGGGAGGGCGGCGTTGGTCGACACCGCGACGGGAGGCGCAATGCCCGCCGCGCGCAGCTTCTCGCGGCCGCGGTCGGTGATCCAGTCGGTCGACCACGCCGGTGAGGCTTGAATCTCGACGCGGGCGTTTTGGTAACCCGCGGCGGCGAGGGCTCGCAAGATGTCTTGCTGGATGGGGTCTGTGGCGGGACAGCCCGAGTAGGTCGGACTGAACGCGATGACCACCGCGTCGCCATCGCGGCGCACGCCTCGGATCATCCCCAGGTCGCCGATGACCACCATCGGAAGCTCGGGGTCCGGGACGGCCTCCGCGACTCGTTTGGCCCGCGCCAGCTCGACCTCGTCGATGGTCACCAGCTCATTCCCGGGTACGCGCGCTGCATGTACTGCAGCTCGCTGAGGAGGTGACCGAGGTGTTCGGAGTGGCGGCCGTCGCGGCCGCCGCCCGGGGCCCATGGCGCGTCGGGGCGAGCGAGGGTAGCCGCGGTCAAGGTCTCGTCGATGGTTCGGTCCCAAAGGGGACGGAGTCGGTCGGGATCCGGGCCGAGGCCGCTTTCGACCACCGTGGCCACCGTATCGTCGCGGTCGAACAGCTCGCCGGCGTAAGGCCAAAGATCGTCGAGGGCCTCGGTCACCCGACGCCGGCTCTCGTCGGTTCCGTCGCCGAGTCGGATCGTCCACTCGCGGGCGTAGCGGAGGTGGTAGACCGACTCCTTGACCGCCTTTTGGGCCGCGGCGGCGAAGATCTCGTCTTTCGAGTCGGCCGCGGCCCGCCAAAACGGCTCGGCGAAGGCCGAGAACAACAGCTGTCGGATCACCACGTACGCGAAATCATCGTTGGGCTGCTCGACGAGCAGGGCATTGGTGTACTCATGCTCGAGGCGCATGAGCGCGAGGTCGTCTTCGGTGCGGCCTCGGCCTTCGAGCTCGGCGGCGCGGGCAAACAACGACCTCGCTTGCCCCAGGAGGTCGAGCGCGACGTTGGCCAGCGACAGTTCCTCCTCCAGCATGGGCGCGTGTCCGGTCATCTCGGAAAGCCGCTGGGCGAGGATCAGATGATCGTCGGCGATCCGGAGCAGATAACGAATGAATGGGCTCGACTCGGCCACTTCGGTCCTCCGGCTACATGTTGCCGACTTCTTCGGGAACTTCGTAGAAGGTCGGGTGTCGATACGGTTTCGAAGCCGTGGGCTCGAACATGACGCCTTTGTCGTTCGGGTCGGAGGCGACGATGTGCTTCGACTCCACGACCCACAGGCTCACTCCTTCGCCACGACGGGTGTAGACGTCTCGGGCGGCGATCAACGCCAGCTCGGCGTCGGCGGCGTGAACCGAGCCCGCGTGCTTGTGGGCGACGCCGTTTCGGGCCCGGATGAACACTTCCCACAGGGGTTGGTGGGGCGTGCTCATGCTGCAGCCTTTCGCTTCGCGGCGTGGGCCGCGGCCGCCTCGCGCACCCACAGTCCGTTTTCGTGGGCCCGGCGACGCGCTTTCATTCGATCTCGATTGCAAGGGCCGTTGCCCTTGACCACTCGCCAGAACTCATCCCAGTCGATCTCTCCGAAGTCGTAGCTGTTGCGCTCCGGGTTCCAACGAAGGTCGGGGTCGGGAACCTTCAGCCCCAGGTAGTCGGCCTGAGGGACGGTGGCGTCGACGAACTTCTGGCGAAGTTCGTCGTTGGTAAACCGCTTCACCTTCCACTTCATCGAACAATCGCTGTGGACCGAAGCAGAGTCGGACGGCCCGAACATCATCAGTGAAGGCCACCAGAACCGGTTCAGCGCGTCTTGAGCCATTCGTCGCTGGCCTTCCGAGCCCTGGGCGAGGGTCGTCATGATCTCGTACCCTTGGCGCTGGTGGAAGCTCTCTTCCTTACAGATCCGGATCATGGCCCGGGCGTACGGACCGTAGCTGCAGCGACACAGGGGGATCTGGTTCATGATCGCGGCCCCGTCGACCAGCCAGCCGATCGCGCCCACGTCCGCCCACGTCAGGGTCGGATAGTTGAAGATCGATGAGTACTTGGCCGTCCCGTCGAGGAGCTGGTCGACGAGTTGCTCCCGACTGGCGCCCAGGGTCTCGGCCGCCGCGTACAGGTAGAGGCCATGGCCGCCTTCGTCCTGCACTTTCGCGAGCAGGGCGGCTTTACGGCGCAAGGTGGGGGCCCGGGTGATCCAGTTGCCTTCGGGCAGCATGCCGACGACTTCGGAGTGGGCGTGCTGCGCGATCTGGCGGAGCAGCAGCTTGCGGTAGCCCTCAGGCATCGGGTCTCGCGGCTCGATCTTTTCATCTGCGTCGATGCGCGCTTGAAACGCGGCGAGGAACGCCTCGTCTTCGGTGGTGTCGGTTTTCGCGCCGATCAGCCCCTGCGAGTACATGCTCGAACTATGTATTACGAATCATGGATACGCAATGGTTGGTTTGTAACCTATTGAGCACTGAGGCTACCTCAACCCGCCGAAGCGCTTGTAAAAGCGCGCGTCCGGCCGCGGAAAAGGGCCTTCGGGGGTGGCGTTGGGCGCGTCGAGCCACGCTTCGCTGGCGGGCAACAAGGCTCGGTACAGCGATTCAGCCTGACGCCGTGCGGCGCACCCGGGCCAGCGAGGCCCGATCAGCGATTCCGGGAGCGCGGGATCTTTGAGGACGACCCGCCGAAAGCCGTGGACGAGGAGCACCCGCGCACACATCGCGGACAGCGGGCTGAGGGGAGCGCCCTGGGCGAGGGCCTCGGACAGCGGGACAAACCGAGTCCGCCATCGGTCGTACGCCGCCCCCACCTCGTCGAGGTTCCACGCGTCGGCGACCAACGCCTGAAGCGCGGGCGAAGCGTCGGTGCTCGCCTTGAATACGACGCCGGGCGCGGCGGGTTCGCGGGTATCATCGGGCGTCCACCCCGGCCGGACCCAGGTTCGTTCGTCGATTCGAGCGAAGCCGGAAGGCGTTTCGCCGTTCGGTACGATCGCGATCGTCCATTTCCCATTCCATGCTCGCGGGCGGAGGAGCCCGTAGATTCGGTCGGTCGCTTCGTCAAAAACCGTTTTGCCGGACGGATCGAGTCGGTAGAGGGTATGGCGGCCTCGTTTGTCTCGGATCAGCCAGCCGTCGGCGGTGAGGCGGGACATCGCGGCGCCCAGGGTTCCGCTCTCGATGCGGAGCCGCGAGGCCAGGGGTCGGAACGCGCTGAGCCACAGCAGTCCGCCCCGCGGGTTCACCGCGTCGCCGAAGAAGCTCACCACGATCGACCATACGCGGAGCCGAGAAGTGTGCAGCTCGTCGATCAGGCGTTCGAGGCGGGACTCGGCGGTTCGGGGGCCCACCGTCATTTCACCATCATCGAGCGGGCCGACGGTCGACGACCCGTTTCGCTTTGCCCATCGAGCGCTCGACGGCGCCGGGGTCTTCCACGACGACCTGGACCGACACCCCGACGGTGCCCTTGATCCGCTGGGCGAGCAGCGCCGCGGCTGCGGCCCGGTCGGCTTCGCCGGCGTGGTCCGGTTCCGCCTCCACGTGGACGGCCATCACGTCCGTAGGGCCGTTGCGGGTGAGCTCGATCTGGTAGTGGGGACTGAGGCCGTCGCAGGTCAGGACCTGCTCTTCGATCTGGGTTGGGAACACATTGACGCCGCGAAGGATGATCATGTCGTCGGAGCGGCCGGTGACCTTCTCCATTCGGCGCATCGTTCGCGCGGTACCGGGCAACAGACGGGTCAGGTCTCGGGTCCGGTAACGAATGACGGGCATCGCTTCTTTGGTCAGCGACGTGAAGACCAGCTCGCCTCGCTGACCGTCCGGGAGAACCGCGCCCGTGGTCGGGTCGACGATCTCCGGATAGAAGTGATCCTCCCAAACGTGAAGGCCGTCTTTGGTTTCGACGCACTCGTTGGCCACGCCGGGGCCGATGACTTCCGACAGCCCGTAGATGTCGACGGCGTGCATGTCGAACGCGTCTTCGATCTGCTGGCGCATACCGTCCGACCACGGCTCTGCGCCGAAGATGCCGACCTTCAGCGACGTTTGGCGGGGGTCGACGTGGGCGCTGCGGAACTCGTCGAGGATGGCCAGCATGTATGACGGGGTGACCATGATGATGTCGGGACCAAAGTCCTGAATAAGACGCACTTGCCGCTCGGTCATCCCTCCCGAGACCGGGACCACCGTGCATCCCATCTTCTCCGCGCCGTAGTGTGCACCGAGCCCCCCGGTGAATAGGCCGTAGCCGTAAGCGACGTGAACGATGTCGCCTGACCGCCCGCCGGAAGCCCGGATCGATCGCGCGACGACGTCGGCCCACGTATCGACGTCTTTCGTCGTGTAGCCGACCACCGTCGGACGGCCGGTGGTCCCCGAAGACGCGTGGATCCGCACCACCTCCTCGCGCGGCACGGCGAACATGCCGAACGGATAGTTGTCGCGAAGATCCTGTTTGGTGGTGAACGGGAACTTCGCGAGGTCGTCGAGCGACCGGAGGTCATCGGGGTGGACGCCGGCGGCCTCGAGCTTCTTCCGGTACAGCGGCACCCGGTCGTAGGCGTGGCGCAGGCTCCACTTCAGCCGGTCTAGCTGCACGTTGGCGATCTCGTCACGGGAGGCGAGCTCTATCGGCTCGAGGTCGGACGGACGGGGGCTCAAGTCACGCATGGTCTCGCTCAGCAAAAGCCAGGCGTCTCCCGAGCGCAAGCGCGCGGCCGGCGACCCCGAGGGAAGGGACTTGCCACGAAGTCCGGTCTACCCTGGACGTATCGAACGCCAGCCCCTACTTCAAAGGCGTGAAATCTGCGGAGGCCAACGGCCGGCCCACCATCTGCACGCTCCTCATGTCGCTCGCCGTCGTCGTCGCTTTGGCGTCCGTGAGTTGCGCGACGCGTTACCCGCTCCGGGATCCGACGGGCGAGCCGTTTCCTCGGGTCACCGGAACGGCGCTCGACGGCCGGACGACAACGTTTCCCGACGTGGTCAAGGGTCGGCCAGCGGTCTTGCTCATCGCGTATGAGCAGGACACCCAGTTCGACGTCGACCGGTGGCTGTTGGGCCTGATCCAAGGGCAGCTCGACGCGCCCCTGTACGAGCTGCCGACCATTCCCGGGGCCCTGCCGGGCATGTTCGCGGGCACCATCGACGAAGGGATGCGAGGCGGCATTCCCAAAGAAGACTGGGCGGCGGTGGTGACCATGTACGACGACGGGGACGTCATCGCGAAGTTCACCGGCAACGAAGCGCGGCGGCGAAACACCCGGGTCGTCGTCCTCGACGAAGAAGGCGTCGTGCGCTTCTTTCACGACCGGGGCTACTCCGCGCGCCTGGTATCGGACGTGATCGCCGCGACCGCGGGCGACGATATAGACTCGAGCGATGAGCAAGCCGGCGGACGATGACCGGTTCGCGCGGCGCGATCTCGGCAAGGGCGCGTACGTCGACTACGCCGCGCGATGGCTCGACGAAGCCGATGGAACGGCGCTGCTCGCCGCCCTGATCGACGGGCAGGCGTGGTCTGAGGTCGAGATCCGAGCGGGCGACAAGACCGTTGTTCAACCGAGGTTGACGGCCTGGGCGGGCGAGCTCCCGTACCGGTACTCGGGGCAGACGCTCGATCCGCGCCCGGTTTCGGCCGCGCTTCGCCCGCTGTGGGAACGGGTCGTCGAGGACACCGGGGTGGATTACAACCACGCCGTCCTCAACTACTACCGCAACGGCGACGACAACATGGGCATGCACGCCGACGACGAGCCTCAGCTCGGCACCAACCCGACCATCGCCGCCGTCTCCCTCGGCGCCGTTCGCCGATTCGTCCTCCGTCCCAAAGGCAAGAAGCGATACTGGGTACGCTACCAGCTGGCCCACGGAAGCCTGCTCGTCATGGGCGGTACGACCCAACACCGCTGGTACCACGGCGTCCCCAAACAGCCGACCACCGCCGAACCCCGGATCAACGTAACCTTCCGAAGACTCCTCAGCCCCCCTGACAGTGGTTCCGGGCCATAAGCCGGAGGTATCGGGGGCTGAGCTGTCCTACCCGGCGCTCGAGCGTGATCTTGCTGTCCGGCCCCGGCGGCCGCGTAGCTACGAATTCGTCCAGGACACGTCCGCGGGCGAACGCAACGAAGCGTCGTTGGGCCCGCAACGTCGGCGTCAGATCGACGGCGTCCGCTGCACCGCCTCCGCCAACCGCGAAACGATATCCGCGTCCGGGCGCAAGAAAACGACGTCGACGAGCACCACCACCGGGGCCAGCGTCGCCACGTACATCGGCGCCCCCGACAACATGGTCAAGACCAGGCCGAGAACCGCGCCTGATTCGGCGAGGGCGAGCGTGACGATGACCAAGGTCTGGTAGCGCTGGGTCGCTCCGATCACCCGCCGCTCGTCGTCCGAGTCGGGAGCGACCTTCAGCGCGGGCGGGATTTGGGGGTTGGCGTTGGGCACGGAAGGCACCAGCCAATCGGCGTTCTCGCCGATCCGACGGATGGTCACCGCCACTGCGATCAACGCGATGGCCAGCCCCACGAGCACGGTCTTGACGAGCTCCGACAGGCCGCCGGCCGAGAACTTGTCGCCGGTGACCACCACATAGCCGACGACCGCGAACAAGATCGGTGAGCCGGTCAGGCCGGCCCACAGCAGGCGAAGCGTCAGATTAACGGCTTTGGAGAGCGCTCGCACGAAGTCGGGTCGGATCACCTGCCGAGGCTAACACAGGTGTGACCGCCCCGCGCTCAGGCCACCGCCGGTGGTGTCGCAAGACGAGTTTCGACGACGAAACGGTCAGCGGTCTTGCGGGGTCGGATCGCGAACCGGGCGCCGGAACGCGACCAGATGATCGCCCCGCCCTCGTCCGTCGCGGCGGCGGTTTCCGGCCGCCACCACCACGTATTCGTAAGCGCCGCGACGGTACAGCATCGGGGTCGCGTCGGCGCCGGCGGGCAGCTCGTAGGCCCAGATCACCCGCCCCGTGGTTGCGTCGTAGGCCCGGATCATGGCGTCGAACGGCGTCGCCAAGAAT
>JANQQN010000013.1 GCA_028289325.1 Myxococcota bacterium | reverse complement strand
GGCCATCGCTTCCGCGGCCAGGCCGGACAGGCGGGTCCGCCCGGCGGCGGCGAGAAATGGGGCGGCCCACAGGCCGGCCAGCCTCGACGGCGTCGCCCGCTCGAGCCCCAACAGGCCGGTTTCGCGCAACGCGGCCCGCCGGGCGATGTCGTCGCCCGCGCGTTGGGTCGGCGCGACGATCAGCACCGGCCCGTCGACAGCCCGGTCGACCAGCCAGGACTCGGCGGCAGCGATCCGCGCGGCGTGCGCGGTCGAGACGATCAGCTGGACGGAGCCATCCGTCACCGTGCTAGTGTAGTCGACCTGGCCAGCCCGGGTCATGCGCCCCGACGGTCCCGCCCCATGCATTGTTTCGCCCGCCTGTTTATCGCCCGCCTGTTCGTCATCAGCCTCGTCGCGTGCGCCGAGGGTCCTCCCGGCCATCGCGACGCGTCCGAACCGAAGCCAGCCGCCGCCCGCGCCGACCCTCGGCCGCCGACCGAGGCGCCGATCACCGTCACCGCGACCGTGGCTCGCTATACGTGGTCGTTTTCCCGACCGGAAGCACACTTCGTCGACGTGGAAGCCGTCTTCCCCGTCCGGGGCCGCGAGTACGTCGTGGTGATGATGCCGGTGTGGACCCCGGGCTCCTATCTGATCCGGGAGTATGCTCGCCACGTGGAGGGCCTTCGGGCCTTGGCGCCGTCCGGCGATCGGCGGCCCATCGAGCGGGTGGCCAAGAATCGCTATCGGATCGCCGTGCGCGGCGACCCGGCGATCGCGCTTCGTTATCGGGTCTACGGTCGGGAGCCGACGGTGCGGACCAACTTCATCGATGCCGACCACGCGGTGCTCAGCCCGGCCGCGGTCGTGTTTGCCGACGTGGATCACCTCGATGAGCCCATGCAGCTGACCGTGGTCCCGCCGGCCGCATGGCCCGACGTCGCCATCGCGTTGCCCCGGTTGCCGACCGCAACGTCGAGTCACGCCTTCGTGGCCGAGGATTTCGACGCTCTGGTCGACGCACCGCTGGTGGCGGGGCGGCTCGACCGGCGCACCTTCTCCATTCGCGGCGTGCCCCACGAGGTCGTGACCTTCGGCGGCGGCGATGTGTGGGACCACGAGCGCGCCGCTCACGACGCGGAAGCGATCACCGCGGCGACCGTCGAGCTATGGGGCGGCATTCTGCCCTATGAACGGTACCTGTTCCTCAACGTTCTCAACGGGCGGGGCGGCGGGCTCGAACACAAAGGCTCGACCCTGATGATGGCCGACCCGTGGGCGGCTCGAGACGAGGACCGCTACCTGCGCTGGACGGGGCTCGTGACCCACGAGTTGTTTCACGCCTGGAACGGTAAGCGGCTGCGGCCCAAAGCGCTGGGGCCCTTCGATTATGAGCGGGAGAACTACACTCGGATGCTGTGGGCCGTCGAAGGCTTCACGTCTTACTACGACAATCTTCTGCGGGTTCGGGCGGGCATCTTGAGCGCCAAGTCTTACCTCGAGGCCCTCAGCCGCGACATCGAGAAGATGGCGGCGACCCCCGGACGCGACGTGCAGTCGCTCGACGACGCTTCGTACTTCGCGTGGATCAAGTTTTATCGACCCGACGAAAACGCCCGCAACACCACGGTCAGCTACTATACCAAGGGTTCGCTGCTGGGCTGGATCCTCGACGCCCGCATCCGTCGGGCCTCGAACGACACCCGGAGCCTAGACGACGTCATGCGCGCGGCGTACACCCGGTTCTCCGGCGACACGGGCTATTCCCGGGACGATCTGTTGGCCGTCGTTCGCAAGATCGGGGGCCCGGAGCCGGCCGCGTGGCTCGACGAGGCGGCCCGGACCGCCCGGCCGCTCGACTACGGGCCAGCGCTCGAGTGGTTCGGGCTGCGCTTCACGCCCGTCGAGCCTCTGCCTGCCGGTGACGACGCCAATTCTCGTCAGACCCGACGAAAAGCAGCGTGGCTAGGGATCGAGGCCACTCAAGAGAACGGGCGACTGATGGTCACCGAAGTCGTGCGAGGGGGCCCGGCTTTCGCGGCGGGGATCAACGTGGACGACGAGCTCATCGGTCTCGACGGTCACCGAATCTTGGACCTCTCCGATTCTGTACGCCGGTACGAGCCGGGCAGCCGGCTCGAGCTACTCGTGGCCCGACGGGGCAAGCTGCGGCCGGTGCCCATCGAGATCGGGGTGCGACCGCGCTCGTCGTGGTCATTGGAGTTCGACCCCGCCGGCCCGGCCAGCGTCGGCGCTCGGCGCCAGCGCTGGCTCGCGGCGCCTACTCCAAAGTGATGCCCCCGTCGGCGACATACGCGGCGCCGGTCACGAACCGGGACGCGTCGCTGGCCAGGTAGAGGGCCAGGCCCGCGATATCGACGGGGTCCCCGATCCGGCCCAGCGGGGTCTTGCCCACCAGGAGCTGAGAGATGCCCTCGTCGTTCACCAGGGCGGAGGCGAAGGCGGTGCGGATGAATCCGGGGCAGATCGCGTTGACACGAATGCCGTTGGGGCCGAGCTCCACGGCTAGGGTCTTGGTCATGCTGATCATCGCCGTCTTGGTCATCGAGTAGACCCCCTGCAGGCGCCCCGCGCGCACGCCGAGGATCGACGACATGTTGATAATGCTGCCCGGCGCGCCCCGATCGAGCAGATGTTTGGCCACCGCGCGGGTGGCGGCGAAAACGCCCTTGAGGTTGACCTCGAAGGTCTTGTCCCACGCCGCCCACTGCACGTCGAGCATCGGCCCGAAGTAGGGGTTGGTGGCCGCGTTGTTGACGAGAACGTCGACCTTTCCGTAATGCGCGACGGCATCCTTGACCAGTCCTTCGACCTGCTCGGGATCACCGGTATGGCACGGCATCACCGTCGCCGTGCCGCCGTTCTTTTCGATGTCCGCCTGCACCCGCTCCAGCTGATCTCGCTTGCGGGACGCGAGGACCACCTTGGCGCCGGCCGTGGCGTAGGTGTGGGCGATCGCTTCGCCGATTCCGCGGCTGGAACCGGTGACGATCGCGACTTTGTCTTGAAGATCGATGCGGGCGACGGGAGCGGTCATGAAGACGGGCCTTACCTCCCGCCGAACCATGCGACAACCGCGGAGATTCATCCAGACGGGGCGTCGGGGGCGGTTGTGTTGCCAAGGGCTCAAGAGGCGCCCCCCTGCGCCGACAGTTGGAGGCGAGGAACGACCTTTGGTGCTTCAAGGGGCCTTCATCGCGCTGGCCGCGACCGCTCAGGTGGCGGTACCGCCATCGCCGCCGGCCGAGCCCGGCCACCACATGATCGAAGCGGGCGCCTGGCTGGGGTTGTTTATTCCCTCCCGCGACCACGAGCTGTACGACTCCCTAGGGACCGACCACCGCCCCTATGACGCCGTGAATGCGAGTCTGGGCCTGCGGTTGAGCTATTTTCCGGTGCCTTTCGTCGGCGTCGAAGGCGAGGGCGGCTATATGCCGAGCGGGACCCGGGGGGGCGACCTCGGCCATCTGTTTACGGTGCGGGGGCACGGAGTGCTGCAGTGGCCGGCGCGGCTTACGCCGTTCGCCGTGGTCGGCGGTGGGCTTTTGGCCTCTACCGGCGCCCCCGGTTCCGACGTCGACCAAGCGTTCCACTGGGGGCTGGGGGCCAAGTATTACATCAGCGATCGGCTGTCGGTGCGGCTCGACGGGCGCCATATCATCTCTGGAGCGCGGGGTCCGGGAGCCGGTAATACGAGCCATTTCGAAGTCCTGGCCGGGGTATCGTTCACCCTGTTTCGCGCCGAGCCAAAGAAGGACGCGTGGACGGACGTCGATGTCGGTCCGCCGTCGCGGGGCGAGACGCCGGCGTCGGCGCCAGCGCCGACGCCGACGGGAGAGGACGCGAGCCGGACGATGGAGATGGTCGCGACA
>JANQQN010000011.1 GCA_028289325.1 Myxococcota bacterium | reverse complement strand
CCGCGGGGACCGGAACCGGCCGACGCCCGACGTGTCTACCCCCATCGCGTCCAAGATGCCGGCGTACGGCACGTTTTCGGACCTCTCGGCCCCCGGTCGAGCCCACCGGTCAATGGTCGTGGCCGTCGGTGCGGCCGGTATCCGGCTCCACGCCCCCGAGGACCCAATTGCCCGTCCCGAGGGTCGAGATGACCGGCGCAAGGGTGTCACGAACGTGCCCAGAACCGATGTCAGCGCCGTACTCGGGTCTTGTCTCGTCCAACGCAATTCAGGGGCAAAAAGGAGCAAGGTTCGGTCCACCAGGCCTGGCCGTCGGCGTACGCCTCCCACCAGCGAGGACGGTAGGGCGGCAACGCCGATCGTTGTCGCCCACGGAGTCGACGGACAGGTCGACGGCCAAAAGGGAGAGTCCGCGCGCCCTTATTTTCGCTTCAGTAGAATGAACGTCCGCTGAGGTTAGCGGTCGCACATAGGGTGCGTGTTCGGGTCGAGCGTGAGCGTAGGAGGGAGGAGTTGGAGCCCGCTCAACCCTCTACGTTTACCCCAAACCCTTCCTCGCACGCGCACCCCAGACTTCCCCGATCCACCGGATCACGCCGCCTTAAGGACCGACCTATGAGCGATCGCAAGGCGCGTCCTGGCGAGCCCTCGAATCCAGGACGCCGGCTTCGACGCAGCGGCGGGCGGTCACGGGCGGGGCGGGCGCTCCATCAGGTCGCGCACAGAGCCCGGGTACACGTGGTGCTCATCGACGTGGCGGCTGCCATCCGCGACGCCTTCGACGGTGGTGGTGAGCGCGTAGACGTCGAGGAACGCCAATGAACGGCGCCGGCAGCTCTCGCGCAAACCGTTGTTGAACCTCCGAATGAGCGCGACGTGCCGCTGTCGCAACGCCTCGCTGGCCCGCTCGACCACCGCGGGATGAGGAGCCGGGACCCCGTACAGGAGCAAAGTGTGGCCGTGCTCGGCCGCGGTTCGCGCCACGAAATCGACATACCGGTCCACCCGATCCGGCAGTCGCGAGCTCGCGTCGTCTTCGTCGAGCAGGCCATCCGCACCCAGCCGGCAGTCGCGCTCCCCGAACCCCACGACGACCGGGTGCCCGGCCGGTATCGCCCGCAAGATGGCGCTCAGGCTGGCCTGCAGCTCGTTGGGGGCGGCCGCGGCGAGGTCTCGGACCCGGCATCCCTCGATCAGCGCCGATAGTACCCGGTGCGGCTGGCCCTGGTGATAAACGACGGTCTCCGAAGGGGGCAGGGCGTGACTGTCGGCGACGAAGAACAGCGCCCGGCTCGGATCGCCGTCGTAGGCGGGGCCGGTGTACCCTGCGCGTTGAGTCGCCAGCCGGCGAAGGAGTCGATGGCTCGCTCGCAAGCGCCCCAGATTCAGATAACCTTCGAAGCCCGTCAGCAGCCCTTCCGACGCCTCGAGCGCCACGTCGGTATCCTTTAGCCGGCCTTCGATCCACCCCAGCTTCGCGAGACCGACCTGCAGCTCCGCGGCCTCCGCCGAGACGGCCGGCAATGCCGCGATGGCCGCTTGCGCCACCCGTCGAGCGTCGTCGGTCACGTGCATGAGCATCATGGCGTTGAAGAGGTTGATGAACGCACTGGGCAGAGGCGGGTCCCTTTGGGCCGCCTCGAGATGCTTGTCCATGGCCTCTCGCAACCGGCCCTGCCGGAGCAGACACACCCCCAGCGCGTCGAGCGCCGGCGGAAGATCCGGCGCGGCTCGCAGCGCCTGCTGGAGGGCCGCTTGCGCGTCATCGATCTTGCCGAGCCGCGTGAGCGCGCTGCCGAGCCCCACGTGAGCTTCAGGACCGCCCGGTGAAATCTCCGCCGCCTTCTCGAAGCATCGATGGGCTTCTTCGAAGCGACCGAGGCTCATCAGCGCATGGCCCAGGTGGTTGTGAATTCCGGCGTGCCGATGATCCTTGGCCATCGCTTGCTTGAGGGTGGCCACCGCTTCGTTGGCCCGCCCCAGGCGGGCTTGCGCCAACCCCAGAAGCTGAAGTGTTTCGAAGCTCTTGGGTTGGGTTTGGAGCAGCCGTCGGCAGGCCGACTCTGCCTCTTCGAACCGACCGGACCGAGCCAGCTCGGTAGCCTGGCTCAATTGCTGCTCGAAGTTCATCAACTCTGCAATTCGACGCTTCGAGCGATATATTTATCGACGCCGGACCGGGGAAAGCTACACCCGGCGAGTCACCGGAATCCACAGCACCCCAAAATGGGCGACCTCGATATCATTCCGCTCGAGGCGAATCTCCCGGATCTCGGTCTCCTCCAGCGTTCGCTCTTCCCGCTCGCGGATCGACTGCACCTGCTGCTCCAGCTCTGCCTGCAGCTCGGATGCGTCTTCCTCGAGCCGCCCTATCTCGTCTTCTAGACGATCGACGCGCTGAGACGCGCGCGCCGACTGGCGCCGCTTGCTCAGCACCGACCCCATGCTCTTCTTACGTCCGCCGAAGAAGGACATGATCGTTGTGCCGATGTTGACGGCCTCCTCCAGCTGTCGAGACCGCGCGACGCCGCGAAGGTCCGCCAGCTGGGAAGTCTTGCTTGCGATCTTATCATCGAGTCGCTCCGCTTTCGTCTCAAAACGATCCTTGAGCTTCTGGGCGTCTTCGTCGATCGCGCGTTCGACGGCGATGCGGCAACGCTCGTCGAAAGCTTCACGGCTTTCGCCCGCCTTGCCGTACAGCTTCAGCTTGCGGTTAACGAACTGTCCCCGGGTCTCGGACCGATAGATGTCGTCCACGACCCCGCGCCGAAGCGCTTTGAGCTCCTTCGCTTCGTCCATCCAGGGCGGCAGGGGCGCGAAAACCGCGTCGTCAACGGGTCTGGAAACGATGTCCTCCCGCTCCAGACGAGTGGCGACCGGCGTGGAGGGTCGGTCATCGTCGAGCGGAAACCACACCCTGCGCTCTCGATGATCGAGCACGAAGCCGACCCTGGTTTCGTCGAAACGCAGCCGAACGTCGGCGTAAAGGGCCGGTCGATAGACGGTGATGCCGTCTTCCCGCGCGGGCTCCGCGGCCCCGGTGAATACGCCATCGAGCCGCGCCGACAGCACCACCCGAGGGTCGAGGAAGTAGCTCTCGAGACCGTCGACCGAGGGTTCGTGGGGCAGGTGTGCCTCCGAGACCGTCGCCGTCCCCGCGCTGACCGCGGGCGCGGATGGCGTCGAAGGCGGCACCGCTTCCACGCCATAGAGTTCATTGAGCTCGCCGACCTCCACCGCGGTCAGCGGCCCGCGGAGGTAACACATCGCGTGCCGGGAGCCGAACACCCGGGGCTCACCCCGGCCGATCTCATGGAGCAGGAATTGACGCTTGTTGAGGCCGGCCACCGTCGAGTCGAGGTCCGTGCCGTCGATGCCCTTGAGCAAGCGCTCGCGGTCCTGAGCCGTAGAGAGTCGGCCGATGCACCACAATCCGGCGTTGGACAGCGCTTTGTAGTCGAGATCGACCGGATTTTGGGTCGCGAGCACGACGCCGAGCCCGACCGACCGAGCCTGCTTCATCAACGTCAGCAGCGGCGCCTTACTGGGGGGATTGCGCGGGTAAGGCGGCAGGTAGCCGGCAACCTCATCGAAGAATAAGACCGCCCGGAGCCCTTCGGTTCCCGGCTGTCGCCGACTCCAGGCCAAAAGCCGAGACAAGAGCAGCGATACGAAGAACTGCCGCTGTCGATCGTCGAGATGGGCGACGTTGAAGACGCTGACCGCGGTCCGGTCGCCGGTGGCCAGCAGCCGATCCGGGTCTAGCTTCGCCCCCTGGCGCCACGTCGAGAAGCCCGGCGAAGCCAGGATCGCGTTGAAGGCCATCGCGAGCTCCATGCGCTCATCGGGGGGAAAGAAGCGGTCGACCGGAAACACGCCGACCCGCTCGAACGGCGGATCGACCAGCTGCATGATCAGCGACGACAGGTCGAGCTGCTCGCCGGCCTCCCAGGCGCGATCGAGAACGTGGCATAACGTTACGTGGGCGGGGTCCTTGATCGGGTCGGCCTTACGCCCCGCGAGGCCCATCAACCCCGATACCGCGGCTTCGATGACCGCCCGCCTCGCCTCGGTATCCGCGGCCGTCTCTGCCGACGGCGCCTCCAACATCCCCATCAAGTCGACGGGCACCCCGGCCATGCTGCCGGGGGTATAGACGGTGAAATCCAGTCGATCTCGAACCGCCTGCACTCGGTCGGCGGGAATGCCGGCCTTGAGCAAGCCCGCCTGCCACCGTCGAGCGACCGCCGCCGGTTCTTCGTCGCCGGTCCAGGGCGCGAAGTCCTCGGCGCGAAACTGGGGGAACAGAAGCCCGAGGCTGCCGAGGTCACCCTTTGGGTCGACAGCGATGATCGGAACGCCGGCCGCGACCAGTTCTTCGAGCATGACGAGGCACAGCCCGGTCTTCCCGCTACCGGTCATGCCCACCACGACCCCGTGGGTTCGAAGTCGTTCGGGTTTGATGGCCAGCGGCTCGCCGCCGCTGTCTCGCCCCAGGTCCAGCCGCGCGCTCATGTTTCGCGTTGCATCACGGGGAGGCCCCGTCGCGCAACCGCGCCGGGCCGAGCTTACTGGGGTCGGCCGCCGCCGCCGCCAAACGGGTTGCCTGGTCCCCCGCCGAAGGGGTTGCCCGGCCCCATGCCGCCCATGCCGCGCATGAGGCCCTTAAGCCCTCCGGGGCCCATCTTGCTGAGCTTTTTCATCATCTTACGCGCTTCCTTGAACCGCTTGAGGAACGCGTTGACGTCGGCGACCGAGGTCCCCGAGCCCCCCGCGACCCGCTTGCGGCGGGAGCCGTTGAGCACATCGGGGTTCAGCCGCTCGTAGGGGGTCATCGAGTTGATCATCGCCTCGATGCGCTTGAGCTCTTGGTCGGGGTCAGGGGAGTTCGCCCCCATCTTCTTCATCGCCTGGCTCATCCCCGGAATCATGCCCATGAGCGACTTCATGTCGCCCATCTGGCGGATCATCTGCATCTGCTCTTTGAAGTCTTCAAGCGTGAACTCGGCGCGCTTGAACTTCTTGGCCATCTTTTTGGCCTTCTTCTCGTCGTAGGCCTGCTGGGTCTTCTCGATGAGCCCCATGACGTCGCCCATGCCCAAGATGCGTTGAGCGACTCGATCGGGGTGAAAGACTTCGATAGCGTCCATCTTCTCGCCAATGCCTGCGAAGTAGATCGGGGCGCCGGTTACTTTGCGCACCGACAGCGCGGCGCCGCCGCGAGCGTCACCGTCGAGCTTGGTCATGACCACCCCGTCGATACCGATCTGCGCCTTGAACTCGGAAGCAACGTTGACGGCATCCTGACCGGTCATCGCGTCGACGACGAGGAGGCTATACTGCGGCGTCAACGCTTCTTTCGTGGTGCGGAGCTCGTCCATCAGCTCGAGGTCGATCGCGAGGCGACCCGCGGTATCCACGATGATCACGTCGTGGCCTTGGCGGTCGGCCTGGGCCCGAGCCTCCTCGGCGATCTTGGGCACCGGCATCTGGGGGACGGTGTCGTAGACGTCGACGCCCACTTGGCCGGCGATGGTCTTCAGCTGCTCGATGGCCGCCGGGCGCTGGATATCCGCAGGCACGAGGAGCGGTTGCCGACCTTCGGCCTTCAGCTTCAGTGCGAGTTTGCCGCACGTGGTCGTTTTGCCGGAGCCCTGCAGCCCCATCATCAGCAGCACGATGGGCGGCTTCTGGCGAAGGTCGAGCTGCACCGCTCGTTCGCCCATCACCTTCGTCAGCTCGTCGCTGACGATGCGGACGAAGTCTTGGCCAGGAGAAAGCGACGCCTGGACTTCCTTGCCCAAAGCGCGGGTCTTGACCTGCTTGACGAAGTCTTTGACCACCGAGAAGTGAACGTCAGCTTCGAGCAGGCTGAGGCGCACGTCTCGCACCGCGTCTTTGATATTGGCCTCGGTCATCGTGCCTCGGCCCCGGATCTTTTTGATGACCTCGCCGAAGCGGTCTTCGAGGTTGTCGAACATAAATCGCCTTTCGCGCCGGCTAGCTGAGCAGGCCCCGACTGATAATGACCTTCTGGATCTCGGTCGTCCCCTCGTAGATTCGGAGCGCCCGTATCTCCCGATAGAGCCGCTCGACGACCGTCCCTTGCCGAACCCCGTCGCCGCCGAAGATCTGGACGGCCCGGTCGATGATCCGCTGCGATGCCTCGGTCGCAAACATCTTGGCCGTCGATGAGTAGATGCCGGCCGCCGGGTCTTCGTTCGCGAACGCGAGCGCCGCACGGTAAACGAGCAGACGGCTCGCCTGAAGCTCCGTCCACATGTCGGCGAGGTGCGCGGCGACCTGTTGAAAGCGTCCGATCGGCTGGCCGAACTGCTCCCGCTGCTGCGCTCTCGCCGTCGCCTCCTTCAGCGCCCGCCGGGCCATGCCCACCGCCGCCGCCCCGACCGTGGTCCGGAAGTGATCGAGGGTCCTCATCGCGACTTTGAAGCCCTGCCCCTCGTCCCCCACGAGGTTCGTGTAGGGAACGCGGGCGTTGTCGAAACCGAGCTTGCCGCACGGGTGAGGGGCGACGAGCGCGTATCGCTGCACCGAGGTCACCGCGTCCTGAGGAACGATGATCGCCGACAGTCCCCGCGAACCGGCGCCGGGGGTCGTGCGGGCGATGACCACGTAGAAGTCCGCGATTCCCGCGTTGGTGATGTAGTGTTTCGTACCGTTGATGACCCAGTGGTCGCCGTCGCGGTGGGCGGTGGTTTCGATGGCCCCCACGTCACTACCGGCCTGAGGTTCGGTGATACCGATGGCCGCGATCGCCTGCCCGCGCCGGACTTTGGGACCCCACTCGGCCTGTTGGGCGTCGGTCCCCGCGAGCGCGATCGGCGCGTAGCCGAGCCCCTGCAAAGCGAGCATGGAGTCTGCGAGCCCCGACGATGAGGCCACGAGCTCCCGCAGCACGCACACCGCCGGAACGTCGAGGGCGGCCCCCGAGTCGAGCAGTGCGGCGTCGCCCATCGCTTTGGTCATGGCCACGCCCGCTTCGTCGGACTCCGCGGCCGCTCGGGGCTCGATCTCGTGGTCGATGCACGCGCGAGCCCGTCGCTCCAGCTCTCTCAGTTGAGGATCGAGCGGGAGCCCGACCGCGTCTACGATGGGCCGCTCTTGGTCTACGTGCATCACTTCCCTTTGAAGGTCGGCTTGCGCTTGTCGACGAACGAAGCGTGGAACTCCTTGAAGTCGTCGGCAAGCATGCAGATCGTCTGGGCCCGAGCCTCGGCATCGAGGGCCGAGTTGAGGTCCATGCTCAGCCCGTTATTGATCAGTTCTTTGGTCATCCCGAGGCTGAACGACGGCCCCGACGACAGGCGCTCGGCCAGACCTCGGGCCGCCGGCATCAGCTCGTCCGGCTCCACCACCCGATTGAACAACCCGATCCGCTCGGCTTCTTCCGCCCCTACAGAGTCCCCCAGCATCAGCAGCTCGGTCGCTTTTGCCACGCCGACCGTCCGCGGCAGCAGATACGCTGCCCCCATATCCGCACCGGTCAAGCCGACCTTGGTGAACAGAAAGGCGATCTTGCTGGTCCGAGCGGCCACCCGAAGATCGGCGGCGAGAGCGATCACCGCGCCCGCGCCGGCGGCCATGCCGTTGATGGCGGCGATGATCGGCTTGCGGAGGCGTCGCATGTTTCGAATGACGTCGCCGGTCATGCGCGCAAACGCGGTCATCTCGGTCGGTCCGTAGGTCACCAGACGACCGATGATGTCGTGGACATCACCCCCAGAGCAGAAGCCACGGCCTCGGCCGGTGATGACCACCACCTTGACGTCGCTTTCGTCCTGAAGCTCGGCGAACAGGTCGACCAAGCGCCGATAGATATCGAAGGTGAGGCTGCCGAGGGTGTCCTCGCGGGTGAGGGTCAAGGTGCCGATGCCGTCGCGAACCTCCAGCTCGAGTCCGTCAACCATGGGTCGCATCGTCACCTCCCGGGATGACCGCCGTGGCCTCGATCTCGATCATCGCGTCGTCGAGCACCAGCGCGGACACCTCGACCAGCGCCATCGCCGGGAAATGTCGCCCCATTCGCTGACGGTACGCGGCCCCCACCGCGGCCAGATCGCTCAGGTAAGCCTGTCGGTCTGTAGCGTACATCGTGAGGCGGCAGATATGGCCCGGCTCACCGCCGGCGGCGCGGACCACTTCGAGCACGTTGTCGAGCGCCTTCGCAAACTGGGTCACGAATCCGCCGGGAATCACCTGGTCCTGAGCGTCGGCGCCGATCTGGCCGGCCACGAAGAGCAGGCGGCCGGGAGCCGCGGCGATGCCGTGCGAAAATCCTTTCGGCGCACCGAGGCTCGAGGGATTGATCGGATGGTGACGCATGGCCGGTCGTCGGGCGGTACCGCGAGGTCGACGACAGCGTCAACGGAGCCCGGCGAACGTCGATGTCCTACATCGACGCGTTGGATTCATGGATACCCGAAGCCCCCGTTCTCGTCCAGAACGAAGCGCGCGAGCCAACTTGCTCCCATGCGGGGCTATCGATAGCGTACGCACCGAGTCGGGCGTGAGCAGCATCCAGCATATCGTCGTATGCACCCAGGACTCGGTCCTGGCCAAGAAGGTTCGCTTTCTGCTGGCCAGAGACGAGTGCGAGGTCGAAATCCTGGCGAATCCAGGCAGTTTAGGTGACCGCCTGAGCCGCGGAGGACTGTCGATGTTGGTCGTCTCCCGTCAGCTCGATGGTGAGGACGCCCTCGAGCTGCTCGGCAAGCTCGAGCCCGACGTCGAGATCCCGGCTAGCCTGGTGCTCGGCGGCGGCGAAACGATGACCGCCGACAACGTCCATCTCGTTCCTGATCCTATCGATACCCAGGCGATCCACCGGATCGCATCCGAGGTTCTCGCCCTCGAGCCCGAAGAAGGCGGGGAAGTTACGCAAATGTCCGTCGATGCACCGAAACGCCGTCGCCGAACGACGATCGACATCAACCCCCCTGGCGCGCAAGAGGAAGTGTCGTACAGCGACGTCACCGGCCTCGACGAAATCGCCGGCCGACTCGACGAGCTCGAAAGCGACGAGCCGTCCGAAGAGCTCTCAGAAGCTTATCCGGTCGCCGCCGATGACAACGAAGACGCCCCTGACCCCGACCCTGACAGCGAGGAGACCACGGCAACCCCGCCCGTGCTCGGCGGCGTGCTCGAGCCGGCGCGGTTCGCGAAAGTCCTGTACGAGTGCTGGGCCCAACAGACGACCGGCGCGCTGATTGTGGCCCAAGATTCGGAGACCC
>JANQQN010000004.1 GCA_028289325.1 Myxococcota bacterium | reverse complement strand
GCCGCGACTCTATGATGGTTCGAAGGCGTCTTCCATATGCTTATTCCCTCCTGCACGAACGGATGAGCGAATGGTGGGGCGGTTTTCCCGCCCGATTTCGGTCGTCGGGGCTGCGCGCGATCACGACGTTGCGATCAGCGCAGCGGGGGGGGCCCTGCTCTCGATCGCGCCGTTCATGTAGCCTTGCGACGCGATGGAGCCGTGTTCGCCGGCGAGGTGAACGCGGCCCCCGGCCGCGGGGCAGGCCACCGCTTCCAGCAGCCGCGTGTACTGGCCGACGGTGGCGCACGCATAGCTGCCGCGGCCGCGCAAAACGCGGATGCCCGTCGACCGTCCCAACGAACTTCGGGGACCATTCGCGCGAGGTCACGCTGGGCGATGGCCATCCCGGCGGATGGCGTTCACGGGGCGGGTTGATACCAGATCGGCGACGTCCACGCTCGCTCCTGGATAATCTTGGGCACGGTGGGGTCGGTGCACGCGGTCGGCCGCTCGTCCTCCGGCAAGGATAGGCACGCCCACCAACTCCATCGGCAGCTCGGATCTTCCAACACCCGGGCGTAATAAAACGCCGGCTGATCCCGCACGAACTCGGGGTCTGTCCACGTGCTGCACATCTGGGGCTCGCCTCGGCTGCTCCGCTCGCAGGTCGCGAGATCGACGGTCGATGTGTCCTCGCGACCGGCGATGTCGAAGACCTTGATGTTGGCCTGACCGTCGGCGTCGAGCCATCCTTTGACGATCTGGAGTCGTTCCAACGGCACGCCGGCCCGCTGTGGAGTGCCGGCGTCCATCAGCGCGGACACCACGAACGTCGGCTCGAACGCGGGGCCGGGAAGAGGCGGAAGGTCGGCGCCCATCGGGACGCCGTCTCGGTCGGCCAACTCGACGAGATTGGGGTCTTGGCAGAGCGTGGCGGGAAGACTCCAGCCCCCGAAGAAGCGGACGGTGATCCGCGGGCCGCTGGTGCCGTACACCTCCCGCCGGCGAAAGGCCTCGAACAGCGAAGTTCGGGTGTTCTGTTCGGCCCACGCCGCGGTCAGGCCGCCACCGCTGTACAACACCCCGCCGGGGGTCACCGGGTTCGGGCCGAGGCGAGCCTGGACCGTGTCTTCGTTGTTGCCCCAGTGGCCCGGATACGCTCGTTCCGAAACCTCGCCCGGGGTGCCGTTGTGGGTGTCGGTGCTGGCGACGACGCCGAGCCGGTATGGATTCACGCCCAGCCGCGCCTCCTCCTTCAGGCCCTCGAGGAGGATGCCTCGCAGAAAATCGAGCCGGGAGACGCAGCCGACCCCGCCGGAACCGCCCCCGAGGGGGTCGGGCCGGTCGCCGCAGTCGGGCGGTTCGATACGGAGCTTCTCGAAGTCGCACAGCTCGTCGGGCTCGCCGAGGATTCCGCTGAGCCCGTTGCTGCACTCGGCATCGCCCTTGTGTTGGTAGATCTCGAACAGCGGCTCGAGGGTCTGGCGCAAGTTGGCTTGCGATCGCTCGTCGTCGATCGAGGTCGCGCCGGGGTACTCCACCACGAACATGTTGCCGTTCGACCAGTTGCTGTTGTGAGGAATCGCGATCACGTCGCACCCCTCGGCGTTCAGGCACGTCGACGACAAAACCCGGTGAAAGCTGCGGACGAGCTCCGGCGCGGTCTGGACTGCGGGCAGATCGAAGTAAGAGGTCACGGTGTCCGGCACGTCGGCCGTCTTGAAGATGACGTTGCGATGGAGGTTCGAAGCGTTGATCGCCGCCGTCCACTCGTACCCGATGAACGACGTGAAGCTGCAGGCGGCGGACCGATCGTATGCCGCCTCTGCGGCCTCCTGGATCCGCGCCCACTCGTCGCGGGCCACGGTCCGACAGCGTTCTCCGGTCGCGCCGCACACGTCGCTGAACCGTCGCGGGGTTCGGCTGGTCAGTCGGGTTCCGAAGTCGAAGATCGCGGAAGCGCCCCCGGGCCGGTAGTCGGCGCAGGTCGCCGCGTCGAACGCGTCGGATCCCGGCGTCGTACACAGGTTGACCTCGCCCAGGTATTCGGAGTGGTCGGTGACGGCGGCAAAATCGAGCGGTCGAGCGAGCTGCACCTGTTCGGGCGTCCCGAGAGGGTGGTCGATGGGTTGGCCTTGCGCGAACCGATAAGCATCGGCGGGCGTGGTCCGAACGTCGAAGACCCACGCGTCGAAGGATAGGCTGGTGTGGACGTGAAGGTCGCCGAAGAACACGTCTCGGCTGGGGTTGCGCCGGGCGCAGTCGACGCGACCCTCTTCGGACGGCGCCCGGGACGTCGAGTCGCTGCTACTGCAGGCCGCGGCGACCGTCATGACCGCGGTGGCGATCGGCATCAAGCTAGGTCGCATAGAACGTCTCCATCACGCGCGCGGTGGTCCAGAACGCCGCCGCCCCGCCCACCGCGTAGGCCACGCCCCATCGCAACGCCCGTCGGCGCTGGTCGGTGACCCCGCCCACCAGGTATCCGAGCCCCAGCAGGCATACCACGCACGCGAGCTGACCGCCTTCGACCCCGAGGTTGAATCCGATCAGCGCTTCCGGCTGCCGTTGCGGGGGCAGCCCAAGCTCGGTGAGCGCGCCGGCCAGGCCCAAGCCGTGAAGGAGGCCGAAGCCGAAGGCGAGTTTGGCCGCCCGCCCGGCGCCGCCAGCTTCGGGCCGGATCACCTCCCGGGCGGTGAACGCGATGCTGAGGGCGATGACCGCTTCCGTCGGGGCGGAGGGAAGCACCAGCACGCCCAGTGCGGCCAGGCTCAGGGTCACGCTGTGGGCGAGGGTGAACAGGCTGAGGTAGACCACCATCGCGCGGGCGGAAGGCACGAGCAGGACCAACAGGACGATGAACGCGAGGTGATCGTAGCCGAGGAGGATGTGCTCGAAACCCATCCCGAAGTACCGGGCGAAGGCCGCCCATCGCCCGGGGTCCGGCGGCGTTCGAGGGCGGATCGCGGTCGGCCGGGCGGCGTTGAGGCGATACACCTCCGCGCCTGGGGCCGAGGTGCTGGTTCGGACCCTGACCAGCACCTCATCGATGCGGCCGGTGAATCCGGTCATCCCGATCGTAGTGAGGGGCGCGGTACACGTCACCGACCACCGCCGGGTGGGCGGCGCGGCGGGCCGCGGTGCGCCGCGGCATTCGGGTCCCCAGGACGGCTCGAGCTGCGATCTGACCCCGATCCTCGGCGGCCGCAAGCGGGCTTGCCAGTGTCCGGGTTTGGTGCGGGTCAGCTCCAGGTAACCGGGCGCGAAGGGATGGGCCGCCGCGTGGCCGCCGCCCGCTACGCCCAGCACGACGCAAGCGAGGAGCCATCGAACGCGGAGGATCAACGCGGGCCCCGGACGATGACCGTGTATTTGTCGCGGAGCAATTCGAGCGCGCGGTCTCGCCGGCGCGCGGTCTCCTGTCGTCGCCAGGCGGCGGTGGCGGCCTTTCGGACCGACGCGACCGTCGCTGGGCCGCCGGGATCTATCGCTTCGACCCGGACGACATGTTGGCCGTAGGTCGACTCGATGGGGCCGAACCAGTCTTGGCTGTCGGCCGCGAACGCCGCGCGGGCAAAAGCGACGTCGACGACGGTTCCCAGCCGGGCTTCGGAGGCCGGTCCGAGCCGTCGACCGACGACGAAGGGGTCACCCACCGAGCGGTGGTCGGTGCCCGATTGCAGGGCGGACAGCGCCCGCCGGGCTCGGGCCTTCGCGTCGGGGCCGCGGCGAAAGTAGACGTGGACGAGGGTTCGTCGTTCGTCTTGCGCGAATCGGTCGGCGTTTTCGCCGACGAACGTCCGCAGCTGGTCGTCGGTCGGTGGGCCCACCGCCATCGCCTCGTCGAGGACGAGGTTCATCTTTTGGATCAGCCGGCGGCGAACGATCTCGTCGCCTTCTCCGAGCCCCAGGGCCATCGCCTCCCGGAACAGCAGGGCGCGGTCCACTTCGGTCGCGATCAGTCGGTCCAGGGTCGCGTCGTCGGGCGGTGCCCCCGTGCGCCGATGGTGTTCGGCGGCCAAGACGTTGGCGTCGACGATCACTTCCGCCGGCGCTGGCGCGGGCGCCAGCCACGCGTGGGCGACGAAGATCGTGGCTCCGATGGCCGCGAAGTGAAGCAGGGGTTCGTGGAGCCATCCCCTCATTGGTCGGCTCGAAGCGCGTTCTCGAGGGGAAGCCGAAACGCGAATCTGCAGCCTCGGGGCTGTAGCGGCTCGTGCCACAGGTGGCCTTGATGACGTTCGATGATCGAGCGGCTGATCGACAGCCCGATGCCCAGGCCTTCGGACTTGGTCGATACGAACGGCTCGAACAGGGCGAGACCGGGGTCCGGTCCGGGGCCCGGGTCATCGACGGTGACCATCACGTCGTCGGGGCCCGCCTGGGTACGCACGATGACGCTCCGCTGATCTTCGGGGACGGACTGAATGGCGGCGAGGGCGTTGTTGATGAGGTTGACCAAGACCTGCTCCAGCAAGATCTGGTCGGCGAGGGCGGTGGGTGCCGAATCGTCCAGGTCGCAGTCGACCGAGACCCGGAGTCGCTGGGCGTAGGTCTTCATGAAGCGAAGCACGTCACGAACCAGGGCGTTGACGTCGACTGAGGCCCACGCCGGCGGATGCCGCTGAACGAACGACCGCAGGCGCTGAATGATCGCCGCCGCGCGCTCCGCCTGCAGCTCGATGTCGTTCAGGTCATGCTCGATCCGTTCTCGGTTATCGGGGGACAGGCCGAGCCGCGCCGCCTCCGCGTGGCCCATGATCGCGAGCAGGGGCTGATTGAGCTCGTGGGCGATGCCCGAGGCCATCTCTCCCATCGTCTGCAGGCGCCCGACGTGGGCGAGCTCTTCTTCGCGCTGAGAGACCCGGGCCTCGGCGCGCAGGCGCTCGAGCTCCGCCGTTGCGCGGGCCGAGAAGATCTGGAGGATGGTGTCGACCATGGCCAGGTCGTCTTCGAGGGGTTCGGACCGGGCGACGGAGAGCATGGCGAGGACTCGCCCCGCGGAGTCGGCCAAGGGCATGGCCATGAACGCTTCGCGCCTGCGGAGCAGGGGATGCGGGTAGGTTCGATACGCGCCGTGGGCCACCCACAGCGGCGGGCCTTCCATCCGGTCGAGCCGAGGCAGCATCGACGAGGCCAGCATTTTGTCGGGGCGCGGCTGTCCCTCGGACCACCAGCCGAGGACACGGACGTGTTCTCCACCCTCGACCGGCTCGGTCAACCACACGTCGTCGGCCCGCAGCGCGGTGGCCACGTGGCGCATCAAGGTCTGGAAGAACCGGTCCCCCGTACTCGCGGAGGCGGTGCCGAGGGCGACCGCCTGCAACGCCTGCTGGGCGAGCTTCCGATCCGTGATGTCCGAGGCGATGCCGGCGACGCGGGCCACGCCGCCGGTCTCCGACATGACCGGATAACCTCGGTCATGGATCCATCGTCCGGAGCCGTCCGGACGCACGATGCGGTACTCGACGTCCATGTCGCCCTCCTCGATGAGGTGTCGGAAAGCTTGCTCGGCCCGGTCTCGGTCGTCGGGATGAATGGCGTCGACCCAGTGGCGCCGGTTCTGAACGAGGTCGGAGACCCGCCGCCCCCATAGCGGTTCGAAAGCCGGGCTCGCGTACAGGACATGGCGCAGGTCGGGTTCGGCGAGCCAAAAGACTTCGGAGACGTTCTCGGCCAGCTCTCGAAAGCGCCCTTCGCTCTCTCGCAGCGCTTGGTAGGCCTGGTGGCGAAGGGTGACGTCGACGCCGCTGAAAAAGACGACCTGCCGCTCGGCCACGCCGGCTCCGGTCAGCTCGACCCAGCTCACGCGACCATGACGGGCGACGGTCCGGACCTGAACGTTGAGCATGTTCTGGCCGTCGACCATCGCCGCCAGCTGCTCCGAGAATGCGGTCGCGTCATCGGGGTGGACGTGGTCGAGAAGGCGGCCGCCGGTCATTTCCGCCGCGTCGTGCTCGAGGTGGACGGCGAAAGCTGGATTGACGCGCTCGATGGTGCCGTCGAAGTGGACGACCATCATCAATGAAGGAGACGTCCGGAAGAATTGATCGGTCTCCGCTTCTGCGCGCTCCCGTTCGGAGATCTGCAGGCTGAGTTGCTTGACGGCGTCGGCGAGGGCTGCGGTTCTCGCTTCGACCCGACGCTCCAGCTCGGCGCGAACCTGTCGCAGCTCGGTCTCCGCGCGGGAGCGCCGAGTGACGTCCCGTGCGATGTACACCCGCCCCTGCCCATTTTCGGTGACGTAGGCGGTCGTCGACACCTCCACCCAGGCCAGACTCGCGTTCTTGCGCCGATGAACCATCATCGACGGGTCGGTGCTGAAGGCGCCGGCGCCGAACGCGACCTGCGCCCGCTGATCTGCGCGGACGAGGTCGTGGAAGTCCCGGCCCGCGGCTTCGCCGGCGGTATAGCCGTACAGCCGCTCGGCCGCCGCATTCCACTCCACGATCCGGCCGTCGGCTTCGGTGGCGATGACCGCCTCGGGCAAGGCGTCGAATATCTCCCGCCGCCGGAGCGCCGACTCGGGCTCGGCCACCCGCTGGCGGAGGTACGAAAGCTCGCTGTCGCTGTCGTCGGCCTGAAGGACCACGATCGTCCCGAAACCGAGGTCAGGCCTTGCCGCGCTCGACGACCAGCCGCACGAGCTCGGCGATGCTCTCGACCTGAAGCTTGGCCATCGCGCGGGAGCGACGGGCGTCGATGGCTTGCGGGCTCACGCCGAGCTCGGCGGCGATGCCCTTGTTGTTCTTGCCTTCCACGACCATCGCCACGACTTCCATCTCCCGCGGGGTGAGGAGATTGAATCGACCTTCGATCGAGTCTTTGCGGTCGGCGTGGGCGCGTTGCTCGGCGTCGGCGACGAGGGCCCGACGAATGGTGTCGATCAGGAGCTGCCCCCGCAGCGGCTTTTCGATGAAGTCGAACGCGCCACGTTTGAGGGCGTCGACGGCCATCGGTACGTCGCCGTGGGCGGTAAGGAACAGCACCGGGATCCTCCAGCCCCGCTGGAGCAGCTCGCGGTGCAGCTCCAGGCCGCTCATGCCCGGCATCCGGACGTCGAGGACGAGGCAGCCCGGTGTGTCCGGCGTGTAGGACTGAAGAAACTCCTGAGCGTTGCGGAAGTCCTGGCTGGGCAACTCGACCTGCTCCATGAGCCGAGTCAGGGACTTCCTTACTGCGGGGTCATCGTCGACGACGAAGACCGTGCCGTTCGTATCAGTGTTGGAGACCATACTCCGTTGTCCACAGTAAAGGGTCTGTGCGAGCAACACAACCGATGGACACGAAACCGTCCTCCAATACATGACAGAGGGCGCTACGCTCGGACACCGGCTTCACAGAAACACGATGGCCACCAGCAGCCAGATCGGCCCCAGGATGCTGGCCGACCAGGCCATATAGCCGAAGAACGACGGGGTCTTGAACCCAGCTTCGTCGCAGATCGACTTGACCATGAAGTTCGGTCCATTACCGATGTAGGTATTCGCGCCCATGAATACGGCCCCGAGGCTGATCGCGGTGAGCAGCGCTTCCGAGATGGGGCCGCCGAGGACCTCGATCGCGCTCGTCCCCGCTTCGGCGGGCAGCGATTGAGCGATGGTGAAGAAGGTGACGTAGGTCGGCGCGTTGTCGAGGAACGACGATAGCAGGCCCGTGATCCAGAAGTATTGAAATGGGCTATCGAGTCCCATCGATGGCCCGAGCGCGTTCAGGAGCGCGAGGGCCGGCTGCATACACACGAAGATGGTCGCGAACAGGATCGCGACCTCCTGGATCGGATGGTAGGTGAAGCCGTTTTCGTCGCGCAGCGGGCGAGGGGTGGCGACCAGCGAGCCGACGGTGGCGGTGGCCATCCCCAGCTCCCGAAGTCCCAGCGGCAGCAGCGCGGCCGACGCCACGATGCCCGCGAGAAAGACGAAGTTGTACAGGCCCGCGACCGACAGCGGCGCCCGCTCCACCGAGGGCGGCACGCCCTCCTGGCGGGTCACCCTCAGGTCGTAGACGTAGAAAGTGGCGATGATGATGCCGTTCACCACCAGCCACATGGGAAACAGCTGCAAGGTCCAGGTAAACGGCACCCCGCGCAGAAAACCCAGGAACAGGGGTGGATCGCCGAGGGGCGTGAGCAGGCCGCCGGCGTTGGAGACGGTGAAGATGAAGAAGATCGGCAGGTGGGTGACCGAGCCGCGAATGCGGTTGGCCCGCAGCAACGGGCGGATGAGGAGCATGGATGCGCCGGTGGTGCCGACGACGCTCGCCAGCACGGCGCCGACCCCGAGCAGGGCGGCGTTAGCGGCAGGGGTGTTTCGCAGGTCGCCGCGCAGGACGATGCCTCCCGACACGATGTACAGGCTGCCGAGCAGGGCGATGAAGGAAACGAACTCCTCGCTGGCGTGCAGGAGCATGCTCGGGTCGAGGGTGAGGAGGTAAGCGGCAGAGGGGACGCCGATCGACCCCGCGAAGAGCGCTTTGTTCCGGTTCGACTCCCACCACGCGGGGGCGACCAGAGGCAGGACGGCGATGCCCAATAGGACCAGCACGAACGGGAACACCGCGAGGACAGGGATGGGGGCGTGGTGCCCGGCGGCGGCCATCAAGCTGGCTTGTAGCCAACGCCCATCGCGCTGTCAGCCCGCGCGATCACTTTCCTGCCGCCGAGAAGAATCGGGCCCCGTCTCGCCGCGCTCGCCCGTCCTGCACCAGCTTCTCGAGGTGGGCAAGGCACGACCTCGCGGCGAGGGGGTAGAGTTGGGCGGGGGTGTCACTGTAGGCACTCGGGAGCAGGTCGACCGCCTCCCCGACCCCGACCGCCCGAAGCGCGGCGTATACCTTCTCCTCTCGCTGCAGCCGGTGCGCCACGTAGTGGTCGAGCTTGGCGTGTCCGTCGACGATCGGCGCCCCGTGGGCCGGGAACAGGACGCCGTTGGGCCGACCCCGAAGCCGCCGGAGCTGATCGAGATACTCGGCCATGTCGCCTTCCGGGGGGTCGATGATGATGGTTCCGATCGAGGCCACCATATCCCCGACGATCATGGACCGCCCGTTCGGACGCCGGTCCGCGAGCACGATGTGTCCGGGCGCGTGCCCGGGGGTGAACGAAACCTCCAGCGAAAAGGGCACGCCGGCTCGGTCGGAGCCCAGCGACATCACGTCGCCTTCGTCGAGGAGCGCATCGACCCGCACCGTCCCTTGCAGCAGCTCCTTGGTTATCCGATGAGCGCGAACCGGAACCCGAAAGGTCTCCGACAGCCAGGTTGCGGCACCCATATGGTCGGGGTGGTGGTGCGTCAAGACGATCGAATCGAAGGTGGCGCCGTCCCGGATGAGGCCACGCAATATGTCTTGCAGTACCGCCCGCTCCTGACGGTCGTAGGGCGCGGGGTCCACCACGATGAGTCGTTCGTACCCCACGACGTACGCGTTCGTGTGCGCCGCCGGCGGCAAGGTCGGGGTCCGCAGGGGGATCTGTCGGATCCCGGAGATCGGTTCGAAGTCGGCGTGAAACTCTCCGCGAGCCCCGGGGACGGCGCGCAGCCGCTTGGCGGCGCCCGCAGGGCCCAGGCGCAGGATTTCGAGCGCGGCCCGAAAGGGTGGCGGCAGCAAGATGGTCAGGTCCAGGTACGCGCGCCACAGGGATTCGGCGCGGCGGAACTCGGACCACGCGAGCTCTGGCGACGGCTGGGTGGCCGCGGGGCCGGGAACCACGGCGAGGTAGAACGACGTATCGAACCGCACCGGCGAATAGTCTGGCGTGACCCACCGACCGGCGGGGGTCAGGGTCGACCCGCTCAGCGTCGCATCGAGGGCGGCTAAGGATTCGGATAACGGCACTCCCTGCAGGGACTCGGGCTCGGGTACCGCCCCCGCATCCGTTAGGATGATCCCGCATTCCTCTCGGGTCTCTCTGACCGCGGCCGCTCGTCGCGCGCCGTCCGGGGCCTTCGGCCATAGTCGTTCGGCCTCTCGACGGTCCTGAGCATCGACTTTTCCGCCGGGCACGGTGACGTACCCGCCCATGAAGGGAAGGCTGGCGGCGCGCTCACCCACGAGGAGCTGACCGTCGGTGGTGGCCAGGATCAGGGCGGCGGCCGGACGTGGTGCGGCGGTGGGCATGCACGAGTCATAGCGGTGGATCCCGCTTCATGCCAGTGGCTGGGGCGGGCAGGAAAGCTTGCGATCATCCCGCGTCTAGGAGATTATTGGCGTGAGGTGACACTCGAGATACCCGCGGCCTCACCTCGGGCCGAAAGGTTAAAAACGGCGATCACCACCGGCGATATCGACGCGCTGCGGGTGCAGCTCGCCGAAGATCCCGCGCTGGCGGAGGCGCGCTTTCTCGACGAAAAGGGCGTTTCGCGCACTACGCTGCACATCGCGACGGACTGGCCGGGCCACTTTCCACGGGTCGCGGAGACCATCCGGATGCTGGTCGAGGCCGGGGCCGCCGTCAGCCCGCCCCTCGTCACGTCGGACGACGGTTCCCCCGAGACCCCTCTTCACTGGGCGGCGAGCGCGAACGACGTCGCCGCGCTCGACGCCTTGCTGGACGCGGGGGCGGACATCGAGGCCCCGGGCGCGGTCTTCACCAACGGGGCGGCGCTGTCGGACGCGGTCGTGTTTCGGCAGTGGAATGCCGCGCGCCGTCTTCTCGCGCGGGGCGCCCGAACCACATTTTGGCAGGCGGCGGGGCTTGGCCTTGTCGATCGGGTGGAAGCCGCCCTGCAGCGCGATCCGTCGCCGGACGCCGAACAGATCAAGCACGCTTTTTGGAACGCGTGTCGCGGCGGTCAGCAGGCGACGGCGGCGCTGCTGCTCACCCATGGTGCGGATATCGATCGGGTCGGACCCGACGGCGATTCGTGCCTGGAGGCGGCGCGCAAGGGTGGTTTCTCGGAGCTCGCCGAGTGGCTCGAAGGTGAGCGCGCCCGGCAGGTCCGTTGATCCCTCGGATGCGGTTTCGATGATGGAACGTTTCTTTGGTGTTTGGGTCCTCGACCCAGATGCGTCGTCTTACGGCGACGGCTCGGTGCCCCGAAGCGCCGTGTATTCGATCCTCCCCGCCGGCGACGGGCTGTGGTTTCACGTCGGTTGGCGGGACGCGGACGGACAGCGTCACGAGTCCCGTTTTCACGGGACCCTTCGTCAAGCGACGCCCGCCGCCGACCAGCGGATGCAGCTGTCGACGTCTTTCGACGGCGAAGTGCTGCGTTCGGAGATGGTGCACAACGCGCGCGCGGTCCACGCCGTCGAGCGGAGGGTGGTCGACGTCGGAGGGACGGAGCGGCTCGCGGTGATCGAACGCTGGCGCGACGACGATCAGGCCAGGGAGACGAGGGCGAGCTACCGGCGAGCGGCGGTCAAACAGGTCTTGGTGTACCGGCGTGACCTCGCGATGCGTAAAGGCAAGATCGCCGCCCAGTGCGCCCACGCATCGATGGCCGTGTTCTTTCAGCTCGATGAGGGGCCGTCGGATCGACTGAGCATTCCCCTGGACGGACCGATGGCCGCCTGGACCAAGGGTCGGTTCGCGAAGGTCGTTCTGTCCGTCGAAGGCGAAGCGGAGCTGGTCGCGATCTACCGCGAGGCGCGGGCAAGAGGGATTCCTACGGCCTTGATCACCGATTCCGGCAAGACCGAGTTCCGCGGTCAGCCCACCCGGACCGCGGTGGCCGTCGGACCCGGGGTCGACGTCGAGGTCGACGCGATCACCGGACCCGACGGCGTGGTGCCCACCAAGCTCGCCTGACGCCGCGCCCACCCCGAGCCCGCATCAAGGCGGTATGGTAGGGTTGTTCGCGTGCCCGAAGAGTACTGGTACGTTGAACGCATCCTGCAAGCGTTGGTCGGGGCGTTCATGACCGCCTTTGTTCACGAGCGGACCGGGCGAGACGTCACCCTCGGCGGCCTTATCGGTCTCGCGCTCGGAGCGACGACGGGGATCATGGGGCTGGTCGGTCTGTGGGTTTCGTTACTCATGCAACCCGGCTGGCTAACGGGACGTATCTCGGGGGTTCGGCAACGCTGGTACACATGGTGGAAGTGGTGGTGAGCGGCCTCGCGCTGACGTTGACGCCGATCGAGCTGCTGTTCATACTCTTGTTGTCCGCGCTCGCGGCCCTGTGCGCGCTCGCGGCCGGCACCCTGGCGTTCGTTTCACGCGACCGCTGTCACCGCACCTGGCCGCTGGCCGCGGTGTTCATCATTCTCGCGATTCTCGCCATGGCTCGGATCGTGGGCGCGTTCGGCGTGTTCACGGTGGTGCCGGTGGCGCGCGCCATCTTCTTGCCGCTGTTGTTTCTGATCGCGCCTCTGCTGCTGTGGTTCGGGCGCAGCATGCTCGTCGTTCGGCCGACTTTCGACGCCAACCAGTGGGGCCACGTGGTTCCCGCGGTGGTGGTCCTGGCCGTGTTCGTGGTGATGTACGGCGATCAAGATGGACTTGGGGCCTTGATGCGGCGGGCGGTGGGCGACGGCCTGGGCGTCGAGGTCCGGATCGTCGATGTCCTGCGGGTGACCTACTGGCTGTTCTTCGTGCATTGGACGGCGTACGGCGCGGCGGTGGTTCGCGCGCAGACCCTCGGATCCGCGGACCGTCGCCGGTTCTTCTCGGGCATGGACGAAGCCGCGGAGCGCCGGATGCGGTACGTGCTGCTGTTCGTCACCGTGCCTTGGGTGTCCTTGGTCGTGCAGTACACGGTGTCTTCGATGGGGTATCCACAGACCCTCGAGCCCGGAGCGTCGTTGTTTCGGATCGCCTGCCTGGGCGCGTTCGCGGTGTACGCCATTCGTGAGACCTGGATCTTCGAGGTGACCGAGCAGGAGCGCGCCCATCCGGAGCCGCTGCCGCGCTATCGGCGATCCGGCCTGGATGCGGCCGCGATGGCCCGCATCGCGGCCCGGCTGGATAACGTCATGGGCCAAGACCGCCTCTATCGCCGGTCCACCTTGACCCTCAGGGACCTCAGCGACGCGATCAGGGTGACCGAGAACCACATCTCCGAGACCCTCAATGCGCATCTCGGGGCCAGCTTCTTCGATTATGTGAATGGCTGGCGAGTTCGGGAGGCGGAGGCGCTGCTCACGACGACGGACCGTACGGTGCTCGACATCCTGTTGGAGGTCGGTTTCAACGCGCGGTCGACCTTCAACGCGGCCTTTCGAAAGCATACGGGGATGACCCCCACTGTCTACCGCCGCGCCGGCGCGGCGGCGCCGGGGG
>JANQQN010000571.1 GCA_028289325.1 Myxococcota bacterium | reverse complement strand
GGGCCAAGGTGATCGAGCGGCTGCTCACCGCCTGGGGGCGGCGTTTGTCGCCGGCCCGGGTGGATCGGATCCTCGACCATCCTCTGGCCGGGCATCCATTGTTTCTGATCAGCGTGCTCGAGGAGCTGCGGTATTCGGCGACCCACGAGCGCCTCGACGAGCGCCTCGACTTCTATCTCGGCGCGACGACGATGCCCGCGCTGTTCACCCGGTTGCTGGAGCGGCTGGAGTCCGACGTCGGGGTCGAGGCCGCGACGGCGCTGTTGCGACCGGTGTGGGCAAGCCGGGCGGGACTCGAAGAGGCGGATATCATCCAGGTGGCGGAGCAAGCGCCCTTGACGTGGGCGGCGCTCCGTCACGGCCTGGGGCCCGGGCTGCGCGACCAGCAGGGCCGAATGACCTTCAACCACGAGTTCCTGCGGTCCGCGGTGGAGGAACGATACCTCGCGGAGGCCGCGGAGAGGACCGCCGCTCACCTCGCCCTCGCCGATCACTTTGAGGTCGGGTCCTGGACCGAGCGGCGGGCGGAAGAGGTTCCCTATCAGCTGCGGGCGGCGATGGCCTGGGACCGGCTGGAGGCGGTGCTGGTCGATCTGGAGGGGTTCGAACGCCTTCAGGCCCGGGGCGACGTCGAGCTGCTCGGCTACTGGCTCGGTCTCACCGCGCGTGGGGTCAGCCTCGAGGCTCGCCTGACCGACGCCTTCTCGGCCCGGACGAAAGCGCCGGCCGAATGGAGCGAAGGCGACCTGTCGCTCGCGGTGGCCCTCAGCCGATTCTTTGACGTGGCGGGGGTTCGAGGCCGGGCCGCGCTCACCCTCGATCAGGCGTGTGCCGCCGCGTGTGAGGCTCGTTTTGGCGCCGCCCACCCCCGAACGCTGGACAGTCGCGGGCGGCTCGCGGAGACGATGTTCGCGCGGGGCGACCTCAAGGGCGCTCGAGCGCTGTGGGCCGAGGTGCTGCGTGGACAGCAAAGCGCGCTGGCTGACGACCACGCCGACACCCTGGCCACCCTCAGCAATCTCGCGCAGGCCCATCGCGCGCTCGGCGACTTCGACGATGCGGAAGACCTGCAGCACCAAGCCTTGGACGCCAAGCGCCGGGTGCTGGGCGCCGAACACGCCGACACGTTGACCAGCCTGAACAACCTCGCCGACATCAAGGCGGCTCGAGGCGACCTGGAGGCCGCGCAGGCGATGTTCGAGACCCTCCGGGAAGCGGCCGCTCGGCAGCTGGGGCCGGATCATCCAGACACGTTGACCGCTGTTCACAACCTGGCCGGGGTCATGAAAGACCGAGGGGCGCTGAACGACGCGATGACCCTCGAGCGGCAGGTCCTCGACGCGCGCCAGCGGTTGCTGGGACCGGACCACCCATCGACGCTGACCAGCGTCAACAACCTCGCGACCGGCCTGCTCGCCGCCGGCGATCTCGCCGGGGCGCAAGCGCTGCAGGAGCAGGTGATCGACGCGGTCCAGCGGATGGCGGGGCCCGATCACCCCGATACGTTCATCGCCTTGAACAACCTCGCGCAGACCCTCGACGACCGGGGGGACGGCAAAGGGGCCGTTGCGCTATTCGAGCGAGCGATCGAAGGCGCGACGCGGGTTCTCGGTCGCGCGCATCCGACGACCCTCAGCATCCTGAACAATCTTGCCGAGGCTCTGAAGAGCCAAGGCGATCTTCGCCGGGCGCTGTCGCTGCAAGGGGAGGTGTTCGAGCATCGGGAGCAGGTTTCGGGGCTCGACCACCCGGACACGCTCACCGTCCTGAACAACATCGCCCACACCCAGCTGATCGTCGGCAACCCCTCTCGGGCCGTCGAGCTGGCTGAACGGGCGGTGGGAGCGCTCACCGCCAAGCTCGGTTCGGACCATCCCGATACCCTCGTCGCCGAACACAACCTGGCCAGCGCCCGGTTGGGCCGGGGAGATCTGGCCGGCGCCGCGCAAGGCTTCGAGCGGGTCCATGCGGTCCGGGTCAAAGCGCTGGGCGGCGACCACCCCGATACGTTGACCGCGGTGACCGGCGTGGCCCAGGTGCGGCAGGCCCAGGGTGATTGGCCAGGCGCGGTCGCGCTGTACCGTGAGGCGTACGAAGCCAGGGCCCGACGGCTCGGCGAGCATCACGCCGATGCCCTGGAAGCGGCGGCGGCGCTGGGCGGGGCGCTGAGGGCGGCGGGGCAGCTCACCGAGTCCGAAGATCTGCTGTCTGCGGCCGCCAATCGAGCCAGCGAACGCCACGGCGCCGACCACCGGGCAACCTTGCTAACGACCGTCCAGCTCGCGAGCACGCTGAAGGCGCGCGGGGACCTCGACTCCGCGCTTCCGCTCGAGGAACACGCCTACGAAGGTTGGCGCCGTCGTTACGGCCCGCTGCATCCCGAGACCCTGACCGCCCGCAACAACCTCGCTCAGACGCTGTACAGCCGAGGGGGCTACGATCAGGCCCTCCCTCACTTCGAGAAGGTTCTCGACGCGCGCGCGGAGGTGAACGGGCCCGACCATCCCGACAGCCTGCTTGCGGTCGTGAATCTCGCCCAGACCAAGAAGGGGCTCGGCGATATCGATGGCGCGTTGGCGCTCGAGGAGCAGGCGCTCGAGGGCTTGCTTCGCGTCGTGGGCCCCGATCACCCCCTTACGTTGGCCACCAAGTCCAACCTGGTCGGCACCTACCGATACCGGCAAGACCACGTCCGCGCCCGGGATCTCGAAGCGGAGGTGTTGCGGGTACGCCGGCGGGTGTCCGGCGTCGACCATCCGGACACCCTACGGAGTTTGAACGTCCTCGGAGAGCTGCACTACGCCCTGGGCGATCTCGACGCGGCGGTCGAACACCTTCGACCGTCGATGGAGGGTCGCCAGCGAGTGCTCGGTCTCGATCATCCGGATACGCTCACTACCCAGATGAGCTTGGGAGCCGTGGTATGGGCGGCGGGTGACCTCGATCAGGCCGAGTTCTTGTTCACCGAGGCGCACGGGCGGTGTCTATCGCGGTTCGGTCCCCAGCATGCGTTGACCATCCACGCCGACGGGGCGCTGTCCGCTCTGGCTCAGGTCAGGGGCTCGGGAGGCGCCAGTCGTTGATCGAAGGATGGGCGAGGGCGGCCTCGGCCAGTGCGCACCAGTAGCCGACCCCGACGGGGATCGCGGCGTCGTTGAAGTCGTAGTGGGGGTTGTGAAGGGGCTGGCTGTGGTGCGGGCCATCGTCGCCGTTGCCCATCAGGATGTACGCTCCAGGGCGATGGAGCAGCATCTTGGCGAAGTCCTCAGAAAAGCCGACGCGCCCGTAGGGATGGTGCAGGGTTGCGGCCGACAGGCCGTCCACGACCGCCGCGCACAGGGCCGTCGCGTCGGGGTGATTCACGACGGGAACGAACGATGTGGTGTAGCTGACTTCGGCCTCGGCGCCGTGCGCGCCGGCCACGGCCCGCACGATGTCCTCCATCCGACGGCGAATGAGCTCGGACGTTCGGGCTTCGAATCCCCGGCAGTCGCCGGTGATGCACACGTTGCTGGCGATGACGTTTCGCGCCCCGTCGGTTTCGAAGTCGGTCACCGACACCACCGCATGGTCGCTCGGGGGCACGTTGCGAGCGACGATCGACTGCAGGGCAGTCACGATCTCGGCCCCGACCACGATGGGGTCGACGGCCAAGTGGGGCATCGACGCGTGTCCCCCGCGACCCCGGACCTGGATCTCGAAGTTGTCTTCGAACGAGCAAAACGGGCCGGCCTGAATTCCGAAGTGCCCGATGGGCAGGCCAGGGAGATTGTGCAGACCGAACACCGCAGACATTGGGAATCGCTCGAATAGACCGTCGTCGATCATCGCGTCGGCGCCGGTTCCGTTCTCTTCGTCGGGCTGGAAGATGAAATATACCGTCCCGTTGAGGGAAGCGCGCTTGGCGAGCGTGAGCGCCGCGCCCAAGAGCAGGGTGCTATGTCCGTCGTGGCCACACCCGTGAAAAAGGCCCCTTTGGACCGAGTGATGATCGAAGTCGTTGGCCTCGATGATCGGAAGCGCGTCCATGTCCGCCCGTAGGCCGATGGCCCGCGGACTATCGCCCCGGGTCAACGTCGCGACCACGCCGGTGCGGCCGACGTTCTCGACCACGTGGAGGCCGGCGCGTCGCAGGCGCTCGGCGATCGCGGCCGCGGTGTGGCCGACGTCGAAGGCCAGCCCGGGCTGCCGGTGCAGGTCCCGGCGAAAGCGGGTCAGGGTGTCGATCTCCGATCGAGAGGGAACTACGCTCACGGTCACGTCTCCATCGGATACCATACGGCGTTTTGAGCTGAAGCGATCCAATGCAGGATCCTATTGCGGTGGTGCAAGGTCCAGGACCTCCAGCCGAACGACTCGGTGTGACCGCTGCCGGTTCGCTGTTCGCTGCGCCGATGATGACGGACGACATCCTGCTGCCCCCGGTCGACCGGGCGGTGCGCGTGTTGCTGGTCGAGGATGACGCGGGCGATGCGTATCTGACCCAGCGACAGCTCGAGTCCGTACGCACCGCTCGCTACGAGATCGTATGGGCCAAGACCGTCGAGGAAGGACTCGACCGGCTCGCGGACGCCAGCCTCGATGCGTGCATCGTCGACTACTGTCTCGGCGCCAGCAACGGCCTCGAATTCATCAGGTTGGCCCGCGCGAAACGGGTCTCGGTGCCGTTGATCATGCTCACCGGGAGCGCGAGCCAAGACATCGACTTCGAGGCCATGCAGCTCGGGGTGGCCGACTACCTGTGTAAGACCGACATGTCCGCCGCCCTCCTCGAACGCTCCATCCGCTACGCGATCGAGCGCAAGCGCTCCGAGCAGGCCCTGGTGGTCGAGGCGCGCCGGGACCCGCTGACCGGGCTCCACAACCGCATCAGCCTCAACGAACGGCTGGAGCTCGCGCTGCAGCGCCAGTCTCGCAGCGACAAAGGCCTCGCGCTCATCCTGATCGATCTCGATGGCTTCAAAGCCATCAACGACACGCTCGGCCATCAGGCGGGCGACGAGCTGCTGGTGATCCTCGCCGATCGCCTGAAGCAGACCGTCCGCCCCTACGATCTGGTGGCCCGGCTGGGCGGAGATGAGTTCGTGATCCTCGTCGAAGACCTCGACGCCGACGACACCATCCACGAGCACCGGGCGTGTGGGGACACCAACGCCATCCAGGGGCTGGCCAATCGCGTGTTCGCGGCGATCTGCGAGCCGGCGTGCGTCGACGGAATGCCGATCAACGTATCGGCGAGCTTGGGCATCGCGCGCTGTCCGGCCGATAGCACCACCGCCGAACAGCTGCTGCATCGCGCGGACGAGGCCATGTACCAGGCGAAGCGGTCGAAGCGCCGGCCGGCGACCGTATACGACCCCACGATCTGCGGCGATCAACCCTGCATCTCTCCGTGCTCCGTTCGAAGGGCGATGCTCGCCGACCGCTTCCACGTTGCGTACCAGCCGCAGGTCGATCTCATATCGGGCGAGATTCGCGGCGCGGAGGCGTTGATCCGCTGGACCCTGGTCGACGGTCGGTCGGTGGCGCCGGGCGACTTCATCCCGATGTGTGAGCAGTCGGGTCTGATCTACGACGTCGGCCACTGGGTGCGCCGGACCGCGGTGGCGCAAAGCGCGGCATGGCGGGCGCAAGCGGTGATGGCCGGCCCTATTTCCGTCAACGTGTCGGCGGCCGAGCTGTCGCACCCGGACCTGCTACCGAGCCTCGAGGCGTTGCTCGAACAGTACCCCGGCCCGATCGAGGTCGAGCTGACGGAGAGCGCGATCGTGGCCGACCTGTCGCAGGCGCGGTCCGTGTTGCGCCGACTCCAGAAGTCGGGGATCCGCATCGCCATCGACGACTTTGGCACCGGTTACTCGGCCCTCGAACACCTGCGCGAGCTGCCTTGCGACACGCTCAAGATCGACCGCAGCTTCGTCGCGGCCATCGACGCCCCCGGGGCGGGGACCGCGATCATCGAGGCCATCGTCGCCCTCGCCCGCGGTATCGGCGCTCGGCTGATTGCCGAGGGCATCGAGACCGAAGACCAGCGTCAGCGGCTGGTGGATCTCGGCGTCGAGATCGGCCAGGGCTTCGGGCTGTGTCGACCGCTGCCCGCCGAGACGTTCGAGCGCTGGGGCGAGGGTCACTCGAGGATCTGACGCTGGCGGGGGGCGAGGTTGCGGCCGCCGTAGATGCGGGTCACCAGCATCGCCATCAGCATCGTGATCAACATGACGAAGACGATGCGGCGTCGGCCTCCGTCCTGCTCCGACGCCAGGCCGAACAGGGCGAACGCGGCGTTGTGGACGCCGTGCAGGAGCATCGCCGCGAACAGGCTGCCGCCCGACCCGTTGTAGACGAAGGTATACAGGATGGTCAGGGGCAAGAAGGCGATCGGGGTGAACAGCAGCAAGATGGCCATCGTCTGGAGGACCGAGTCGCTCTTGAAGAGAATCATGTAGTACGGGAAGTGCCAGTAGGCCCAGATCACCGCGATCCATACGCTGGCCCCGAGCGCGGTCATGTTGTTCTGCAGCCGAGGCTGCAGGAACGCGCGCCAGCCCATCTCCTCGACGACGATGAACGCGGTGATGGCGGCGACGGTGAGGGCGAAGCGCCCCGCGACGTCGAACGTCGTTTCGCCGGCGAGAGGCCCCGTGCCGAGGGTCAGTGCGGTCTCGGTTACCAGTCCTGCCGCGGCGGCGGCTAAGCCGTGGTACAGCACGGGAAGAACTAAGGCGATCACGTACCAGCGCACCGGGGTCTGAAGCGCGCTGGACAGGCCTTCCCACAGATCACCGACCCCGACCGCGCCGCGATAGCGGAGGGTCACCACGTGGGCGGCGACGATCGGACCGAGGCCACCGCAGACCGCGAGCCAGTGACCCGCCGTCAACGGCCGGCCGTGCAGGAAGTCGTGAAACCAGGTCGGCGGGAGGGCGTAGGTGGACTCGATCACACCGTACGTCGCGAGGGTGATGGGCGCCCACGAAGTCCAGGACCAAACGAACGCAACGACCAGGAACCAAAAGACTTCTTTGCGGCGCAACCCGAACGACATGACGGGTTCAGAGTGTACGACCGGTCACGGTTTGACGGCTACCGGTAGGGTAGGACCGGCCGGTTGGGACATAAGGCGCCGGTGACCGAGCACGTCCTGTGCTCGGTCACCGACAAGAGCTTGTGCTTGCGCCGGGGAGGCGAAAACGCAAGCTCGCGAGAGCGGGCGCTACTTGCGGTACATCGAGTCGAAGCGCTTGGCGTACTTCTTCCAGACCCACTTGCGCGGCAGCTTGGCCTTCTTGCGGAGGGCCTTCGCCTCGACGGTTTCGGTCGTCTTCGTCACCGCAGCTTTCGCGTCGACCGCGGTCTGGGCCTCGTTCGTCGCGAGGGCGGGGCTGGCCAGCGCAGCGACCATCAGCAGGGCCGCGGACAGGGAGAAGATCGAGGTCGAGGTCTTCGAAGTGTTCATGCCCGGAGACTATCCAAGCGGCATGCCAACGGCCGGCGATGGAAACGACTCGGTTTTTGAGCGTTGCCAGCGCGGCCACGCAGTTTGCGGCCTGCAGTGACCGCAGCTCAGCCGCCGCGGTGAGGCATGGACGGCGGGCGAGATGTGGGTTCGACCGGTGAACCGGCCAGGGTGACCTGGGCCACCCGCCGCGAGAGGTGGGTGAGCACCGCGTTCATCTGGGCCCGCGCGAGATGCGCGCCGAGGCAAAAGTGGGGACCGGCGCCCGTGGTAATGGGTTTCGAAGGCCCCGACCAGGGCGGGCCCGAAAGGTGGACGAAGAACATGTTTGATCTCAGCGGGAAGGTCGCGGTCATCACCGGATCCAGCAAAGGCATCGGGCGGTCGATCGCGGAGCAGATGGCTCGGCACGGGGCCAGGGTCGTCATCTCGAGCCGCAAGAGCGAGGCCTGTGAGGCCGTCGCGCAGGGGATTCGAGACGAGGGCCACGAAGCGGTGGCCATCCCCGCCAATATCTCGTCGAAAGAGAACCTGCAGGCGCTGGTCGACCAGACCATGGCCCGCTGGGGGCAGATCGACATCCTGGTCTGCAACGCGGCGTCGAATCCGTACTACGGCCCGTCGATCGATATGCCCGACGAAGCGTTCGAGAAGATCCTTCGCAACAACATCTTGGCCAACCACTGGCTATGCAACATGGTCTTGCCGCAGATGGCCGAGCGCGAAGACGGCGCGATCATCATCGTATCTTCGATCGGCGGCCTGCTGGGGTCGACGAGCATCGGGGGCTACTGCATCTCCAAGGCGGCCGACCTCCAGCTGGTGCGAAATCTGGCCGTCGAGTGGAGCCCGAAGAACATTCGCATCAACTCGATCGCGCCGGGGCTGGTCCGAACGGACTTTGCGCGCGCCCTGTGGGAAAATCCTCAGGTCCTGAAGGTAGTGGAAGCGAAAGCACCCTTGCGCCGAATCGGTGAGCCGGACGACATCGGCGGGGTGGCGGTGTTTCTCGCCTCCCGCGCGGGGGCCTTCATGACCGGGCAGACGGTCGTCGTCGACGGCGGGGTTACGATCGCCGAGTAGCGCCTTGACCGCGACCTCGCGTCCCGCGACGTTGCCGCTGGCATGCCTATCCTGCAAGGAGCTCTCACCTTTGCTCGGTTCACCGCCGAGCCGAAGAAGCGGCCCAAGGATCTTCGGCGGTCGCTCGCGAAGGACCTGCGGGCGCGGGCCTTCGAGCCCCTGGACAAGCTCGGGGAGCAGGAACGCGCGATGGGATGGGTCGAGCTGCACGACCACGACCGGACCGAGCTCGCTCCGAGCCGGTTCCTGTTCGGCGCCTACCTCATGGTCGCGTACCGGATCGACGTGCGGAGGGTGCCGGCCTCGATGGTTCGTCGGGAGCTCGAAGCCTGGGCTCGCGATTTCTCGGCCCGCCAGAGTCGGCCGCCCAAACGAGCCGAAAAGGCCGAGCAAAAGGAGCTGATCATCAAGCGGCTGCGAAAACGGGCCTTCGTCAGTACGCAGACGGTCGACGTCTCCTGGGACCAGGACCGCGGTGAGGTCCTCGTCTGGTCGCCCGCCCGCAAGATCGTCGATGAGGTCCACGTCGCGGTGGAGGAGACGTTCGCGATGACCTTGCGCCCCCGATCGCCGGGCGCGCTCGCGGACCGGGCGGGGGTCGATCCCGACGTTCTCGCCCCCACCGCAGCCCTGTTCGGTCTGGTCGAGGGAGCCGCCGATGGGTCGGCGTGACCCCGAGGCGCGGATGCTCCGCGGCGAGGTCGGCGTCGACGGGGCGCCGGTCGACGAGGCGGCGGCGCCCGAAGACCGCGATCAAGCGGCGGCGCTGGAGAGCCTGCACCGCAATCGAGCCTACCTCGGTCGAGAGTTTCTGACCTGGATCCTGTGGGCGTCGAACGACGGCGCACCGCTGTGCACGGTCGATGGCCACGGGGTGACGGTGTTGGTCACCGGCCGCGTGATCCTTCGTGGCCTGGCCGGCGAAGCGACCGAGCTGGCGGTCAAAGGACACCTGTCCGCGTATTCGGAGGTCGTTCGCTTCGCGATCGACCGGGGGTTGATCGTGCATTCGGCCCGCCTGCGTCTCGAGTGGAACGAGCAGGTCTACGAGCTCACCGTCGACGCGGAGCACCTCGACGTGCGAGGAGCGCTGGCGCCGAAGACGGAGGCCGAATCCGAAGAGGCCGACCCCGAAGACGAGGTCCTCGCCCGGATGGCCACCAGCGAGCGGCTAGGAACGTTCATCGATGGCCTGTGGTCGGCGTTCGTGGCCGTCCGGATGACGCCGAAGTGGTCACGACGGGTCGTTCCCGCGATGAAGGCCTGGCTCGCGGTCGACGGCGAAGCGCGGTAGATACGGGCGCCGGGCCCGGATCGATGGGGGCGGGGGCCGCGGTCAGCGGTCCGCTTCGGCGAGCTGCTTGAGCAGCTTCGGCAGTTCGCGCAGTTCGTCGCGACCGATCAGCAGGCAAGGCCGAGCCAGCCGATCGGCCTGAGCCCGCGCGGAGGCGGTGAAGCGCGATTGCGTGACCACCGCGGCCAACGGGCAGTCGTGGTAGTCGCAGCCCGCATTGACCTCCTGCACCGCGGCGTTTCCGACGTTCTTCCCTTTTCGCTTCTTGGCTTGAATGCCGATGCGCTGGCCGCGGTATTGCGCGACGACATCGACCCCGAAGTCTTTGCTCTTCGGCGTCACCGCGACGGCGAACCCTGCCTCCTGCAGCACCGCGGTCAACCACTGCTCGAATGCCTCGCCGGTCAGCTCGTCGAGCTGGGTCGGGGTGAGGACGAGCCAACGCCGTCGGCCGCCCCCGGCCAGCCGCCAGTAGCCCCAACCGACCATCGCCACCACCCCCGCGAGCAGGGCGATCGGGGGCTCCCCGAGGCCCAACCCCACCCAGACGAACAACGCCACACCGGCGGCGCCGAGGATGGTCGGCAAATTCACTGAATGGACCAAAGCGCAAGCCGGACTCGCCGGTCAAATGCCCGGTGGCCCCGGCTCACCGCGAGGTCCAGCGCAAAGGCGTTCAATCGAATCGAAGCGGGGGATTCGAAGCGCTCTCCCTCGCCACGAAGGCCTCGGCGGATGTTCACCCGATTGGAACACGATGCCCGCAGTGTGGGGCGCGCCATGAGCTTCTACGATCACTCCGCTTCTCGGCGGCGCTTTCTCAAAGGCGCGGCTGCTTTCGCGGCGGCGCCCGCGATCATCACCTCCCGACGGGCCGACGCCACCGTCGGCTCGCTGTTCACGCTCGGCGTCGCGTCCGGGGACCCCACCGCTCGCTCGGTGGTCCTGTGGACCCGCCTCGCGCCCGACCCGCTCAACGGAGGCGGGCTCGGGCGCCGGGTCATCCCGGTCGAGTGGGAGGTCGCGCTCGATCCCCACCTGCGCCACGTCGTTCGGCGAGGGCGCAACCTGGCCCGGCCCCAGCGAGGGCACGCGGTGCAGCCCACGGTATGGGGGCT
>JANQQN010000564.1 GCA_028289325.1 Myxococcota bacterium | reverse complement strand
CGACCCTCGAGCTTCAGGTCTTCGCGGATCGGGACTCCGCGACGTGGCATCGACAGACGCAGGTTCTCGTGGTCAGGGTCGAGCCCGACGCCGACGATGGTCGGGTCCGGTCTGCCCTGTCTGAGGTCGAGCGACGGCTGAGCCAACTGGCCGGCGTCGTCTCCGTCACCATCTCCGCCCCCAGCGACGTCCCGCTGGATCTGCCGGCGACCGTCGTTCGACGAGAGGTCATCGAGCGGGTCGAGGACGCGGTTCCTCGGATCCTCGACAAGGCCGGTGAGAGCGAGCGCAATGCGCTGGCTGCCCTCCTGGCCGCAGTGGGGCCGGTGATACCTCGCGCGCCGCCGAAGCTGCGGGTCGACGGGGGTCTGGTGCGGTTCGGGCGACGAGGGATCGTTGGCTTCGTGGTCGGCGCTCCCGACGTCGACGCGATGAATGCGGTGCTGCGCGCTTTGCCCTCCCCGATCACCTCGGCTGAGGTTTGGGGGCAACTCGCCGCCGAGCACGCCCTTCAGCGACGCCTCGTCGCCGATCTTCGGCGGGCCGGATTATTGGGGATAGGACTCGTATTGGTCGGGCTCGCCTTGATGTTGGGCAATGCCCGGGCACCGCTGCTCGTTCTCGCGCCCACGCTCCTGGCCATGGTCAGCACGGCCGGGCTCCTCGGGGTCTTCGGTTCACGGTTCAGTCCCGTGGCCTGGGCGTCGGGGGTCGTGCTCGTGGGATTGGGCATCGACTACGCGCTGCACGTGATCTTTGAACGCGAGGCCGCGCAGCGCCGCGGTGCTTCGCCGGCGCGTTGCCTCATCGAAGCGCGGCAGCGGACGACGGTGCCGATCCGATGCTCGGCCCTCACCACCGCCGGCGCTTTCGCGGGTCTGTACCTCAGCCCGATCGCGGTGCTCCACCAGCTCGCGACGGTGTTCATCGTCGGGCTGGCGTTCGTGGTTCTGTACACCCACACCCTGTTGCCCTCGCTTCTCACGCTCGAGCTCGGGCGCTTGCGCTTGTTGCGCGAACTGGCGATGCACCATCGCCATCGGCTCCTGAATCGGGTCGCGGTGGTCGCGTTGTTCGCGGCGCTGGTGTCCGCGCCATATATTCAATGGGCCTCGGCGGCGGAGTTGGACCTTCTGCGCAAGGAATCGAGTCTGCTGCGGCTACACCGGCTTTCGGTGGAGATCGGTGCTTCGCTGACCTCCCAGCCCCTGGTGTCCACGGGGCGGACCCTGGAAGAAGCGGAGCGTAACGAGCGGGCGGCGCTGGTGGCCCTGACCCCGTGGGCCGGACCGCTCGGGATCGCGTTCATCGACGCCTACACTCAGTGGCGTCCGGATCCCGGCGCTTGGGACGCCCTTCAGGCGCGACTGAAGGGGTCCTCGTTGCTTAATCCCGATACCGCGACGGTATGGTCGGCGTTGTCCACATCTGCCGCCGGGGCGCGGCTACAGTCGCTTCGAGGGGGCCTGTATGCGCTGCGAGGTGCGGCGTGCCCTCGACCGCCAGCGGACCGGTATCTTCGATCATCCCCCGATGGGGTGCAGCTGGTGGCGAGAATCCACGTTCGGCCTCAGCCGTGGGGGACACCGCCGTTCGCCGGCTTCTTCGAGCGGGCGCAAAGGATCGGGGTGCCGCGCGAAGTGATCCAGCGCATCGCGCCCGACCGCAAGGTACCGTCGGGGACCCGATTGGTGCTGGCGTTGGGCGCGAGCTTGGGCTGGGTCGTCCTCATTCTCCTGGTGCAGTTTCGATCCCTGTGGGGGGCCGTGCTGTGCCTGGTGCCGGTTGCGGTGGGCTTTGCGGCGGCGGTGACCGCGTCGGTGATCGCCGGTCTCGCGATCAGTCCGCTGACGCTCCCTGGTTGGTGCCTGATCGCCGGGGTCGGCGTCGACGACAGCATACATGTCCTGCACCGACTTCGGGTCCGCGACGAACATCCGCTCGAGGGATGTGCGCCGGCGATGGTGTCCACGACGTTGACCACCATCCTCGCCCTGGCGGGCTTCGCGGGGACGTCGCTGCCGGGCCTGTACGACTTCGCGGTGGTGGCGGCAGCGGGGCTCGCGGGGGCGTTGGTCGCGGCCTTGGGGCCGGTTCCGTGGTTGTTCGCCCGCGGGCCGAGCCACTGGAGATAGCCGCCGGGCGCTTGGTTACGCAGGCGCGGTGATGCTGAGCGAGCGGGTGCCGGCCGGACCGACTCGGCGACGTCGGCCGCCCTATTTGAGGTCGTCAGCGCTGGGTCGGGTGGATGGGGCGACGCCGTCGCCGGGGGCCGCGACCTTCATGATACCGCCCAGCTCGTTCATGATCGTCGAGTCGAGACGCCGGACCCAGTGGTTGTAGCGATGGTGGATCTCCGTGCCGTCGTACCGAAGACCTTCGCTGCTCTTGAGGTGATTGATCGTGTACGTCCCAGGGCCGATGGCGACCTTGACCGTCGCGGAGTGACCGCCGGCCGAGACCGAGGCCACCACGGCGTCGTCGGTGGTCTCTTCGACCGTCCACGCGCGACGGGCGAGGGCGCGGATGACCGCTCGTTTGACATCGTCTTGAGTCACCGAGGTGCCGTCCTGGCGGGCGACGTGCTGTTCGGGCTGGTGAACGACGGTGGTGACCGCGGTGCAGCCGACGCTGCCGAACGTGACACTGAGGATAAGTACGGTTGAATACGCTGAATCTCGCATCTGGAGCTCCTCCCGGCGCGAGACTATGGGCGATCACCCACCGCCCGCCAACGTCCGGCCAAAATGTGATCGTCTCCAAAGTGATCGAAGTGTTCAGCGCGGACGTTTCCATACGGCTCAGCGACGCGGATCGGAGACACCGTCGACGGGATCACATGCGGTGAGCGTCACACGGCCCCGGTGGCTGAACACTTCTGATCAACCGCCATGCGAATCGGGGCCCCCATATCGATGCATGTAACGCACGACAGGCCTCACCCTGTCTGTGTGCGGCGGTCACAGACGAAGCGGTGGCGAGTCTCATACGTCTTATTTTCATACGCCATGGGTACGCTCATCACCACCGCCCGGCGCGCGCTGGGCGTTGCCCTCGTCGTAGGCGCAGCTGGCTTCTACGCGAGAGAGGATGTCCGCGCTTCGATTCGAGTCGAGTCGATCTCCGTCGAGACGACCGATCCGCTGTCGGCGATCGAGCCTGTACTCGACCCCGCCACCGCGTTCAGCGAGCCCGCAGAAAAGCTGGGCCGGATCTTCGGGGACTGTGGCGCTTTGAGCCCCGACGCGGTGTCGGGTTCGGTCCCGGTGGAACGGATTCAGGTGCTCGATCTTCCGGGGCGGGTCGCGGTCGACGACCTCGATCGGTTGGCTCCCGGTGCCCTCACCCTGTTTACCGAGATGACGCGAGGTGGGGCGGTCTACGGGGAAGCATTGTCCTTCGACGTCCTGGCTCGCTGCACCCAGGCCACCCTGTTGAAGACGAGCTCGATGCTCAGCGTTCGAGACCAGGAGGGCCCGACGGTGGACTTTCTGGCCAGCATCGCCGGCGAGAAGGTCGGCGTCTCGGTCGCGCGCGCGTATGACTTTCCCGCCGATGAGGCCCATTCGACGGCGGCGGCGGCGGCGATCTTGAAGAGACAGCTGGCGGCCTTAGACGCGAGTGGCGCCAACGTCGACGTCACCGATCAATGGACGAAGTCGTTGCTGTTCGTCCTCGCAGAATCGATGCCCGCAGCCGCGGCCATCGAGCGCCGATGGTCTCAGCTGTCCGAGAACGTACGGGAGCGAACGATGCTCTGGGTCGCGGTCACTCGCGGCGGCGACGACTTCATCTACGGTGAACCGATCGATCTGTGACCGGTCGACGCCGCCGGCAACCGGTGCGGTGCTCGCCGCGGGTCAGGCTCGAAGGCTTTCTTGCACGGCGCGATAGCCCTGTTCGATCGCGCACGCGGTGTTCGACTTGGCCCCGGCGTCCGAATTGGCGATCGCGATCCGGCCGAAGGGCCGACGCCCGATGACCCACGGCTTGTCTTCCTCACGGGCGTACTCCGGTTCCCAGGTGAAGATCGGGTTGTAAGCGTACCCGTGCGGCCAACGGTTGACGGTGATCGCACGGATATCGCGATCGGCATCGAAACCGCCCCTGGCCAGGGCCTGGTCGAGCTGGTCTTTCACGTGGTGTTCGAACGTCGAGAACGGCGTGGTCAACAGGCGCTCGCGCCCTCGTTGCCACTGCGCAGGCCCCTGAACGTCAGGGAAGAACGGCACGTAGCACATGTGGAGGATCATCGGATCGTCGGGGGTCTGGGAGCGACGGTATTGGCCGAGGGAAACCGGATAGTCGAGCTCTACTTGTTTGTGAAAGTCGTTGGTGTAGTACACGAAGTCCAAGCCGAGGGCGGCCATGGCTCGCCAGTTCTCGACCAAGACCTTCGTGTAGGTGATCGGGACTTTGATTCCTTTGGCCAACGCCGCTCTTTGTTGTCGTGGAAGATCGGGGCAGATGTACGGAATGGCCATGTTGTAACACGCCATGATGCAACGGTCGGCGCGAACGGTGTGGGCGTTTTTTCCGTGAGCAAAGGTGATGTCGACATGACGGCCGTCGGCGGAATGGACGGCGTTGACGGCGGTGCTATTCAAGCGAATCCTGACCTGTTGCCCCGGTCGGTCTAGGCGTCGGTAATCGACCCTGGCCGTCACGACGTCTTCCATGGTGGTTCCGGGCACGGCGTCCGGGATGAGGTGGCGGACGATCAGCCGCGCGACGGAGGCGTTGCCGTCCGGGAAGTGAAAGATGTACGGCTCGTTGCCCCGATGGCCTTCACGCGGCACGGTGTGGGTCAGACCAGGCATGCCGCCGTCGTAGGACTGCACCAAGGTGGCGGGGATCTCATCGATCCCCACACACCAAAAGCTCATTCCCCACCGCCGGTAGACCTCGATGAGCTGAGGATCGACTTTCGCATGGTCGCGAAGAAACGTCTCGTAGCTGACGCGACGGAGGAGATTCAGTTTCTCGGTTCGAGTGAGGCCGGGCAAGTAGTCTTTCTTTTCCGTCCAGATCCGGACGAGATCGCGCTTCGCCCGATCGTTGAGCGGAGTCTGGGCCGCGAATTCGGGCCACGGGACTTTGTTGTAGCCGACGGCAAGCTTACGTTGGCCGAAGGTCTTCTTGTCGAAGAGGATGCCTTTACTCAGCCCGAGCTTCTTTGGGTAGAGGTCTTGGTCGAAGGCGTCATAGAACTTTTTGACGTCGACGCCGATATCGACGAGGAGGTCTTTGGCGACCTGCGGATACGCGGAGGGCGTGTCGATAGACTCGGTGCCGCCGTACCCGATTCGGATCTGGTCGCCGACCTTGAACTCGTTGCGCTTCGCGTGGCCACCGAAGTCGTCGTGGTTGTCGAGGATGAGAACGCGGGCTTTCGGTCGAGTCTTCTTGTAGAAGTACGCGGATGCGAGACCGCTGATACCGCCCCCGACGACCACGAGGTCATAGCTCTCTTGGGGGCGAGGGGTCGGCCACGACTCTCCGGCCACCCGGCGGTGAAAGGCCTCCCAAGACCCGTCGTGGGAGCCTCTAAGGCCGGTCTTCGAGGGCGGATAGTAGTCGGCGCCGAGCGAGAAGTCGTCGCGGGTCACCAGGGCTTCGGCTTGACGACGGCAGCCGATCGATCCCGCGATCGATGCGCCGATGGCGATCTGGGTTCCGTTGAGGAAGTCTCGGCGAGTGATCTTGTGACTCATGGCAGTCCTCCGGGGGTAGCGGTGCCGCGATTGTCTCCGACAACCGTGGGCCGCGCAAACCGTGGTCCGCGCGCGGCGCAGGACCGTGGTATACGTCGCGCGATTACCATGGCGAGCCAATCTCAGCTGATGGGGCAACGTCGGTTCTGGCCGTTCTTCTGGACGTCTTTTCTGACCGCGTTCAACGACAACGTCCTGAAGCAGGGCATCGTTTCGTACGTGGTGCTGGCTCAGCTGGAGGTGCTGGGCCTTCCCCCGGGGCCGCTGGTCGCCGCGAGCACGGTCATCATCATCTTGCCCTTCGTATTGTTCTCGGCCACGGCCGGTCAGGTCACCGACCGGACGCCGAAAGCGACGGTGGTGCGATGGGTGAAGCTGGCCGAGGTCGGGATCATGAGTGTCGGCCTGTTCGGTCTCATGACCCGCAACATGGAGCTGCTGCTGGTGGTCATCTTCCTGACCGGGCTTCAATCGACGTTCTTCGCGCCGGCGAAGTACAGCTTCTTGCCCGAGGTCCTCGAGGAAGACGAGCTCGTCGCGGGTAACGCGCTCATCGAGATGGGGACCTTTTTGTCCGTGTTGCTGGGGACGATCGCCGGCGGCACGCTGATCGGATTGTACGGAAAAGACAATGGGCCGGTCGCGGTGGGCGTGGCGGTGATGGGCATCGCGGTCTTGGGCGCCATCGTAGCGCTGTTCATTTTGCGCCGACCCGCCGCTTCGCCCAACCTCCGCATCAGCCTCAATCCGGTCACGCCCAACGTCGAGCTGTTCCGAATCACGCGGGTCAACGAGACGGTCTTCTTGAGCATCATGGGGATCTCGTGGTTCTGGTTCGTGGGAACGGGAATGCTCGCGATGATCGGTGCGTACTCGTCGACGATCTTCGGGACCAATCCTTACGGTCTCAACTATCTGACCGGCCTGTTCTGCGTGGGCATCGGGGTTGGCTCGCTGCTGTGCGATCGGTTGAGTCGGGACCGCCTGGAGCTCGGTCTCGTTCCCTTGGGCTCCATCGGGATGAGCCTCTTCATGCTCGATCTGTTCCTCGTCGGGAACCCGGCGTGGATGCGGGCTGGCGACGCCTCGTTTTCCGTCGTGGGATTCCTGTCCACGTTCACCGGCTGGCGCATTTCGATCGATCTGCTATTGGTCGCGATGTGCGGAGGGTTCTTTACCGTTCCCTTGTACACGCTCATTCAGCGCAACAGCCCCGCCGATACCCGGTCGCGGGTCATCGCGGGCAGCAACCTCATCAACTCGGTATTCATGCTCGCCGCTGGTGGTCTCATCACCGTGCTCCTGGCCCAAAAGGCGCCGGTGCCGTGGATCTACGCGCTCTTGGCGATCATGAACGTCGCCGTCGCGTTCTACATCTATCATCTCCTGCCGACCTTCATGTGGCGGTTCATGCTGTGGGTGGTCACCAACCTCATGTATCGGGTCAAAGTGACGGGGACGGAGAACATCCCGAAAGAGGGCCCGGTCGTCCTCGTGTGCAATCACCCGACCTATGTCGACTTCATGTTCGTCGCGAGTGCTTGTAAACGTCCGCCGCGTTTCCTGATGTTCTACACCTTCATGAAGCTTCCGTTCGTGGGCTGGCTGTTTAGAGACGCCAAGGTCATTCCGATCGCGCCGAGGGCCGACGACCCCAAGATCATGGACCGGGCGTTCGATGAGGTCGCGGCCGAGCTCGAAGAAGGCGGTGTGGTGTGCATCTTTCCCGAGGGCATGGTGTCTCGCGACGGCGGACTCAATCCTTTTCGCCCCGGTGTCGAAAAGATCATTCGTCGCACGCCGGTGTCCGTGGTTCCGATGGCGCTCCAAGGTATGTGGGGGAGCTTCTTCAGTTACTTTTGGGGCAAGCCCCTGTCCAAGCCGTTCCAGCGGTTTCGGGCTCGGGTCTCGATCACCATCGGAACGCCGATCCCGCCGCAAGAGGTCTCCGCCCAGGGGCTGGCGGAGACGGTGGCCGCGATGGGCGGCTGGTCGATCCCACCGCGGCCGGAGTCTCATAAACCGTAGTCTTTCGTACATTCGGGCTCGGTGTTCGCGACTCCGGCGGATGGTCTACGCGCCGTGCTCCACCAACACCACGACGCTGCGGTCGTGGACGTTGACGGCGGGACGATTGACCTTTCGCCACGGTTCCTCGTGGATGTCGTCGGGAGACGGCATCGCGGTGTCGATCGCCTTTCGCCACTCGTAGCCAGGCCCCGCGCCCGGTATCCGGAACTCGAGCGCTTCGTGATGCATGTTGATCATGACATGGATCGCAACGTCGTCGACGGAGCGGGTGAGGGTGAAAGCGATGGTTCGACTGGTCGGGCTCCAGTCCGGTTGATCGAGCGCGGTCCCGTGCCAGCGAACGCGGGTGTATCCGTCCCGATCCTGCTCGAACGGCGCGTCGTAGGCCTGAAGAAACCGCTCGCGACGGAGGCCAGGATGGGCCTTGCGAAAGCGAATCATGGCCCGGGTGAACCGGTGGAGCTCTTCGAAAGCCTTCTTTCGGTTCCAGTCGAACCAGCTGATGTCGTTGTCTTGCGCGTAAGCGTTGTTGTTCCCGCGTTGGGTTCGCCCGAACTCGTCGCCCCCCAGCAGCATTGGGGTCCCTTGAGATAGGAGCAGGATCGCGACGAAGTTCTTCATCTGTTGACGTCGGATTCGCTCTATTTCTGGATCGTCCGTGGGGCCCTCGACGCCGTGGTTGTAGCTATAGTTGGCGGTGGTGCCGTCGCGGTTGTCTTCGCCGTTGTCCGCGTTGTGCTTGTCGTTGTACGAGACCAGGTCGTACAGCGTGAACCCGTCGTGGCAGGTAATGAAGTTGATGCTCTGGTACGCGAGCTGGCCTCGCTGCTCGTAGATGTCGCGGCTGCCGAGCATTCTCGATGCCACCTGGCCTGCGAACCCGAAATCCCCGCGAACGAACTGGCGCACCTGGTCGCGATACACGCCGTTCCACTCGAACCACCGCTCGCCGGGGAACTGCCCGACCTGGTAGAGCCCGGCGGCGTCCCACGCTTCCGCGATCAGCGGCGTCCGGCTCAGCACCGGATCCATCTCGATTTCCCACGGCAAGGGAGGGTTGCGCATCGGATGGCCGGCTTCGTCTCGAGACAGGACGGACGCGAGGTCGAACCGGAATCCGTCCACTTGCATGACGTCGACCCAATACCGAAGGCAGTCCAGAATCAGCCGGCGCACGACCGGATGATTGCAGCTCACGGTGTTGCCGGTCCCCGAGTAGTTTGCGTAGCGCGACGGGTCGCCGGGTTCGGAGATGTAGAAGACGCTATTGTCGATGCCGCGGAAGCTCAGGGTCGGGCCCCCGGCGCCTCCCTCGGCGGTGTGATTGAACACCACGTCGAGGAACACCTCGATGCCCGCCTTGTGAAAGGCCTTCACCATGTCGCGAAAGCCGGTGAGGTACCGCATCGACGTCCAGTCGTCCGTGTAATAGCCACGGTGGGGGGCGAAGAAACCGACGGGGCTGTAGCCCCAATAGTTGGTCAGGGGCTTACCGGTCTGGGGATGGACGAAGGCGCTGTCGAACTCGTCGTACTGAAATACCGGGAGCAACTCGACCGTCGTCACCCCGAGCTCGAGCAAGTACGGGATCTTTTCGATGACCCCGTCGAACGTTCCGGGATCTCGAGCGCCCGAGGACTCGTGCTTGGTGAACCCTCGGACGTGGACCTCATAGATGACCCGTTCCGAGGGGTCGATCCGAGGGTGGTCGACGCCTTCCCAGTCGAAGGTCGAGTGGTCGACGACCAGGCTCTTCATCGACGTCGGGATGTTCGGCCCTCCGTGACACGCCGACTCATGAGAGTACGAGTCATCGTAGACGATGCCTCGGGCGTAAGGATCCAACAGAACCTTGTTGGGGTTGAATCGATGGCCTTGCGTGGGCGCCCAGGGTCCGTCGACGCGAAACGCATAGACCAGGCCGTCTGCAGCGTCGTGCACGAACACGTGCCAGTAGTTGAACGTTCGGTGGACGTGGGGCTCGAGCTTGATGACCTGGGTCGGCTCGGCCGCGTTGTAGCGATTGAACAACAGGAGCTCGACACCCGTTGCGTTGCGGCTGAAGAGGGAGAAATTCACCCCTGTTTCGTGCACCGTGGCGCCGAGAGGGTGGGGCTCGCCGGCCGAGACGTCATAAATCTTGTGCATGCTCGGGCGTAGCCTAGACCTCCGTCGTCCAATGTCTAGAGAGGCCCCTCAATAACGTGACCTACCAGGTAATGCCGACCGCGGCCTCCACGCCAGCCGGGCTGTTGCCGTCGTCGAAGCTGGGCCCGAACGGTTCGTCGAGGTTGTAATACAACCCGAGCCGAGCGTACACGGCAACGAACTTCGCCTGGATGAACGGATACAGCGACACCTGGGTCAGGTCGCCGTCGCCGGTCGGCACGGACGCGAGCTGCAGCCGGGCCCCGAGGCCGATGATCCCCAGGCTGACGGCCACCTCACCGGCCACCTGAAAGCCGAAATCCGCCGACCCCTCTTCGGGGATGTACAGCACGACGGCGCCGTCGCCGGCGATGGTGACGATGCCCGCGTCCATCTCCACTCGCCCCGGCACGACCAGGGACCAGGTGTCGGGGGAGTAGATCCACAGGTCCGTGAGGCCACGAGGCGCGGAGGAGACGGCGGTGGCGGGCGCACCGTCGCGCGCGGAGGGGATCGCGACCCCGAATCCGAATCGGTAAGAGGCGACGCCCGCATCACCGAGGATGTGGCCGGCGATGTACGTGTTCAGGACGTCGGCGCCGTCTTCGTCGTCGTCGTCGCCGCCGGTGATCACGCCTAAACCGATGTCTCCCGATAGCGCGAATCCGCTCGAGATCGGCACGAAGGCCGAGATCCGTGGGGTGATGACCTCACCGCCTTCGAGTCCGGCCGAGAAAAGCCCGCTGAGCTCCACCTTGCCGTCGTTGGCGTACGCCTGCGCGGTGGTCGTCGAAGCCACCCCGAGCGCCAAGGCCGCCGTCAATCCCGTCTTCCACATGGGGCGGTGAGTACCCTCGTCCGGGGCCTATGGCTAGCCCTGTACCCGCGTTCACACATGGGTCGATGACGTTGTTGCTCGCTGCTCGGTGCCGCCGACCGGCGCCGCGAAAGGCGGCTGCGCGCCCAACTGTAAAAAGGTCGCGTCGGGTTGCTTCCCCTTCGCGGGCTTGCGACGCATGGAGCGTGTTTGATCCGGAAGACGCCATGGATCACAAAAGCGCCCGCGCCGAAGGGGGGCCGGCGGGCCTGCCGTTCGAGCTCAGTCGCCGTCGATTCGTCGGTGCGGCGGCGGGGGCCCTGGTCGTAGGTCTGCCGCTGCTCAGCCGGCGGGCGCTCGCCGACGCGAGCGCGGCGGGGCTGACGAACGTGGCGGGCGCCGACGCGACCCCATCGCTGTTCATTGCTATCGAGCCTAACGGCGACGTCAAGATCACCTGTCATCGGTCCGAGATGGGCCAACACGTCTGGACGTCGATGGCGCAGATTATCGCCGACGAGCTCGACGCGGACTGGAGCCGGATCTCCATCGTCCAGGCCGAGGGCCATCCGCGGTACGGCGACCAGAACACCGACGGCTCCCGCTCCGTTCGTTACAATCTCGAGCGGCTCCGAACCACGGGCGCGGCCATGCGGCTGATGCTGGAGCGGGCCGCGGCCCAGCGGTTCAAAGTGAAAGCGCGCGAGTGCCGGGCCGAGCTCCACGCGGTTGTCCACTCGCCGACGGGCCGGCGACTGGGCTACGGCGAGCTGGCCGCCGCGGCCAGCCAGCTCGCGCTGCCGAAGCTCTCCGAAGTCAAACTCAAGCCCCGATCCCAGTGGCGGTACATCGGTCGGCCCACGCCGTCCTTGACCGTCCCCCAGATCGTCCGGGGACAGGGAACGTACGGGGTCGACGTTCGTCTGCCCGACATGCTGTACGCGGTGGTCGCGCGGCCGCCGCAGCTGTTCGGGGTGCCGGGGGCGGTCGACGCGGCGAAGACGATGGCCGTGCCGGGGGTCGTGCAGACCGTCGAACTGCCGGCGCTGACCCCGCCCGCGGTGTTCAAAGCCCTGGGCGGGATCGCGGTGGTGGCCGAGAACACCTGGGCCGCGATCCAAGGCCGAAAGGCGCTGTCCGTCGAGTGGAAGACCGGTCCGAACGGCGACTACACGTCGGCCCCGTTCGCGGAGGCGATGTTTGATACGGTTCGAAAGCCGGGAGAAGTGCGGCGCAACCGAGGAGACGTCGATAAGGCGATGGCCGCCGCGAAGCGGACGGTGACCGCGGAGTACTACGTGCCTCACCTGTCGCAGTCGCCGATGGAGCCGCCGTCGGCCACCGCCCGCTGGGACGGCGACAAGGTCGAGTGTTGGGGGTGCATTCAAGCCCCCCAGTCGGCCCGCAGAGCGGTCTCGCAGGCGTGTGGCGTTCCTGTCGACAACGTGACGATCAACGTGACGTGGCTCGGCGGCGGGTTCGGTCGAAAGTCCAAGCCCGACTTCTTCGTCGAGGCCGCGCTCATCGCCAAGGCCGTGGGACGGCCGGTCAAGGTGACTTGGACTCGGGAAGACGACCTGCAGCACGGGTACTACCACACCGTCAGCGCCCAGCGTTTGGAGGCCGGGCTCGACGAGTCCGGTCGGTGCACGGCGTTTCTCCATCGGACGGTGTTCCCGCCCATCCCGTCCACTTTCGCTCCCGGTCGAACGATGCCTTCGTGGGGCGAACTTCGGCTAGGGGCGTCGGACAATCCGTTTGCGGTGCCTAACATGCGGCTGGAGTCGGGCCCCGCGTCGGCCCACCTTCGCATCGGATGGCTGCGGTCGGTCGCCAACATCTACCACGCGTTCGCGGTGCAGAGTTTTGCCGCCGAGCTCGCCGCGGCCGCCGGTCGAGACCCGAAGGACTACCTGCTCGAGCTCATCGGTCCTCCCCGGCTGTTCGACCCGAACAAGGAAGGCGCGAAGTACGACAACTATGGCAGTCCGATGGACAAGTATCCCATCGACACCGGGCGTCTGGCCGCCGTCGTCAACAAGGCGGCGGAGATGGCGGGTTGGGGCCGGGCGCTTCCGAAGGGCCACGGCCTGGGCATCGCGGCCCATCGCTCGTTCGTGACCTATTGCGCTTCGGTGATCGAGGTGGTCGTCGACGACGACGGCCGCCTGCAGATTCCTGGCGTATGGTCGGCGATCGACGCGGGGACGGTGGTCAACACTCGACACACCGAAGCCCAGGTCGAGGGCGGTACTCTGTACGGCCTGTCGAACGCCTTGTACGGCCAGATCACCGCGAAGAACGGCATCGTCGAGCAGGCCAACTTCCCGGACTGGCGGCTGATGCGGATCCACGAGGCTCCCCGCCGCTTCGAGGTATTCATCGTGCCCTCCGAGCATCCGCCGGGGGGCGTGGGCGAGCCGCCGACGCCTCCGGCTGCGCCGGCGCTGGCGAACGCGATCTTTGCCGCTACGGGGCAACGCATCCGTCGACTTCCTGTTCTTGGGGCTGGACATCGCCTCAGGCGCCGCCCGTCGGACCGACCCACCTAGGAGACACGATGACCATCAAGCTGCGAATCAACGACAAGAGCCGGACGGTGCAGGCGAGCGCGGACACTCCGCTGCTGTGGGTGCTCCGCGACGAGCTGGGCCTCACCGGCACGAAGTACGGTTGTGGGGTCGCTCAGTGCGGCGCGTGCACGGTCCACGTCGACGGTTTACCGCGGCGGTCGTGTGTGACGCCGGTAAAGAGCGTCGAAGGCAAGCAGATCACCACGATCGAAGGCTTGCAAGGGCCCGAGGCCGACGCGGTGCGGGCGGCTTGGGAAGCGATCGACGTGCCGCAGTGCGGCTACTGCCAAGCCGGTCAAGTCATGTCCGCGGTGGTCTTGCTGCGCTCGCTGCCCAAGCCGTCCGACGAAGATATCGACCGGGGTATGAACGGCAACCTGTGTCGATGCGCGACTTACGTACGGATCCGGCGCGCGCTGCACGACGCGGTGCAGAGGCTCGGCCGATGAGGCACGGGCTCGAGTCGCGGCCGCGGTGGCGATCCGCGGCCGCGATCGCGGTCGTCGCGGGGGCGATGTCGGCGTGGAGCTGCAACCGCTCGCCGAAGGCCGATGGCGCCACGTCGGAGCCCATCATCGGGGTCCGCGGCCTCGAGGGTCCGTCCGCTTTTGCCGGTATCACCGATGACCGAGCACGGGCGCAGGCGCTGTTCAGCGAGCTGGCGAAGGTCCTTACCCATCCGCGGTGCGTCAACTGTCATCCGCAGGACGAACGTCCTCTGCAGGGCGACGACGGTCGCCTTCACGAGCCGTACGTGATTCGAGGCCAAGGCGGTCTCGGCGCGCCGGGACTGTTCTGCACGACGTGCCACGGACAGGAGAACTTTCTTCACGTCCCCGGAAACGCCAAATGGCTGCTGGCCCCCGAAGAGATGGCCTGGGTGGGGCGGTCCGCGGCGGAGATCTGCGCGCAGCTAAAGGACAAAGGCCGAAACGGCGACCGCGATCTCGAGGCCGTGCACCAGCATCTGGCCGAAGATGCGCTGGTCGCTTACGGCTGGGCGCCGCCGCCCCACCCCGAAGCCGCCCCCGGCAATCAAGCGACCACCGCGGCCCTGTTTCGGGCGTGGATCGACGCCGGTGCGGCCTGCCCCGACGACAGCTAAGGCCGCCACGCGAGCAGGGGGATCTCCAGCTCGTCGCGGCTCAGACCCCCATGGTGGCCTCGAAAGGCCAGCTTGCGTTCGGCTTGGCCGCTCCACCACACCATCTCATGCGGGTGAGGGAGAACCGTCAGGCTTGATAGGCGTTCTTGAAGTCGGACGGTGACGTCTCCGAAGTAACCTCCGTCGACGAGATCCGCCGTTCGGTGGACGGTCGCGCAATCGCTGAGGCCGTCGCTGAGCGCTTCGTAGGCTTCGTCGACGTGTTTGGGGTGGACGTACAGGAACATGTCGCGAGGACTGCCGCCCGGCAGCAGCGGTCGTCCGGAGGGGTCGGCCTGCAGCCACCGCGTAACGGCGGGCACCCGGTCGTCCACGAACACCGGCCGGCTGGGGTCGACCTGAATGTGTCCGTGGTCGGCGGTGACCAACACCAGGGCGTCGGTCCCAGAGAAGGCTCGGCGCACTTCGGTCTCCAAAAGGCCGAACAGGGCGCGGATCTCCGCGGCGATGAACGCGGAGTCCGGCCCGTGTCGGTGAGAGATGACGTCGATGACATCGAAATACACGCAGTGGTAGCTGGGGCCGTCGGCGCCGCGCAGGCGCTCCGCCAAATGCACGGTGGCTTCGGGCAAGGTGCGAAACGGGACGATGTTGGATCCCCGAGTGACGGCCAGCGAGTACGCCGAGCGGGCGTATTGTTCGAGTTGGTAACAGTGGGACGTCACGCCCTGGCGCCCGAGCGCTTGGTAGAGGGTGGGGAATGGGTACACCGGGTGTTGGTCGGCGTCGACAGCAGACAGACCGTCGGCGTTCAACGTCTTGCACTTCAAGGGCGAGAAGATCTCGCCCAAGATCGGCTCATAGTAGAACCACTCGAGAATCCCGCTTTCGCCCAGAGGGAGCCCGGTATGCAGAGTCGTGATCTGGGCGGAGGTCGTGCTCGGGAACTGTGCGGTCAGCTTCGAGACGATGCCATCGCTGACGATCCGACGCAGGAACGGAAGCTCGTCGGCGAAGCGCTGAAAGTACGACCACCCGAATCCATCCACCAGGATCAGCACGACGTGGCGCGGGGCCGGACTCAGGTCGACGGCCTTCGCGGGCAACGTCGTCGTTCCCCCGGCCAGCACGGCTTCGACCAGCGGCGGCAGTTGCGCGTAGCTGTAGCCTTGATAGAGCGGACGGGCGAGATGGTCGTCGATGCGGGTGGCCTCGACCGCATCGATAGACGATTGATTCAGCACAAACTCTCCGGCCAGACCCTTCGTGAGGTGCTGCGGCGAGTGTCGATGGCCGCGGCTCGACGGGTCCGGCCCACGAAGTATGCGGCGGGGCGAGCGCGCCGGTCAACGAAGCGCGACGCGGCGGCCCATCCCGCGGTCCGGCGGGTGGACAGGGAGGGCAAGATGGCGCACACAGCGGCCATGCCCTGTCCGTTTCACCTCGCGCTACACGTCGCGGACCTCGAGCAGACCCGGGCCTTCTACGGCGACGTCCTCGGCTGTCCGGAGGGCCGACGGGCGCAGACGTGGGTCGACTTCGACTTCTTTGGTCACCAGTTGTCATTTCATCTCGGGACGCCGTGGTCCACGCGCGACACCGGGCGGGTGGGCGACCACCGGGTGCCGATGCCGCATCTCGGGGTCGTGCTCGACGAACCGACGTGGCAGGCGGTCGCCGATCGATTGACCGCGGCTGGGGTCGACTTCGTGTTGCCGCCGACGACCCGGTTTGTCGGCGAACCGGGTGAACAGCGCACGATGTTCCTTCGTGACCCTTCGGGCAATGCCATCGAGATCAAATCGTTCAAGCGCACCGAAGACGTGTTCGCTTCATGACCACCCTGTCGCGGTCGCGAGGCTACTGAAGCGAACGCGAGGCCGCTGACGCCTACGACTGCGCGCGATACTTGATGGAGCAGCCGAGGGCCTTGGTGACCGACTTGTTGATCGTTGTCCCCGCCGTTACGGCCTTCAGCGCGTCCTCCAGGTAGTTCTGTTCGACCTTCGACGCATCCTGATAGTTGTCGTCGACGGCTCCGTAATAGACGAGCTTGTCGGCGGCATCGAACAGGAAGACCTCCGGCGTCTTGGATGCGCCGAATGCGCGAGCGACGTCGGAGGTGGCGTCGACGACGTATGGGAACTCGAATCCGACCTCTTTCGCTCGGGCCTGCATGGCCTCGAACCCGTCGGTGGGGAACGAAGTCGGGTCGTTGGGATTGATGGCGATGACGCCGAAGCCCATCTTCTGCGCCGCGTTGCCGATCCTGGCGAGCCGGGACTCCCACGCCTTCGCGTAGGGGCAGTGATTGCAGGTGAACACCACCAGCGTGCCCTTGGCCCCCTTCACGCCGACGATGGTCGTCATTGTGCCGTCGACGTTCCTCATCTCTGTATCGCCCATCACTACCCGCTCGCCGATGGGCAGCGGCGACGAGCGCAGGCTGACCTTCGACGACTTCGCGGCGGCGGGGACGCTCACCGGGTTCGACGTGGGGGGCGCCTTTGGGCCCGGGGACTTGGACGGGCTGCAGCCGACGGAGACGGCGAACAGCAGAGCACAGCAGACAATTTTGGATGACATCTTGAACTCCTAGAAGATCAGCGTGGCGAGGCCAGCAGCTTATCGAGCGTATCTTGCAGCTCGTCGCGTTCGAGCCGCCCCTGAAAAAATGCCACTCGTCGGCCCGCGCCGTCGAAGATGAACGTCGCCGGCAGGGTGCCCACCCAGGTGGGGCTCAGGGACTCGATGAACGCTTCATCCTTGCCGGCCTTGATGAAGCTCGGCAAAGGCGCGCCCTGGTCCTTGAGGAAACGAACCGCCTTCGCTTTGTCGTCGCCGAAGTCGGTGGTGACGAACACTACCCGCACGCCCTTTTCACGATACGCGCGGCCCACGGCGAGGAAGTCTGGAAACTCCTCGAGGCACGGTCGGCACCACGTGGCCCACACATTGACCACGGTGAGCCGGGCGCCCCCGTCGCGCACGTGCTTGAGCAGGCCCGGACCATCGACCGCCACCAGCGGTGCGGGCTCCGCTTGCGCCCCCGAGACCATCACCGACAGCGCGAACAGGATCGGTCCAACACGCGGCACGCAGGTCGTCTATCAGCTCGCGCCGGGTTCAAGAAGCCCTTTGGCGACGTCGCTTCGTCGTGTGGCGGGAATGCCCTAGTGATGGAGATCTGGCGCGCTGGCTTCTCAGTTCTTTGATGCGTGCGAAGCGCGCACCGCGGCTGGGGGCCCAATGAGCGTTGGGCGGTTGTTGGTCTCCGGTGTGCAAGGTGCCTGTCATGACCCGATGTGCGCGCGATTTCGTGGCGACGGTCACCGCGAGCGCGCTGGGGGCGATGGTGTTGACCGCCTGCGGCGCATCCTACTCAGACGCACGCCGGGGGCCGGACACCCCCGATGAATCATCGACGTCCGAGACCGCTCTTTGGTCGAACTGCGAAGATGACGAACGTTTTGCGCTCAAGGTCGAGGGCCTGCGCGGCGGTGGGGCCTTCAGCGGGCCGGCGGAGCGGATGGATCGTTCGTCGATCGCCATCGAGACGAGCAGGGGCGAGGTGATCACGGCATCGATGACCGGGCGCCTGCCACCGCCGTCGGGCCGAGGTCAACCGTACGGATGGGCGATCGTCGAGGTGCGAAACGGCGTCGCCGATGCCCATCGCCTCCGATTCTTTGAGACCGCTGGTCCTCCCGGGCCGGACGATCGGCCAGCTCTGATCGCCTGGACGGGGTCCGCCTGGTCGTCGCGCGATCGCGGAACCGGGGGCCCCATAGACTATCGATACATCGGCGGGGCGTGCACCTCGCCGCAGGCGTGCGCGGGCCGGCGATTCAGGGCCCTCGAGGTGAGGGACCAAGGTCGGACCGTCATCGTAAGGGGGGACGAGTTGACGTCCCTCGGCGAGTATACGGTCTACTCGGCCGACCAGCGGTCGGTTGGCGATGTCCGCCGCTGCTCGGCCGCGGGCGTCGCCGGCTGGATTGCGCGGTAGCGTCATGCGGAGCGGGCCCTGGAGTCGGCATGGCGCGGTCCCCTGGCCGCCGAGGCGTATTTCATCGATCCGATCCCGTGGGGACTCGCCCCCGGTCCAAGTCGGTCGCTGCACGGGTGCCGAGCTTCGTTTAGGCTGATCGAGTGAGCCACCCAATCAACGTCATTCGCCTGCTCGGCGCGTTTTTCACCCGGGTCGTCCTGCGTCTGCCCCGCATCTTGTGGGGGCTGTACATGCTTCGGGGCATCGACCGGCGGGCGCCGAACTGGGGACGATTGGTGCAGGAGACGGCAGAGCGGTACCCGCACCGGCCCGCCGTGAAGTCTCATGAGGGACTGCTCACCTACGCGGAGTTCAACACCCGCGCCAACCGGGTCGCGCACTGGCTGAAGTCCAAAGGGGTCAAGAAGGGCGACGTCGTCAACGTGATGATCGAGCCGCGGCCCGAGCTTCTGTACATTTATTCGGGCGTCGCCAAGGTCGGAGCGATCAACGCGATGATCAACACCCGGCTCGTCGACGAGGGTCTTCGCTTTCAGCTCGAGATGCATCCGGTCGCGGTGACCCTGGTCGGGGCGGAGTGCTGGCCTCGATTTGTCACCGCGGACGCGCCCGCGCCGACGGCTGGCGTGGCGTGGGTCCGGGAGTCCGCGAACCCCAATCATCCGTGCCCCGGCGGCGTTCATGACCTGGTCGAGGAGCTCGGCGACCAGTCCGAGCAGAACCTCGCCGAGACGCAGCGGGTCGAGCCGAGCGATACTCTCGCGTACGTCTTCACTTCGGGCACCACCGGCGGCAAGCCGAAGGCGGCGCGAGTCACCCACAAGCGAGTGTGCTCGAGCGTGTACTTCAACGGCCACGTCGTCCTGGGGATGACCGCCAAGGACACGCTGTATGTGCCGCTCCCGTTCTTTCACACCAACGCGCTCGCGCTGAGCTGGCCGGCGTGCTTCGCTCGCGGGTCAGCGATCGCCATCCGACGTCGCTTCAGCGCCAGCGAGTTTCTCGACGACGTTCGGCGCTTCAACGCGTCGACGTTCTGTTACGTCGGTGAAGTCTGCCGGTACCTGATGCGCGTCCCGGGACGGGCGGATGACGCGGACTCCCCCCTAAGGACGATCATTGGCAACGGTCTGCGGCCTGACGTCTGGCGGGCGTTCAAGAAGCGCTACGACATCGACTCGGTGTTCGAGATCTATGGCGGGGCCGAGAGCAACCTGTATTTCGTGAACCTCCTCAACCTCGACAATACGGTGGGGCTGAGCATCACGCCCTATATCGTCGTCGAGGCGGATATCGCCACTGGTCTGCCCACGCGAGACGAGCAAGGCAAAGTCATCCTCGTGAAGGACACCAAGACCGCTGGGTTGCTGCTGGGAAAGGTGACTCCGCTGACCCCCTTCAATGGCTACAGCGACGCCGTAGAGACCGAAAAGAAGCTCCTTCACGACGTCGTCGAACCGGGGGATTCGTGGTTCAACACCGGGGATCTGGTTCGGCGGCAGGGCTTCGGACACCTCGAGTTCGTCGACCGTCTCGGGGATACGTTTCGATGGAAGGGGGAGAACGTGGCTACCGCCGACCTGGAGGAGATCGCCAATCGACTGGATGAGGTCGCGATGTCCGCGGCCTACGGCGTCGAAATGCCCGGCGGTGACGGCCGAATCGGAATGATCGCCGTCGTCCCTGCCGCCGATCAGCCGTCGCCCCTCGACAAGCTGGCTGATAACTTCATCCGCGGCCTTCCGCCTTACGCACGCCCCGCGTTCCTTCGAATCGTCGACCAGGTAGAGGAGACCGCGACCTTCAAGCTCAAGAAGATCACGCTCAAACAGGAAGGTTATGCGCCGAGCGAGGCGGAGCATCCGGTGTACGTATTGCTGCCCGGAGAGTCGACATACCGCGAGCTGACGCCTGAACTGCGAGCCCGTATCGAGGCGCACGAAGTGCGGTTTTAGCGGCCACATCGGTTAATCCGCGCGCTTGGCCCGATCTTACCGGTGACAGAACCTCGGCCTGGGTAACGTACAGGGAGCCCCGGGCGTACGATCCGGGCGTCCTCGGCGTTCCTCCGGGGCGGTAGGTGAGACTCATGATTGGCGTGACTGCGTTCGGTGAGCTCGATCGGTTCGACGCGGATGAGCCGGTGACCGACGCGGAGGTCGTCGCTCGAGTTCATCGCGGTGACCCGTGGGTCTTCGAGATCCTGGTTCGGCGCCATGCCCGCTCCCTGTATCGAACGCTCCGCATGTCCATTCGTGACGACGACCGGATCGAGCGGGCGATGATCGACGGTTTCGTGGGAGCGTATCGGACGTTGGCGGCCGATGAAGGCGAGCGGGGCTTCTGCACGGACCTGTTGCGGGGCGCGGT
>JANQQN010000556.1 GCA_028289325.1 Myxococcota bacterium | reverse complement strand
GTGGGCTTGAATCGCCCAGTCGACGACCTGTTGGGCCGCGTTCGGCGCCGCGACCTTGATCATGGCGATCTCGGCCTTCGCGACCTTGTTGCCGACGGTGTCCATTTTGTAGGCGGCGTCGAGAGTGAGGAGCCGGGCCTGGTCGATGAGAATGCGGGACTCCGCAATGCGTTCCCGCCAGATCGAGTAGTCCACCACCGTCCGCCGGAACGCAACCCGCTGCTGCAGGCGCTTGATCATCAGCTCCAGCGAGCGCTCGGCGACACCGATCAGCCGCATGCAGTGATGAATTCGACCGGGTCCGAGGCGACCCTGTGCGATCTCGAAGCCCGCCCCGGGGGCGAGAAGGATGTTCTCCTTCGGGACCCGAACGTTGTCGAAGATGACCTCCGCGTGGCCGTGCGGGGCGTCGTCGTAACCGAAGACCGACAGGTGACGGAGGACCTTCACGCCGGGGGCGTCGATGGGGCACAAGATCATCGAATGCTGACGATGGCGAGGCCCGGGCTCGCCGTTGGGTCCCGTGTTCGGGGTCCGGCCCATGACGATCATGACTTTGCAGCGAGGATCCATCGCGCCCGACGTCCACCACTTGCGGCCGTTGATCACGAAGTCATCGCCGTCGGCAACGATCTGGGTCTTGATGTTGGTGGCGTCGGAGGAGGCGACCTCGGGCTCGGTCATGGCGAACGCGCTGCGGATCTGTCCGTCCAGCAGCGGCTGAAGCCAGCGCTCTTTTTGAGCCTCGGTTCCGTACCGGACCAAGACCTCCATGTTCCCGGTGTCGGGCGCCGAGCAGTTGAACACCTCGGCCGCGAAGAACGAACGGCCCATGATCTCGCACAGCGGCGCGTAGTCGAGGTTGCTCAGTCCGGCGCCGAGGTCACTCTCGGGCAGAAATAGGTTCCACAACCCGACCTTCTTGGCTTGCTCTTTGAGCGTTTCGAGCAACGGCAGGGGCTGCCAACGGTCGCCGTCGTCGACCTGAGCGAGAAGCTTCGCTTCGTTGGGGTAGTAATGCTCGTCCATGAAGGAGAGCAGTTGGGTCCGCAGCGCCCGCGCGCGCTCGGAAATCGGGTACGAAGGGTTGAAAGTATCCATGCGAGGCCTCCCGAGGTAAGACGTTACCCAGCGAGGCTAGCGGCTCATGATCGAAGAAACATTCAAAATCGAAGGCTCACCGTGTCAGGGATACCGATTCATGCCGGACGCGGGTCCCCCCCGGGGCGTTTTCCACGTGGTTCACGGGATGGCCGAGCACGCGCGCCGGTATCGGCCGCTGGCGGAAACGCTGACCGCTGACGGTTGGGTCGTCTATGCCTACGATCACCGCGGACACGGCGCGACCGTCGACAACGAAGATGGCTTGGGGTTCTTTGCCGACGATGGCGGCTGGGATCTCGTCGTCGCCGACTTGGGCAAGATGGTCGCCTACGCGGGGTCCGAGCACCCTGGTTTACCGCGAGTCGTATTCGGCCACAGCATGGGCTCGTTCGTGGTCCAAGACTACGTCAGTCGGCCGGGCGCCGAGTCGGTGGCCGCGGTGATCTTGTCCGGCGTGGCCGGCCCGCCGCCCCCGATCGCTCGCTTGGGCCAAGGCGTCGCCCGAGTGGAACGCTGGCGGCGGGGGCGTCGCGGGCGCAGCAAGGTCATGGTGAAGTTGTCGTTCGACGACTACAACCGGCAGTTTCGGCCCAATCGAACCGGGTCCGACTGGCTGTCCAAGGATCCGGCCGAGGTCGACAAGTATGTTGCAGACCCAAAGTGCGGCTTCGATCCGACCAACCAGCTGTGGGTCGACATCCTCGACGCATTGCCGCGAATGTTTCGAAGGGAGCGCCTGGCCCTTCACAACAAAGACGTGCCCATCTACGTATTCGCGGGCGCCGAAGATCCCGTCGGCCGCTCTGGTTTGGGCCCCAAGGCGCTGTTCGAAGCGCTCAAAGGCGCAGGCATCAGGAACGTAGACCTCAAGCTCTATCCCACCGGCCGCCACGAGATGCTGAACGAGATCAATCGGGAGGAAGTCATCATGGACCTCAAGGGGTGGTTGGCGAAGGTCGGACTTGGCGGTACGAAAGGATAACGAGGCGCCGTGCAGCAGCTCAGTCCCCAAGATGCGCAGTTTCTTTACGTCGAAACGGGCAACAACCTGACCCACGTCACCGGAGTGACCATCTACGACCCGTCGACCTCTCCCCGGGGGCAGGTCCGGTTCAAGGACATCATCGCCCACGTCAAGTCTCGCCTGCACACGTCGCAGATCTACCGGCGTAAGCTGGTTCGACTCCCATTCGAGATCGACCATCCCTATTGGATCGAAGACGAGTACTTCGACGTCGAGTATCACATGCTGCACGGGCGTCTTCCCGAACCCGGGGACTGGCGCCAGTTTTGCATTCACGTCGCTCGTTATCACTCGCGTCCTCTCAACATGCAGCGGCCGCTGTGGGAGATGTTCGTGATCGAAGGACTCGATCGGATCGACGGCTTGCCGCCGAACTGCTACGCGATCGCGACCAAGATCCACCACGCGGCGATCGATGGCGGCTCCGCGATCCGCTTCTTCGGGGCCATCAACGACATCGACGCCCTCGGCACGCCCGCGCTTCCGTTCGACGGCACGGAGCCGGCGCCGAACGGGGCGATATCGAAACGAGCGCTGCTGGCCCGGGCGATCAGCCGAAACGTCAGGAGTCCGGCCCAGATCGTGCGCGGCGTGGTCCGATCGGCCCCCCAGCTGCTGCGGGCGGCGACCGGCGCCGTGCGCAAGCTGGAGTCCGGCGGCGGCAGCCGGGTGCCGCACACCCGATTCAACGCGGATACGTCGCCTCACAAGATGTTCGACGCGACCGCGGTGCGGGTCGCGGATCTCAAGCGAATCAAGAAACTGGTGCCCAACGCCACTATCAACGACGTGGTGCTGGCGATCTGCGGGGGCGGTCTGCGGGCCTATCTGCAGGCGCACCGCGAGCTACCGAAGGATTCACTGGTGGCGTGGGTGCCGATCAACGCGCGGACGGCGGACGATCCCGAAGCACCGGGCAATCACATCGCGGCCATGACCGCTGCCCTGCATACCAACATCGCGGACCCTGTCGAGCGCCTGGTCGCGATCCGGGACACCACCCAAAGAACCAAGGAAGCGAAGGCCGGTCTGTCCGCCCGATTGATGACCGACCTGTCCCAACATGTCCCTGCGGCTACCCAGCTTCTCGCGAGTCGGTTGGTCCTGTCCTCGGCCTTGCGGCCCCACGTCTGCAATCTGTTCATCTCCAACGTGCCCGGACCTCAGATCCCCTTGTACATGAACGGCGCGAAAGCGATTCGAACGATGGGTTTGGCGCCGCTGACCGCGGGCATGGGGCTGTTCATCGCGACGCCCAGCTACAACGGGGAGATGACGTTCAACGTGGTCTCCACCCGCGAGATCCTGCCGGACATCGCCCGATTCGTGGCCGATCTGCGGGCGTCATTTCAATCGCTGCTGGACCGCGCGAGCGCCGGCGACCCGCCCCGATCGCATTTGGCCGATGCGGTGACGGCGCCGTCGACGTCCAAAGTCTCTTCGTGAGAGTCTCGCGGAAACGTTTAATATCTGCTTAGATCCGAATGCAGGGAGGCCACGATGGCATCGAAGTACGATTTGAAGAAGTCTAACAACGGAAAGTTCATGTTCAACCTCAAGGCGGGCAACGGCCAAGTCATCCTCACCAGCGAGATGTACGAGGCCAAAGCCGGCGCCGAAAACGGCATTGAATCGGTTCGAAAGAACGGTATCGAAGAGAAGCGCTTCGAGCGCCGAGAGTCGAAGAAGAAAGAACCGTACTTCGTGCTCAAGGCCGGCAACGGTCAGATCATCGGTCGTAGCGAGATGTACAAATCGAATGCGGCGATGGAGAACGGCATCCAGTCGGTGATCAAGAACGCCGCCGACGCCAAGCTCGACGATCAGACCTGAGCGAGCCCCGTCACGGTCGGGCGTTTTTCACTTTGCTTGATGGCGCCCGATCGGTTTCATCCCCCGCATGTTCGCCCGCTGGACGGCGGTTCGCCGCCTGTGCCTGACTGTCGGTTGCGCGATGGTGGTCTTGTTGGGCCCAACCACCGCTCGGAGCCAGAGCCCCGGTGTCCGGCTGGACGTTTGGATGCTCACTTTCGGACCCGGCCAGCCGGTGTTCCTCAAGTTCGGTCACAACGCGATCCTGGTCCGCGCCGTCGACACCGCGAACGACACCGTGAAGTTCGAGCGCGTGTACGACTACGGCTTGTTCGATGGTTCGTCGCCCACGTTGGTGGCCGATTTCCTCCAGGGCCGGATGCGATACTGGATGGGGGTCACGACCCTGGGCCGGACCAAGCGCAACTACCGCCGAACGAACCGAGACATCTACGCGCAAAAGCTGCGGCTGACCCCCGAGCAGTCTCGGTCGTTGTACCGTCGGCTGCAGGACAACGCGAAGCCCGAGAATCGCTACTACAGCTACGACTACTACTACGATAACTGCTCGACCCGGGTCCGTGACGTGCTCGACGAGGTGACCGCGGGTGCGCTCAAGGCGGCGTTCCAGGGTCCCGCGTCGATGAGCCTGCGCGACCATTCGCTCCGCCACACTCACGACGACTGGAAGTACTACCTGGGGCTGGACCTCGGCCTCGCCAACGTCGACGAGCCGATCGACGTTTGGACGGAAGCATTCCTGCCGTTCAAGCTCCGAGAGGCGTTGCGGCGGGTCCAAGTCGAGCAAGACGGACAGCGGGTCCCGCTGGTGGAGCGTGAGGAAGTCTGGTTTGACGGCACTCGCCCCGACGCGGCGGAACAACCGCCCTCGCGGGTGCTGCTGCTGACGATGGTGGGCCTGGCCATCGGGGCCCTGTTGGCCGCGATCGGAGGAGTCGGCCGCAGGATTCGGGCCGTCGGGTGGCTGTTTGTGGTCCTCGCGGCCGCGATCGCGTTCGGTCTGTCGCTCTTCGGACTCCTGCTCATCTTCCTGTGGGGATTCACGGACCACAGCATCGCCTACGCCAATCAAAACATCTTCAACCTCGCGCCGTGGGCGGTGGTGGCGCCCGTGGTCGCGGTGTGGTCGCGCCGGGGATTGTTCGGGCTGCTGGCGGTCAGCGCGGCTTGGTCGGCGCTGGGGCTGGTTCTCAAAGTCCTGCCGTTCTTCGAGCAGGATACCTTTCGAATCACTGGGCTGCTGTTGCCGGTTTGGTGCGGCTTGGCCCTGGGGGCGTGGTGGGTAGCGACTCGACCGCGGACCGACGCCTGACGATCGATCCGACGACCGGTCCGCGGCGCGGTTGCGGGTGACCTTCGACCGCGAGCCGGAGTCCGCTCCGCTGACGCCCGCGATCTTCGGTGGCCGGCGGTCGCTTCTTTTCGAACGAAAGTGGCCTCAGCGTCCCTCGCGAGGGACCCCGCATAGAAGTGGCTTATTATCTCCCATAAAATGTGGGACAATAGTCGACATCAACGAACTGGCCGCTGCGCCTCGGCCAGCGCGGCGGCGATCGCGCGAAAGACAGGGCCAGAAAACCCTAGCTCGGCGTGGCCGGTCTCCACCTCGACGTAACGGACGTCATTGTCGGGATTGTCGTCGAAGCACGCCTGCCACGAGACGACGGCGTCGAGGCGACTGTAGATCGCGGTCACCCGCACCGGTAATGGCGTTCGGTTTCGGTCGGCAACGGTGCGTTCGATCTCGTCGAGGTCGACCCCTTGTCGACGGTACGCGTCGGCCACCAGCGTGTATTTGGGGCCTCCGACCACCGGCGTGCCCAAGGTTACGATGTGGTCCACGAGCGAAGGATGGAGTCGGGTCGCCTCCCGGGCGAGGACGCCGCCCAGGCTCCAGCCTACGACCTTGATGGGGCCGCCGGACGCTCGGGCCAGCTCGGCGATCCGGTCCCCGACCATCGGCGTGAGCCTGGGAACATCGCCCCTGTTGCGGCCCAGCGACCAGCCTTCCGTACGATAGCCGAGCCGTCTCAAGAACGTTCGAATGGCCACCGTCGAGCCGTCCCCGGTCGCGAAGCCGGGCACGACGAGCACGGTTTCGCCGCGCCCCCGAGGCCAGCGCCAGCTCGAGGCATAGGCGCGGGGAAGGCCGATCACGCCGCGGGCGAGGCGTGCGGCCTCGGATAGCGGCCGAGAATCGGGGGGACTTTGAGGCGTTGGGTGGACCACTTTGGCCCCCTAGCGGCTCTATACCGGGTGTGCACGCAGTTCTTTGCCGCCGAATGGTCGGGACCTAGGCTCGAAAGGAGATTCGTGCCCAAAACGCCATCGCAGATGATCTCCATAGTGCTTTCGCCCGACTGGGCGGACCGACTCGACGTCTCGCCGCACCTCTTCGTGACCCCCACCGGCCGTCAGCTCGCGTACGACGTGCGCGGTGCGCCCGACGGTCGACCCGTCTTTTGGTTTCACGGTTCTCCCAGCTGTCGATGGGAAGCGATCTTGCTCGATGCGTTCGGACGCGAGCACGGCTACCGGATCATCGCCTCCGATCGGCCGGGCATCGGCGGCTCGGCACCGGCGCCGGGGTGGTCGATGCTCGACTATGCCGGCGATGTCGTCGCGCTTGCCGACGAACTTGGCTTCGAACGGTTCTCGGTGGCCGGAGGCTCGGGCGGCGGGCCTTTCGTTCTCGCGATGGCGGCGTTGGTGCCCACCCGACTCGACTGTGCCATCTCCCTTGCATGTGCGGGCGCGTTCGAGATCGATTCGCTGCGAGCTCAAATCGGTTGGGTCGATCGCCTTGCGGCATGGGCCGTTCCTAAGCCGGGCTTGCTGACCGCGTACTTCGGTCTCATTGCCGCGGGGGCTCGAACGCCGCCGTCGGTGGTCGCGTTGTTGGCTCCGCTGATGTCGCGATGGCTTCCGAGTTCGGACCCTCGGCTGCCGACGTTGTTCCTGCGCACACTTCGCGAGGCGACTAAGAACGGATACTCGGGCGTGGTTGAAGACACGAAAGTGCTGCACCGCGCATGGGGCTTCGACGTAACGTCCATTCGGTTTCCTGTCGATTTCGTCAATGGCACGCGCGACGAGTTCGTCCCGTTTGCTTACGGCGCTGAGCTTGCTGACCGAATCCCGGGTGCACGGCTGCACACGGCGCAGGATGCTACGCATTTCGGCACGATCTTTGACCTGAATCGGCTTCAACGACTCATGGCGTTATCCGGTTGCCATCATGAATCTCTATGACCACCATCCCCCCCGTCGTTCGAAACGAACGGCCCGTGATGTGTTTAGTGACTTATGGAAACTCTTAAACGGCGGTGGATGCCCTGGTCAGCAGGGATATTCGCGGCAACAGTCATTGGCGTTCCTGAAACGGCCTCCGCGTTCAATTCGAGCGCATGGACGCGCTCCGAAAGCGAAGTCTGGTCCCTGGTCAGCTTCGGCTATGTGGCAGGGCGCACGCAGTTTTTACCCGACAGGAATGAGGCTGACTTCGTTCAAGGCATAAGTGACCGCAATACTTATGAGGACGCGAGCTTCTACACTCAATTTCAGGTCGGCGTCGCCGAAGGCTTGACGCTGAACACGACGATTCCTTTCAAGCGCGTTTTCGTGGAGCAGCAAGCCTTCCTGACCGATACCCAGGCGTTCGGCGATCTTTACCTCGGTCTACGGGCCGGCTTGTTCGAGCTGAACGGCGTCCGCTCCCCGGTCGCTTGGTCCGTCGAATTGGGCGTCAGCCTTCCCACCGGATACACCCGCAACCTGGCGCCCTCGGTGGGGGCGGGAAACATCGACGTCGAGGTCAAGACCTCGCTCGGCTACGGATTTCGTATCCTCGAATGGCTTCCCATGTACGCGCAGGCGGGTCTCGGTCTGCGTATCCGCACGGGCGCATTCGCCCTGTCGACGGCCACCGATTGCAACCTGACCAGCGACGTCAACTGCGTTGCCGACACTCAGCCCAACTTCAGCGATGAGCTCATCTATCTCGCCGAGCTGGGAATCACGCCTTTGTCCGGGGGCCTGCTCGCTTTCACCAAGGTGTTCGGGGCGCATTCGTTGCTCGAGCCTACGGTGGGCTTTACCGCGGCAAACCCGATTCCGGAGCGACAGCGGTACGTGAAGGTAGGCGCAGGAGGCGCTATCTATCCATTTCGGGTCATGGGCATCGTCGAAACGCTTCAACCGCTCGGCATCCTGTTTCAACACTACTGGACGGTCGATGGTCAAAACACGCCCAAAACCAATGACTTGTTCGTGGGCCTAGAGATGACGTATCGGCTCTAGCAGCTGAGGTGCGACGAACATGAAGACCTCACGACGATTCTTTCTCAAAGCCTCCTCCGGCGCCGCGCTTGGGGTGTACCTGAGCCCGCTCGGTTGTGAGAGCAACTCGGTGGTCCCCAAGTTCCCAGGGGGACGATTCGACTTCATCACCGCCATCGACCCGAGCCCGAACCGCGCGAACCGGCCGGACGCCAGCCACTTCGTGCAGTTTGGCGCCGAAGGCAGCGTGCAGGGTTGGCGGTACGACGACGTCGAAGTGCTCGGTCCGGATACCTGGCAGCTCGAGCTGAGCGGCCAACTGAGTAACCCGACGACCCTGACGTTCACCGACATCAACGACGCCATCGTCGCTGGTGAAGACTACACGGTGCTCAACACCCTCCGGTGCATCATCGACAGCACCAGCATTCCTGGCCTCGTCGGCACCGCGCTGTGGCGCGGGGTCCCGCTTCGACGGTTCCTCGACGCCGCGGGGGTCGATGCCGCGGTTCGGCGGTTCCGGATCTACGGTCGAGACGGATTCACCAACAATCTGCGCCGCGAGGATATCTTCGTGCCGACCGACGAGCCGGAGCGCACGCCGCTGCTCGCGTTCCAGGTCAACGGCAACACCGTTCCCCACATCCACGGCGGTCCGGTTCGCTTGCTGGTGCCCGGCCGCTACGGCTTCAAGAACCTCAAGTGGGTGGATCGGATAGAGGCCACCGACAACGATGAGGTATTCGGCAGCTACCAGGAGGTCTTCGGATTCTTCGACGACGGCACGATTCAGATGGCGACCAAGGTGACCGACCCTCTGGCTCAAGCCACCTTGGAGCCCGGTCCTTTCGACCTGTTTGGTTACGCGCTGAGCGGCGCCGCGCCGATTCGCTCGGTCGAAGTCTCGATCGATGACGGCCCCTTCGTCGCCGCTCAGCTGGAGTCGTTCGACGACCTGTCGACGCAGGTCCCGGAGCTGTCCCAGACCATCCAGGCCCAGTTGGGTCGGCAGTACCCGTACCCGAGCGTGTGGACGATTTTCCGCTTCTCGTGGGAGGCGACGCCGGGAACCCACCGGCTACGCTTTCGCGCCATCGACGAGGATGGCAACGTGCAGGAAGACGTCGACAACGACTTCACGGATGGGTCGGATGGTTACTGGGACATTCGGGTTCAGGTGGCCGCCGCCTAGCTGGGCGCTTCTTGCCGGCAACATGCCGCCACCGTTGAGTCTAAGTTTGCCCGACACCGGCTTACACCTCAAAGGAGCAGTGATCATTGGCCGCTAATCAAAGCCAACCGCCCGGAGCCCGGTACATCAGGGAGACCACGCTGGGGCTCGACACCCCCGGTGGGGGGGCAGCGACGCCCCACCTTGCCCCGCCGATGCTATCAAACCGAGAGGCGCGATACTTGCTCTGCTCGTCCGTCATGCGCGCCGTGTCGCAAAGCACAACCATGTGTGCCGCGCTCGCTCGAGGCGGATTGCTCACTGTGCTCGTCGCCGCGACGGTGGGATGCAGTGGGCGCATCGGGGAGGCCGATTCTGCCGACCCGTCGAGCCCGGGCCCCGGGCCTTCGGGGCCCACGGGGCCGACCTCCCCCGCCGACGCTGCGTGCGGTGACGTGACGAGCGAGCCGACCCCGGTCATCGTCGCTCGTCTCACGCGAACCGAGTACATCCGGACCGTGCAAGACCTGTTCGGCGTCGACGTGAGCGCGGAGGCGGAGCCGCTGCCCTTCGAGATTCGGGCGCCGTTTTCGACGACCGCGGTCGCCCAAAGCACGGACATCCAACATATCGAGGTCTTTTCAGCGGTATCGAACCGGGTCGCCGATGCGCTCGGTGACTTCAGCTCGACTTACGCCGACTGCGCGGTGTTCACGGCGGAATGCGAACGAGCGTTGATCGCGGGGCTCGGAGCCAAGGTGTTTCGTCGGCCGCTGCGGTCGGACGAGGTCGAAGCGTATCGTTCCATCTTCCGGGTGGTCGAGGCCGAGCAAGATACGTTTCAGATGGGCGCTCGCCTGACCCTGCGCTCGATGCTCCAGTCGCCTCAGTTCCTGTACCACCTCGAGGACAGCCGGGGGCAGACGATCCGGCCTTTGACCCCTCACGAGCTGGCTCGACGCGTGGCCTATCTGGTGTGGCGGGCGGCGCCGGACGATCAGCTCGTTGCGGCCGCCGCCAGCGGAACCCTGTCCACCGCCGCGCAGATCGAGAGCCACGTTCGGCGGCTGGCCGCCGACCCGCGGGCGCAGGAAGCTTCGCTGGCCTTCTTCGACGACTGGGTGGACCTTACTCGGCTCGAGCGCGCGGTCCGCGACCTCGATGACGAAGTGAAGGCGCAGATGAGAGAGGAAACGGAGCGCCTGGTGCAAAGCGTTTTGTGGAGCGACGAGGGTGGCTTGGTCGACCTGCTCGGCGTCAACTACACTTTCGCGACCCCCGAGCTCGCCGACCGGTATGGGATTTCGTCCGCTGGCGATGGGTGGCGTCGATACGACCTTACGGAGGTTGCCTCGCGCCGAGGTATTCTCACCCACGGCAGCATTCTGGCCGCCCACGCCAACGGGAATCGTCCAGCTTTCGTGAGCCGAGGGCTGTTCTTGCTCCGGTCCTTGCTGTGCCGCGACGTGCCCGACCCCGCGGCGGGGATCGACACCAACATCACGGATCTACCGGAGACGGCAAGCGAGCGGGCCAAGTCAGCGGAGCGCCTCGAGCGCGGCGCGTGCACCGGCTGCCACTCCTCGTTCGACCCACTCGCGTACGCGT
>JANQQN010000546.1 GCA_028289325.1 Myxococcota bacterium | reverse complement strand
CGGTGCGGCCGACGGCACCCGCGGTCACCACGAGGTGATCGACCGACCCGACATCGGTCGCGAAACGCCCGATGCTCGACGGATCCGCAAGATCGAGCGCGAGACCGGTCGCCCCCTCTCCCAGCCGCTCGGCGGCGGTGACCGCTTTGTCTTCGCGTCGACTGGTCACGACGACGGTCGCGCCCGCCGCGCGCGATACTTCGGCGACCCCGAAGCCCATCCCGCTCGCGCCGCCCACGCACACCACCCGCTTGTCTGCAAGGCCACCGTTCACGCCAACCATGTACCGCCTCCCCGATTCACCGTTCGTCCGCGGCCATCGTTTCTTCTTTGCCGTCCGCGTGGCGGGCGAACCGTCCCGCGTCCCGAGGGTGCACCGGCTCTCCGTCCGACCACGGCCAGCCGCCGAACTGGGTCTGCTGAAAGTCGACCATCGCCTGGTACAGCTCTTCGCTGGTGTTCATGACGAACGGGCCGTGGTGGGCCACCGGCTCCGCGATCGGACGCCCCTGCAGCATCAACAGCTCCGCGGCGGTGTCCCCGTTCTTGAGGCGCACAGCGTGGGGCGTCTCCATTTCGAGGTAGCAGTGCTCGGTCACGGAGTGACCGTCGACCAGGAGCCGATCCCCGGCGAAGAAGTACAGATTGCGCTGGGTGTGCGGCCCGGCCGAGGGCAGCGTCAGCTCCGCGTCCGGAGACATCCGGATGGTCCAGATCCCCACGTCACTGTCTTCGGTCGACGCCCATGAGTCCGGCGGGGGCGGCGGACCAGCGGCGTCGCCGAAGCGCCCGGCCACGATCACCACCTCGCTTTCGGCGGCCCCCGGTCCTTTGATCACCCGACGGGGGATCAAAGGGCTCCACAGCATCGAGAAGTGCGGGGGCACCATCTTGGCGCGCTTGGGCAGGTTCAGCCAAATCTGGAACAGCTCACACGTATTGGGGCCCGACGGATCCAGCAGCGGGAACATCTCGCTGTGCACGATGCCCCGCCCTGCGGTCATCCACTGCACGTCTCCGTGGCCAAAGCGAGCCGCCGCGCCCAGGGAGTCGGAATGGTCGATATGCCCCTGACGAGCGATGGTCACCGTCTCGAACCCTCGGTGCGGGTGCGCGGGAAAGCCGGGCACTCGCTCGCCGTGGTACATGCGCCAGCCATCCTTGATCGTGAAATCCATCCCGATATCCCGCCCGGCGAGAGACGCGTCGGGTCCGAGCACCGCGTTGCCCTTCGGGTAGTGGTCCAGGTGGTGGACGCAGAACAAGAACGGGTCGCGTGTGGGCCAGGGGAAGCCGAGGGCACCGGTCCGAAAACCTCGAGTCATCGTGCGGATGACGTTTTCAGACCGGCGTCCATTCCTAAAGGACGATCGGGCGCGACATCGACTTTCGAGCGCCCGAAGAGACGGATTTTCTTGAGTCCGAGCCGAGGGGCGACGTGCCCGCCGGCTGGGCGGTGTGGTACATCGCCGTCATGCCGGGTTTAGGGGACGCCGGGTGGATCCGGCGAGGGGGCCTGCTGGTCGTGGTCGTTTTGACCGCCTGCAACGGAGCCGATTCCCTCCGAATGGAAGGCGCCGTTCCCGCTGAGCTGTGGTCGGACATCCCTGTCCTGCTGCCCCGGGTCACGGCGCTGAGCGCCGATGGTCGCGATCTGCCCAACGTGGCGGTCGAGGTCCGTGTAGATCCGGCCGCGAACGCCCGCGTCGAAAACGGTCGTCTGGTGGCGGTCCACCACGGGGCGGCGGTGGTGCGGTGGAGCGTTCCGGGAACCGATCTGGCGCAGTCGAAGTCGGTGGACGTTATGGTCCCCGATGCGTTGGACGTCACCTGCCCGACCACCCCGTGCACCGTGCGGGTCGGCGAGCAGCTGCGGCTCAAGGCCACCGTCCGCCGCGGCGCCGAGATCTTGGGCGCAGCGCCGGTGATGTGGACCAGCGCCGAACCCAAGGTCCTCGAGGGCCGCGCGCCGGGCGTGTTCGCGGCCCGAACGGCGGGACCGGCGTCGGTCACCGCCGTACTCGGGACGCTGAGCAAAACCATCCCCGTCCGTGTGTCGGCGGCCAAGGTCGACGACGTCGAGCTGGCCTGTGCGCAAGACCCCACCGTCCCCGACGGAGACGACGGCGCGTGCGTGGTCAAGATCGGGCGAGACCGCGGTTTGCGGATCCGGTTGATGGGCGGCGGTCAGACCGCGCTCGGGTTCGACCGCCGATGGAAGGTGAAAGACCGCCGCATCGCCCGCATCGTCGACGACAAGCTGTCGGGCCTGCAGATCGGCCGGACCACGGTCACCCTCACCGCAGGGGGAAAGACGGCGACGTTGCCGGTCGAAGTGTGGCCGGCGGCATGCAGCGAGAAGGTGCAAGCTGTGTTGACGTACATCATCCCCGAAGACGTTCCGCGCCGCGGCTACCAGTCCTACCGACAGCGGCGGTACCGACGATACGACGACTACGGCCGCTTGTTGCCCCGCAAGGTGCAGTTGGCCTGTCGGGTCCCCGAACCCGAGTCTTGCATCACGTTCTACAAGGAAGAGCGAGACCTCACCTATCCCGATGCTTTCGAGTCTTGCTGCTGCCGAGCCCAGGTCCGCTAGACGCCCGGGGACGGGTGGCTATCGCCCGGAAGTGAGCGCCTTGGGCCGGGCCTCGCCGCGGTCGAAGGGGCCCACGGTATTGTAGCGCTCGCCGGCCATTCGCCGGATGGCCGTCTTCGTCTGGGAAGACAGATAGCAGTTGACGAAATCAACGCTCAGCCGGGGGTCGAGATACGGGTTCTTCAGTCCGCCGAGATTGACCAAGGTCAGGACTTGCTCAGCCACGCTCACCGGACAGCCCTTCACCACCAGGACATCTTTGTTCCGGTTCCACCACATGTTCGCCCCGACCTTGAGCATCTTGCGAAAGATGTCCTCGTGGCGCGCCTCGGTCGGGTTCTTGGCGCTGCGGTCGACGTACCGGCTGCGGATCTGCACCGACTGCCCGGCGATGTCGCCGTCGTAGGTGGCGCAGTCACCCATGAACACCACCTTCTCCCCCGGCTTGGCGTCGATCGGCCGGTCGACTTCGCCGAAGACGATATGGACCGGCGGAATCTTGTCGTCACAGGTCGTATCGAAGACCCGCAGAACCTCGATCGCCTCCTCGAGCGCGCCCGGACAGCCGCCCCAGCAGTAGTCGTGGGTCTCGCTGGGGGGCCGTCCTCCGTAGGCCCGAATGTTCGTACCGGCGAAGTAGTCCTCGACCCGGATGAGCCCCTTTCGAAAGCCCTCCGCCCTCACCTGGGCGGCCTCGAGGTCCACGTCGCCCGAGATATCGATATCGTCGAGTCGAATGGGTCCGAAGCCGCGCTCGTGGGCCAAACGGATGTGCTCCACCTCGAGAGGGTCTTGTCCGATGATGTGGCAGCACACGGCGTCGAACGCGACCTGGTTGTTGCCCATGATGACCAGGCCCAAGTCGAAGGGTATCGGGGTCAACATTCGGCCTTCGCCCGCGGTGATGGCGTCGATAGCGATGAACTGCGGCTGCACGATGTACTGAAGGTCCGCCACCTTCGCGTTGAGTTGATGGTCGTGGTCGATCAGCCGATGGCGGTCGTCCTGGATGCCGATGTAGTTCTTCATCGAGAACGTGACCGTCGTCCACGGATGCGCCTTGAACTTCGGACAGTTGACGAAGAAGTCGGCCTCCGCCACCGGCCGCGGCGTAAACAGCGTGTCTCGCAGACGGTCGGGATGGCTGAGCGGAATCTCGACCTGGGTCTCCTCGTCGAAGTGATGAAACAGAAGGCTAGGAAAGGTCTTCTTGAGGTCGTAGTAGCCGGCGTTCTTGAACGCGTAGCGGGTGGGGACGGTGATCCCGCACCGCTCCCCGATGCCGAGCCGGGTCACCTCACCGTCGTTCACATCGGCCAGCGCGTGCAGTACGCCTTGCATGAACTCCGGCCGTGTATACGCGTGCGGAAACAGCGGTCCCGACGCGACCAGGTTCGGCTTGACCAGCGTGCGCCCCCTCGGCCGAAGGCCGAGGTGCTGCAGCGCTTCTCGGACGATGGTTCGAATGCGGGGAACGTCGTACGTTTCGCAGGCGCGGATGATCACCGATGCGCGGGCCATGGCATCAGAACCGCACGGTCGGATGGTCTTCTCCAAGACCTTTTCGCGACCGAAGTCTCGCCCCGCTTCGAGCCTCCTCGCGGCGCCGGATTCCGACTCGCCGGCAAGCTTTGCGCCCTACGGCGAGGATTGACCGAGCATGGGTTTGCACCGAGGGTGCCCCATGCCTTCCTGGTTCACCCTCACTTGCGCACGGCTGCGGTCGGCCGCGATTGCGCTCGCGCTGCTGTGGGCACCGACCGCCGCCTGGGCCCAGGTGTGTCCGACGAACCGCTACTGCTACTACGTTCCGGCCGCGTTCCCGGAGCCCGGCCCGCCGTACTTCTCGACGGGTTGGGACATGGTGCTCGCCGCCTCGACGGGCACGGTCTCCGGCACCCCCCTCACGGTGGGGTCTGCGACGGCAATCCGGCCTCGCCCGCCTGCGTCGAGTGCATCGACGACAATCCCGACCTGACCTCGGGCATCGACACCGGGTGCACGGCCGACGCGCCGTTCTGCGACCGCTCGGGGCTCGCGCCACAGTGCGTGACCGACCTTTCGCCCCCCCGCTGCGGCGACGGCGAGGTCGACGAAGACGAAGGCTGCGACGACGGAAGCATCGTCGACGGCGACGGCTGCAGCTCGAGCTGCCGAATCGAGATCGGCACGTCGGGGTGCACGGACGCGGAAGACTGTGTGCCGGGCGCGGCGTGCGCGATGGGCGCGTGCGTGCAGGCGACCACCACCGACGCCGGCACCATGGACGGGGGCCCGGTGCCCGACGCCGGCGTCGCACCCGACGCTGACGATGACAGCGGCGACGACTGCACCTGCCGCTCCACGGCGAGCGGGGGGACGAGCCCGGCCACGGTGGGCGTGTTGGTGGCGCTGGTCGCGCTCGTTCGGCGGCGCCGAGACCGGCTTCGGCGAGATCCGCCGGCTACGCGCTCATCTGCTCTTCTTCGTAGATGAGGATCGGCGGCTCACCCTTGTCGATGACCTCCCGGGTGATCCGACACTCTTTGACCCCGGGCAGGAACGGCACCTCGTACATGATGTCCAGCATCTTGTTCTCGAGGATGGCCCGCATCCCGCGCGCGCCGGACTCCCGGGCGATCGCTTCGCGGGCGATGGCCTGCAGCGCGGCCTTCGTGAAGGACAGCTTGACGTCTTCGAGGGCGAAGAGCTTTCGGTACTGCTTGACCAGCGCGTTCTTCGGGGTGGTCAGGATGGTCACCAGGTCGTCTTCGGTGAGGTCCTCGAGGGTGGCCACGATCGGCAAGCGCCCCACGAATTCGGGGATGAGCCCGAACTTGGTGAGGTCGTCGGCTTCCACCTCGCGCAGGATCTCGCCGAGGCGTCGATCCCGCTTGCTGTGGATCGCGGCCCCAAAACCGAGCCCGCTGGAGCCGGTGCGCCGGCCGATGATCTGGTCGAGCCCGACGAACGCGCCGCCGACGAGAAACAGGATGGATGAGGTGTCGACCTGGACGTACTCCTGCTGGGAGTACTTCTTCGTCCCCCGGGGAGCGACGGAGCACTTCGTGCCTTCGAGGAGCTTGAGCAGGCCTTGCTGCACGCCCTCACCCGACACATCGCGGGTCGCGGAGGGATTGTCGCCCTTGCGCGCGACCTTATCGATCTCGTCGATGTACACGATGCCCTTTTGGGCCTTCTCGATGTCGTTGTCGGCGGCGGCGAGGAGGTTCTGAATGATGGACTCGACGTCCTCGCCCACGTAGCCGGCTTCGGTGAGGGTCGTCGCGTCGGCGACGGTAAACGGCACCCGAAGGAACTTGGCCAGCGACTGAGCGAGCAGGGTCTTGCCCGTACCCGTGGGTCCGATCATCAGGATGTTCGACTTCTGAATCTCGATCCCGTCCGGGCTCTCCCGAAGGCCGATCCGCTTGTAGTGGTTGTACACCGCGACGGAGAGGACCTTCTTCGCCTTCTCCTGGCCGACGACGTACTCGTCGAGGAACGCCTTGATCTCCGTCGGCGGCGGGATCCGCTCCTTGGGCCCAAGCGCGGTATCCTTCAGGTTCTCCTCCCGGATGATGTCCGTGCACAGCTGGATGCACTCGTCACAGATGTAGACCGTGGGCCCGGCGATCAGCTTTTTGACCTCTCGCTGGCTCTTGCCGCAAAAGGAGCAGGACAAGTTGATGTTGTTTCGATCCCGACGCGTCACCGTTCAAAAAACCTATCCGCACTCGCCGAAGGCCACAACGAACTTCGCGAGCGGTTCAGGTCGACAACCCGCGATGAGCCTCGAGCCTTTCCCGTTGGCCGCGAAACTTGGTCCCAGACGGCCCCGAACCGCTTGCGTGGCATCGAGTCCTGTGGTTCTAACGGGTCCGCATTCCGGGGGTTTTACCCCTGCCACCGGCGCCATTCAGCCCCGCGAAAGGATCCTCCATGTCCCTGAATCCCTCTGATCCGGGGCCCCACCCATCCGAGGCGGCACCGGCGCCCGACGAAGACCTGACCCCGCGACCTCGCCTCGGGGTGGTGGGCTTCATCATCCCCGTGGCGGTGGTGGCGGCGGCCGGGACCGCCGCCCTGGTCTACTACGGCCAGGCCGTGTCGCGGGCCACCACCGTCGCCGGCCTCAACGATGAGGCCCGGCGCGCAGCGAAGCGATTCGACCTGGCCTCCTTGAAGACGGCGCAAGCGAAGGCGGACGAGGTCCTCGACCTCGATCCCGCCCACCCCATCGGCCTGTCGTACGCGGCCCTGGTCCGGGTCGAAATGATGCAGCACGGCCTCGACCGGCGGGCGGAGGCCGAAGCCCTGGTCCGAACCGCGGCCGGGGCCGGCGTCGACACGCCCGTCATTCGCGCGGTGAGCGGCTACCTCGACATCCTCGGCGGCCAGCCGGACAAGGCCGAGCGGGCGCTGTCGCCGATCATCGACGCGGGACGAGGGGCGCCGATCGTCGCCCACGCCCTCGGATGGGCCCAGGCCGAGCGCGGCCGGTACGCCGAGGGCCGGGGCATCATCCGGCAGGCCATCGAGCGGGACTTCACCGCCGTCGCCTACCGGCTGACCCTCGCCGAGCTCGCCCACCGACAGGGCAAGCTCCGCCGGGCGCTATCGCAGCTTCAGGCCGCGTACGGCGAGCGCGGCAACCCGAAGCTGCTGCTCGCCAAGGCGTGGGGCGCCGCCCTGCTCCCGCAAGTGACGGGTGCCTACGCGGCCGCGCACGAGCGACTGGCCGAGGTGGAGGCCTCGCGCGCGGATGCCGGCCCTCGGACCTTGGCTTTGCTCGAGTGGGCGCGAGGTGAGCTGGCGCTGGCCGTCGGCGACGTGCAGACCGCGCAGCAGCGAGCCGACGCGGCCGCGGCGCAGCTGCCCGGATTCGCCCCCGTGAGCGACCTGCTCGCCCGCGCGGCGCTGAAGGCCGGCGACCGTCGCCGAGCCGTCGAACTGTATGAGCAGGCAGTGAGCGCCAAACCGGAATACCGGGGCTCGAAGTGGGCGTTCGCTCGCCTGAAGAGCGACATGGGGGACCCATCGGCGCTCGATCTCGTCGCCGAGCTGGAATCGTCGGCGCCTCAGCCCGGTCCGGAGTACGACGTCTTCCGAGGGGAGCATCACCTGCGACGGGGCCAGCTCGAGCGGGCGCGAGCCCGCTTCGCGGCCGCCGCGGAGACGAGCCAAGACCCCGCCGCCCTGTTCGGGCTCGCTCGCGTGACCTACGAGGAAGAGAAGCGAAAAGGCGCGCGCGCCGACGTCGGGGCCGTCGCCCGCCAACTCGACGCGGTGCTGGCGCGAAGACGCAGCTACCCCGAAGTCTACGCCTACGTGGGAGATCTGCAGCTGGACCAGGGACGGCTCCAGCCCGCCGACGACAACTACCGGCTCGCGGAGAAGGACTACCTCACCGAGAATCGCCCCATCCCCGAAGTCCTCGGGTTCTACGACCGGGTCGTGGCCCGCCTCGAGCGCCCGACCACCGGCGTTCCTCGTTCGCGCGCGCGGGCACTGGCCCGACGCTGGGGCGCGCGCAAACGCACCTACCTGAGCTCGGTCACCGCCACCGCCACCGCGCCTAACTCCGCCGGCGCCGCGCCCTGAGTCATATCGACCTTTTGATCGCTCGCTGACGCTCCGCTCGCGTACGCGGCGTCGACCGGTTCCACCGGATTGGAACTGCTGCCGCCGCGTACTAGGATCCTCGGCCAATGCTGAGCTCCCTGTCGCGTTCGACCGTTCTCGCTGTCGTCACGATCGGCCTTTTCGGATGCCCGAGCCTCGACGACCGGACGTCGATCGAGCGGATCATCCGATCCGCGATCGACGCGGCCAAGGCGCGCAAGCCCAACGACATGCTGCAGCGGGTATCCGAGGACTTCAAAGGCCCGAACGGCGCCGACAGGCGCCAGATCAAACGGATGCTGGTCGGACGGCTGATCGGCGACCGCTGGCTGCGCGTGTTCGAGCGCTCCCTCGAGGTGACCGTCGACGGCGACCAGGCGCAAGCCGTGCTGCGGGTGGTGCTCGCGCAGGGCAACAAGATCCGCGAAGCGAAAGACCTGGTGCCCACCGACGCGTCGGCGGCCCGGTTCGACCTGGTGATGAACAAGCGCGATGGCCGCTGGTGGATCGTGGGTGCGGACTATACCCCCGAGGAGCTCAGTCTCGACGGCATCGGACTGCCGTAACGCCGACGCCTGGGCCGCTACAAGCCCTGCCGACGCTGTCGAGCGGCGCGTTCCTTCATGATCCGCACCATCTCCGCCGCCGTCTCCTCGACCGCCCGACCCGACGTATCGACCACCGGCCACACCGGGTGGCGGGCGTAAAACTCCCTCACCCACCGCAGTTCGCGGGCGATGTTTTCTCGCGCCGCATACTCGGCATCGGGAGGCAGGCCCAGCTGACGGAGACGCTGGTGGCGGACCCGAACCAGGGAGTTGAGATCGATGATCAGCGCGTAGATCTTCTCCTGGTCGATCTCGAACAGCTCCTTCGGCGGGGGGATCTCGGGGACCAGAGGCACATTCGCGACCCTGTACCCCTTATGGGCGAGGTACATGGACAAAGGCGTCTTCGACGTTCGCGACAGGCCGATGAGCACCATATCCGCTCGCTTGAGGTTCTGGGGCGACTGCCCGTCGTCGCTCTTGACCGCGAACTCGACCGACTCGATGCGCCGAAAGTACTCGGCGTCGAGCTGGTGTTTGATGCCCGTCGCGAACAGGGGCTGGGTGCCGAAGAACGAGCCCATCTTGACCACCAAACCCCCGAACAGGTCGGCGACTTCGACGTCCATCTCGGCCGCAGTCTGCTGAATGAAATCGCGGTGTTCGGGGTCGATCACGGTGTAGATGACCATCGCGTAGTCCTTGTGCGCGCGGTGCAAGATCTCGCGGATCTCGAACTTCGAACGCACCTTGGTGAACGACTCGATCGAAACCTCGAGACCGCGGAACTGGGTAAGCGCGGCCTGCGCCACTTTCTCCGCCGTCTCGCCCGTGCCGTCGGCCAGGATGAACACCTTCTTTGCGCTCGCGTCCGACATCGCCATTGGGTCCCCTATCTTGGGTCTCTATTGAGTCCAAGCCCAGATCTACAATAAAGTCCGCCCGCCATGCGCACTCCAACGTACCTGTGTCGTTTCGCCCGTCGGTTGGCCATTGCGGCCGGTCTGTTAATGGTGAGCGCACACCCCGCCTACGCCATCTCTGGCCTTTACCTCCACCTCAGCGGAGGCATCGCCGACTACTCGGGCAACGAGCTCATCCTGGCCGAGCTTCCCCAGGATGATGCGCCAGACACGGATCCGGACACCTGCTGCGCGGGAACGGCCATCGCCGCCCAGTTCCGGGTCGGATACAGCATCTTCGGCTTCGGGGGCCCCGAGTTCGTATTCATCGGGACGGGCTTCAACAGCTTCAACGGCGGGGGCGGCTTCATCGGGGGCGGCCTGCGCCTGTATCCCCTCCGATTCCTCTCCCTGGCTGGCCTCGACACTGAGAGCTTTCCCATCGACCTCAGCGTGGCCGGGAGCTTCGGATACACCCTCGTCGGTCAAGACTTCGCCTATGAGGGTACGTTCTGGGACATCGATACCGTGCTCATGTACAAGCTCACGTCCTTTATGAGCATCGGTGCTCGGTTGAACGTCATCCTCCCCAATTACGACGACTTCGTGTTCACCTCTTTCAGCGGAGACCGCGGCCGATGCCTCGACGGCAACGGGGCCCAGGTCTTCGACCCCGCGAATCCGACCTCGTCCCCCCGAGAGAGCCTCGAATGCAACGGGCGAGGCCCCGATACGACCATCCTGTCTCCCCAGGTCCTCCTCGCCTTTCACTTCAACCTGTTTGGCCTTTGAGCGAGCTGGACGCCGCCCGGCGCCTGATGGGCGCGCAGCCGGATGCCCCCCGCCGATCGTGGCCGCTTCGGGCCGCTCGACGCTTGGGGCGAGAGCTTGTCCTGCCCATCATCTACCTCATGGAGCTGGGCCATCGGTTCGGCCGGGTGCTTTTGCGCACGGAGTACCGGGTCGAGGGCGGATGCGACCAGCGCGGCGCCTGCTGCCACCACATCCTGATGGAGTGGTCGCCCTGGCTCGACCGATTTCCGTGGTTAGGGCGAGCGGTGCTGTGGAAATTGACCCGATTCTACAGCTTCTACGACAAAGGTTACTCCTGGGAGGTCCAGGAAGGATTGCTGGTTCGGGTTCTCGGGTGCCATGCGCTTGAGCCTGACGGCCGCTGCGGCGAGTACCGACTCCGCCCCCTCTTTTGCCGGACCTATCCCGAAGTCCCGTTGACCGGTCGCCCGATGGTGCTCGACGGGTGCGGCTACCGGTTCGCGCGGCGCGATGGACGCCCGGATCGGGGGTCGCCGGCACTGGTGCACATCGGAGCGCTCAGGGGGTCAGCGACCACTCGGCGAGTAGCGCGGGCAGGACCCGATCCGCAAAATAATGACTCCCCTTCAGGCTGAAGTGGATGCCGTCGGCCTGGCGGAGGTCGACCCGTTTCTTGCCCACGGAGATCTTTCGCACCAGACGGCCTTTGTCGTCGTAAAAGAAGTCCCGCGTGTCGATGTAGCGAACCCGAGGCCCGAGCTCGGCCAGCGCTTCTTTCTGCACATCGCGAATGAAGGCGAGCTTCCGTTCGAACCGCCGGCGATCCATCGCCGGCAGCTCGAGCCACGCGACCCGGCGGTCATCGCCCATGAGCAGGCGAGCGAAGGCTTTCACCCGCTCGGCGTAGGCGTCTTTCCAGCCGGGCTTGTTCCAGTACACTCGCCGGCCTTTGCCCTTCGTCTTGGGGATCAAATCCTGACCGTCGTTGCCCCCGATGACCACCACCACCACGTCCGGATCATGGCGACGCAGCTGGCGCTCGGCCTCGGCCATCCAATCGAAGAAGTCCGGTCGAGCGAGCCCGGTCGAGCTTTTGCCTCGCCGGGCCACGCCGAGCCGACGGTGCGTTTCGAGCCGGCGCTCAAGCGCGCGGCCGAAGTCGGTCGCCGCCATACTGTCCCCTAGGATCAGGACCTTGGTATCGGGCGGCGATTCGACCTTGGCCTCTTTGGCCGCTTTTCGGTTCGGCGCCCGAGATGCGGGCTTCGGCAACGCGTCCGCCCGGGCCACCGCTGAAGCCGCCGGCGTATCGGCGTCCGCCGGCGGAGGCGTCGCCGCCGGCGCGGACGTAGAAGAGGCGGCCCGCCCGTCGGGAACGATCGCCGGTGGCTCGGACCGAGCCGCCGACGGCA
>JANQQN010000545.1 GCA_028289325.1 Myxococcota bacterium | reverse complement strand
GCCGAAGGTGAAGGGCGTTCCGCCGTCGCCGCCGCTGGCGGTCAGCGCCGCGTCGATGTTGACGGCCACCCCATCGATCCACAGCACGCCACCGCCGCCGCCGCCGGGGTTGCCGGTGTCGTCGCCCGAGGAGCCGCCACCGCCCCCTCCGTGTCCACCCAAGCGCTCGACACGAACCGGGCGTTCGGGGCCCGCCGCCCCGCCGGGGGTCATGGAGCCCCCGTCGCCGCCCGCGGTTCGAGCGCCGGCCCCGCCGCCGCCACCAGCACAGCCGTCGTCGACCATCTCCCCACGACCACCGCCCCGGCCCCCGAGGCCGGGTTCGCCGGATGCCCCGCCGGGCTGCCCGCCCGGTCCGGGGGTGGCACCATCCGCGGCGACGGAGATCGGATGTTGAATATCGATCACCCCGGTGGAAACGAGCCGCAGCCCGACGTCGCCCACGACGTCCACCGCGGCGCGAGTTACGATGCGAGAGTACCGGGGCCGCAGGCGATTCGCGCTGACCGTTCCCGCCAGCTCGAGTTCGTCGAGGCCGTCGACGAGGAGGTCAGCGCTGAAACTCTGCTCGCCATCGGTCAGGTCGAGCGCCACCGTGGCCGTGCGGCCGTGCGGAAGATCGAAAAACGGCGCGATCCAGCACCGGGTGACCAAGCGCTGCCCGTCGGGTGTGACCGCGGTTTCCACGCACTGCACGCGGCTGTCCGTGGAGGACAGCGTGACGTTTGGCGTGAAAGATCCCCCGTAAATAACCAGCGAGATGCCGGGTCCAAATCCTGCTGGCCCGCCGGCCCCCTCGAAGACATGGCGCGGATTGAGCTCCACTGAACGACGGAAATCCGCGGATTCGTCGATGCGGAACCGATCCACATCAACGGCCAGACCGCAGGCGGCCGCCGCGAACAGCAGTGACAGTGCGCACGCCGACTTCCATAGAGTGGTCACTCCCATGGCGGACTCCGGTTTTCAGAACTGTAGACGAGACCCAGCTGGATCGGGAACCGTTCGGAGCCCAGGTCGGCAAAGATTCGCTCGGTCTTCAGGTGCGACAAGGTCCGCGTTGAGAACCGACGGCACCCGATCTCCACACAGATCTGTACGCCGGCCGGTCGTAGCGAGCGATGCGAAGCTGAGAAAATTTGCCCTCGCGGGTACAGCGATACCCTGGAGTAAGCCAGGCGCGCGGTGGACGGAGAGCCTAGAAACGAGATGAGCCAGAGCTAGCTGAGGGCTGGCCCTGGCTCATGTTGCCGAAGAAGGTGGGCCTCAGGCGCGCGGCGTTCACCGCGCAAACCTGCGGCCATGTCTAAGAGGGGAGCCGGCTCACGCGCGCCGACGACGGTCGAACATGACCACCGCGCCACCCAGAACGAGCAGCACCGCCGCCGAAGCCGCGGTCGGGTCGAGCTCAGGAACCGCCTTCGCGCCCTGCTTCTCCTTGCGAGCCTTGACGCGAGCCCGGATGATCTTCCGGAGCCGCAGGAGCTTCCGCTTAAGCCGCCGGCGCTTCGCCGGAGTGTCCGCGTCTTCGTACTGCTTCTCCAGCTTCGCGATCTGGCGCTGAATCTTCTGTCGAACGTTCGACTGCGCTTCCGCGAGGTTAAAACCGATCGCCGCCGGACCAACCAGCAGCGTAAAGATGAGAACGAGTTTGATGTAAGCCATTTTCTTTTCGTACCCCCCCAGGACCCTCTGGCCTTGGACACCAAGACATTGCGGCCTTGGCAATGATGAGATCAAGTGACTGAAGAGACTGGAGCGTTACAGTTCTTTTTTTCGATCGGCCCATTTTTTTCGTCACAACAGGGAGGTGTAGTGGTTTGTATGCCAGCCATCCGACCGGTCCCACCGAATTGCCCTCAAATGGGCGGTGAAGATAAAGGATGTTGCGATGCAGAACCCCTCCACGGCGCGATTCGCCGACCGTGATTCCACGCCCGAGCTGACGGCATTCCGCGCCGAAGTCCGCGAGTTCCTCGACGCACGGCTCCCGCCGAACCGGCGCTTCACCAGCCACACGCTCGATCGCCAGAGCGAAGCGACCACGCGTTGGTGGCACCACACCCTCGCCGAGCGGGGCTGGGGTGCCCCCTCTTGGCCCACGACCCACGGCGGCACCGGTTGGTCCGTCGTCCAGCGCCGCATCTTCGAGCAGGAGTGCGCCCTCGCAGGCGCGCCCCTGATGTCGGCCTTCGGTGTGGTGATGGTGGGGCCCGTCATCTACACGTTCGGCTCCGAGGCCCAAAAAGCGCAGCACCTCCCACCGATCCTCGATGGCTCCCTGTTGTGGTGCCAAGGCTACTCGGAACCGGCGGCGGGGTCCGACCTCGCCTCGCTCGACTGCCGGGCGGCGCGCGATGGCGATGCCTACGTCGTGAACGGCCAGAAGATCTGGACCACCCAGGCCCACTGGGCCGACTGGATCTTCTGCCTGGTGCGGACCAGTACGAAAGGTCGGCCCCAGGAAGGGATCTCCTTTCTGCTCATCGACATGAAGACCCCGGGCATCGAAGTCCGGCCGCTGTGGTCGATCGACGGCCTGCACCACCTCAACGAAGTCTTCTTCAGCGACGTTCGGGTCCCGGTTTCCAACCTGGTGGGGGAAGAGAACAAGGGCTGGACCTACGCCAAGTTCCTCCTCGTCAACGAGCGCCAAGGAATCGCGGCCGTGGCCCACAGCCAGGTCGAGCTCGAGCGCCTGAAGCGCTACGCGGGGTCCACCGACCATTTTGCGTCGCCGCCGATCAACGACCCCTACTACGCCGAGCGCATCACCGACCTCGAGAACCGGCTGAGCGCCCTCGAGGCCCTCGAGGCCCGGGCCCTGGACGCGCCCGAGGGATCCTTCGAAGCCGCGAAGCTGGGATCCCCGCTGAAGCTTCTCGGCACCCACATCATGCAGGACATCGCGGAGCTGTACGTCGATATGTCCGGCCCCGCGGCGTTGGTGGCCGGGGGCCAAGACTCGGCCTACGGTTCATTCGGGGCCGAAGTCATGACCAATCATCTCCTCGGCCGGGCCCATACCATCTACGGCGGGACCTCCGAGGTCCAAAAGAACGTGATCGCCAAGCTGATGGCCAATCTCTGAGACACGACCGATGCAATTCAGCGAAGAACAGAAGATGCTCCGAGAGAGCGCGGATCGCTTCGTCAAGGAGCACTACGACTTCCCCGCTCGCCGGCAGCGGGCCAAGAACGAAGCGGGCTACGATCGCTCGCTGTGGGCGACGATGGCCGACCTCGGCTGGCTGATGCTCCCTTTCGACGAAGCCGACGGAGGCATCGGCGGCGGCCTTACCGATGTCATCGGACTGTACGAAGCGTTCGGACGAGGTCTGGTCCTGGAGCCGTATTGGTCGGTGGTGACCTTGGCCGGCGGCTTCGCCCGCCATCTCAGCAACGCCGGCCGGCGGGCCTCGGCCATCGGCGACATCGTGGGGGGCGAGAGGTTGGCCTCGGTCGGCCTGTTTGAACCTCGCCACCGCTACGACCTGCTTCGCGGAGCGACCTCGGCCACCGCCCTCGAGGGGGGACGATATCGACTCGACGGCCTCAAGTCGCTGGCGCTGAACGGCGGGTCCGCCGACCACCTGTTCGTGCTCGCTCGGTCCAGCGGCGCCGCCGGCGAACGTGATGGCCTGTCCCTGTTCCTCGTCGACGCTCGAGCCCCGGGGGTCGGGCGCCAGTCCTATCGACTCCGCGACGACCATGCTGCGTGCGACATCAAGCTCGACGGCGTCGAGGTCGGTCCTGACGCCGTCGTCGGAGAACCCGGCCGAGCGATCGAGATCATCGACCGGGTGCTGGATCGCGCCCGGGTCGGCCTCGCCGCCGAGTCTTTAGGAGCGATGACCGCGGTCTTGAGCCAGACGCAAGACTACGTCGGGACCCGCAAGCAGTTCGGTCGCCCCATCGGCACCTTCCAAGTCTTGTCACACTGGCTCACCGACATCTTTGTCGACGCCGAGCAGACGCGGTCGCTGGTGTATCGCGCCGCGCAGGCCGGCGATGAAGGCCACCCGGACTTTGCTAGGACCGCCCGCCAAGCCCACCTGCAGGCGATCACCGCTGGGTTGTCCGCGACCAAAAAAAGCATCCAGATGCACGGCGGAATGGGGGTGACCGAAGAGCTCGCGATCGGCCACTACTATCGACGCATGATGTCCATCGGGATGCTCCTCGGCGACGCCCACACCCTACGTCAGCAGCTCGGGTGACCCGGCCTCGCGTCGGGTTGCGCCTGGCGTGCGCGAGTGTTGTCATCGCCGGTGCTCCCCATCGGAGCCGGCGGCTTCATGACCACCCTCGACGTATCCTTCGTTCGCGACCAGTTTCCAGCCTTTTCGGAGCCCTCTCTCGAGGGTTGGCGTTTCTTTGAGAACGCCGGCGGCTCCTACGCCTGCGGGCGAGTGATCGACCGACTTCACCGCTACTACCGGGAAACGAAAGTCCAGCCGTACGGTGAAGCGGGCCCTTCTCGCCGCGCCGGCGAAGAGATGGACCTCGCGCGTCGGCGGTGGGCCGAGTACCTGAATGTCACCCCCGACGAGATCCAGTTCGGCCCTTCGACCTCACAGAACACCTATGTGTTGGCTCAGGCCTTTCGCGCCGGATGGTCCGAGGGCGACGAGCTCGTGGTGACCAACCAGGATCACGAGGCCAACATCGGCGCATGGCGACGCCTCGACCGCACGGGGATCGTCGTCAAGGAGTGGTCAGCAAATCCGGAATCCGGCGAGCTGGATCCCGAAGATCTGGCCGCGCTGTTGGGCCCCAAGACGCGACTGGTCGCGTGTTGCCACGCCTCCAACGTCGTGGCGAGCCCGAATCCTATCCCCCGGATCGCGAAGATGGTCCACGACGCCGGCGCCAAGCTGGTCGTGGACGGCGTCGCCTACGCCCCCCACGCCCTGCCGGACCTCGCGACCCTCGGCGCCGACGTGTATCTGTTCTCGCTGTACAAAGTGTACGGCCCCCACCAGGGCCTGCTGTTCGTTCAGCGAGAAACCGGGAGCCAGCTGGCCAATCAAAGCCACTATTTTAATGACCGAGAGACCGCCAAGCGTCTGATCCCCGCCGGACCAGACCACGCTCAGGTGTCCGCGGCCAACGGGGTCATCGACTACCTCGACGCGATCGATGCCCATCACTTCTCGACCTCCGCCGCGCCGTCGGAGCGGCGAGCCCGAGTCTCCAGCCTGATGCGGGCCGCGGAGCGGGAGCGGGTCGCGCCGCTGCTCGACTTTCTCAAGGACCGCAAGGTTCGCGTTTTGGGCCCCACCGACCCCGATCACCGCCTACCCACCGTGGCCATCGATCCGGACCAGTCCCCCGTCGCGGTGTCCGAAGCGCTGGCCGAGAACAAAGTCATGGCCGGCGCCAGTGACTTCTATGCCCCCCGCATCATCGAAGCGATGGGCGTCGACTCGAAACGCGGCGTGCTGCGGCTGTCGTTCGTGCATTACACCACCGAGGATGACGTTCGAGCCCTGATCGACGCCCTCGACCGGGTTCTGTAGGCCGACCGTGAAGAACCTGGCCCGGCTCGAGTGCGGCAAATGCCAGCACCCCCACGATCCCCACGTCCCCCAGCGAACGTGTACCCAGTGCGGAGGCCCTCTCCTCGCCCGCTATCGATGGCCGGATCCCGCCCCGCGGCTGGCCGAAGTACTGGCCCGAGCGCCGGGGCAAGAACGTTTGTTCGAGCTGTCCCCGCTCGGCGGCGGGGCGCGTTCGCTGGGCGAAGGCGCGACGCCGCTGATCCACGCCCCGCGGCTGGCCGACGACTTCGGCATCGAGCGCCTTCTGCTGAAGGACGAATCGCAGAACCCGACCGGATCCTTCAAAGCCCGGGGCATGGCCGCGGCCATGGCGTGCGCCCATGCGCTGGGACTGCGAGCCGTCTGCCTCCCCTCGGCCGGCAACGCCGGCGGCGCCGCCGCCGCCTACGGGGCGCTGTACGGGATCGACGTGCACGTCTACGTGCCGGACAGCACCCCTGCCACCATCATCCGAGAGACCCGAGCCCTCGGGGCCCATGTCGAGCTGGTCGCGGGCACCATCGCCGACGCCGGCCACGCCCTCAAACCGGTCGCCGAGGCGAACGGCTGGTTTCCGCTGTCGACGCTGCGCGAGCCATACCGGATCGAAGGCAAGAAGGTGATGGGCTTCGAGCTCATGTACGACCTCGGCCGCCTTCCCGACGTCATCGTGTACCCGACCGGCGGCGGCACCGGCCTCATCGGGATGTGGAAGGCGTTCGACGAAATGCAGGCCCTGGGCTGGATCGGCGCCGAGCGCCCCAAGATGATCAGCGTTCAGACCGCCGGCTGCGCTCCGATCGTCCGCGCGTTCGAGCAGGGGCTCGACCACGCGCCGGTGTGGGAGAATCCAGCCCGGACCGCCGCCTTTGGCCTGCGGGTGCCCGGCGCTTTGGGCGACTTCCTGATCCTGGACGCGG
>JANQQN010000494.1 GCA_028289325.1 Myxococcota bacterium | reverse complement strand
CACCGCGTCGGCGGAGAAGTTGGCCGACAAGGCGGCTTCCATCTCGGGCACCCGGAACACTTTCGTCGCGGCGCCGGTCACTGCGACCCGCACCCCGCTCGCGAACCGAGCGACGTACACCCCGACGATCGCGTACTTCGACGCCGGGTTGGCGAACTTGGCGTACGCGGACTTCGTGGGCTTCGGGAAGTGAACTTCGATGATGAGCTCGTCTTCCTCGAGGGCGGTCTCGAACATGCCCTTGAAGAAGTCCTCGGCGCCCACGGTTCGACGGTCGGTCTTGATCGTTGCGTTGAGGGCGATCAACGCGGCTGGATAGTCAGCCGCGGGATCCGCGTGCGCGACCGAACCGCCGAGCGTGCCCCGGTTGCGCACCTGGGGATCGCCGATACCGGCCGCCGTGGCCGCCAAGCCGGGGCAAGCGGACTTGACGATATCCGACTTCGCGACCTCGGCGTGGGTGGACATGGCGCCGATGACCAGCGTGTCGCCGTCCATCCGGATGCCCTTGAGCTCGCCGATCCCGCTCAGCGAGACCAGCGCGCTGGGCATGGCGAGGTCGAGCTTCATGACGGGGATGAGGCTCATTCCGCCCCCCATGAACTTCGCCTCTTCGGTACCTTTGACCTGCTGGATCGCTTCTGCCGTCGACCCGGGTCGATGATAGTTAAAGTTCTGCATGCGATGACCTTCTTTCGGCTCTACGCCTTTGCGTCCTGAATGGCCTTCCACACCCGCTGCGAGGTCGCCGGCATTTCGATCTGCTTCACCCCGAGCGGCTTGAGCGCGTCTTGCACCGCGTTCATGACCGCCGGCGGGACGCCGATCGCGCCAACCTCCCCCACGCCCTTCGCGCCGAGCGGATTGTGGGTGCAGGGGGTGACGTGATTGCCGACCTTGAAGAACGGGAAGTCGGCCGCCCGGGGCATGCAGTAGTTCATGTACGACCCCGTCAACAGCTGCCCGTCGGTGTCGTAGCTCGCGTTTTCGAGGAGGGCTTGGCCGATACCTTGGGCGAGGCCGCCGTGCATCTGACCATCGACGATCATCGGGTTGATGACCCTGCCCACATCGTCCGCGGCGACCACGTCGACGACCTTCACCACCCCCGTCTCGGGGTCGATCTCGACCTCGACGGCGTGGCAGCCGCCCGGGAACGTGAAGTTCTTCGGGTCGTAGAACGCGGTTTCCTCCAGGCCGGGCTCGACGGTCTCGATCGGGTAGTTGTGCGGCACGTAGGCGGCGAATGCCACCTCTGTGAACGCCTTCGAGCGGTCGGTCCCTTTGACGGTATATTGGCCGTCCTTGAACTCGATATCCGCCTCGCTCGCCTCCAGCAGGTGGGCGGCGATCTTGCGACCCTTCTCCACCACCTTGTCTGCGGCCTTCACGATCGCGGAGCCGCCGACGGCCAACGAGCGCGAGCCGTAGGTCCCCATACCGAACGCGGAGTTCGCGGAGTCGCCGTGGTCGATCTCGACCATCTCCACCGGCACTCCGAAGTGGTCGGCGACGATCTGGGCGAAGGCGGTCTCGTGACCTTGGCCGTGGCTATGGGTTCCGGTGAACACGGTGACGGAGCCGGTCGGATGCACCCGGATCGTCGCGGACTCGTAGAGGCCGGCCCGGGCCCCCAACGCGCCGGCCAGCGCCGACGGGGCGATGCCGCAGGCCTCGACGTAGGTCGAAAAGCCGATGCCCCGGAGCATCCCGCGAGACGCGGACTCGGCTTTGCGCTGCGCGAAGTTCGCGTAGTCGATCTTCTCGAGCGCCATGTCGAGGCAACCCTCGAAGTCCCCGATGTCGTACTCCAGCGCGACCGGCGTCTGATACGGGAACTGATCCTTCTTGATCATGTTCTTCCGCCGGATCTCGATCCGGTCCATGCCCAGGGCGTCAGCGGCCTTGTCGACGAGCCGCTCGAGCACATACGCGGCCTCCGGACGCCCGGCGCCGCGGTACGCATCGACGGGCACGGTATGGGTGAAGCACGCCTTCACTTCGGCGTAGATGGCCGGTGTGGTGTACACCCCGGCCAGCAAGGTCGCGTGAAGATAGGTGGGCACCGCGGGCGCGAACGTCGACAGGTAGGCGCCCATGTTGGCGAAGGTCTGCACGTGCAGGCCGACGAACTGGCCGTCTTTGGTGAGGCCGAGCTTCGCGATGTTCTTCTGGTCGCGGCCGTGAGCGTCGGACACGAACGACTCGGACCGCTCGGCGGTCCACTTCACCGGGCGGCCGAGCTTCTTCGCCGCCCACACCACGATCGCTTCTTCCGCGTAGTGGTAGATCTTCGAGCCGAACCCGCCACCGACGTCGGGGGCGACCACCCGTAGCTTGTGCTCGGGGATCTGCATGACGAAGGCCCCGAGGAGGAGGCGGATCAGGTGCGGGTTCTGGCTGGTGGTGAACAGGGTGTAATGGCCGGTGGCCGCGTCGTACTCCCCGATCGCGGCTCGGGGCTCCATCGCGTTGGGGATGAGTCGGTTGTTGACCAGCTCGATTTCCACGATGTGGTCGGCGCCCTCGAGCGCTTTCATCGTCGCTTCTTTGTCGCCGAGCTCCCAGTCGTAACACACGTTGCCGGGGGCCTCCGGCCACACCTGTGGCGCGTTGTTGGCCAGCGCCTGGTCGATCGTGGCTACCGCGGGCAGGTCTTCGTAGTCGATGTCGACGGCTTGCGCCGCCTCTTTCGCCTGCGCTTTGGTCTGCGCGATCACCACCGCGATCTGATCGCCGACGTGGCGGACCTGATCCGCGACGAGCGGGGGGTGGGGCGGCTCGACCATCGGGGAGCCGTCTTTGCTGTGGATCTGCCAGCCGCAGGGGATGCCCCCGAGCTTGTCGGCGGCCATGTCGGCGCCGGTGAAGATCTCGATCACCCCGGGCATCGCTTTGGCGGCGGCGGTGTCGATGTTCTTGATCTTCGCCGCCGCGAGCGGCGAGCGCACGATGTACGCGTACGCCTGGCCGAGGCGGTTCATGTCATCGGTGTAGCGTCCGTTTCCGGTGAGGAAGCGCTGGTCTTCTTTGCGCTTGATGGCCTGGCCGATGTTGGCACCCATGGGTTACTTCGCCTCCTTCATGCGCTGCGCGCAGTCCTGAACCGCCTTGACGATGTTGTGATAGCCGGTGCAGCGACAGATGTTGCCTTCGAGCCATTCGCGGACGTCGTGCTCGGAGGGGTCGGGGTTGTTCTGGAGCAGGTCAATGGCGCTCATGACCACGCCCGGCGTGCAGAAGCCACACTGCAGGCCGTGGTGGTCGCGAAAGGCTTCTTGCATCGGGTGTAGCTCGCCGTTGGCGAGGCCTTCGATGGTGGTGACCCTGGCGCCGTCGGCTTCGACGGCCAGCAGCGAGCAGCTCTTCAGCGACTGCCCGTTTACCATCACCACGCAGGCGCCGCACTGGCTGGTGTCGCAGCCGACGTGAGTGCCGGTCAAAGAGAGCTTTTCGCGCAGGAGCTCCACGAGCAGGGTGCGCGGTTCGACGTCGACAGTGACGGGCTTGTCGTTGACCGTCAGGGAGATTTGCATGCGTCCTCCGGTTCCGAGTTGGGATCGGTCCCCGCCGCGGCGAGATAGTCGCGCTCCGGGGCCTCAGGGCCTGGAGCATAGCCTGAGGCCCTGCGGGACACATCCCGGGACTCGACCTTTCATCGCTTTGCCTGATCGCGCTCGACCGGCGGGCACCGGCGGCTGCAAGCGCGCTTTCGACGCCGCGCGTCAGGCTGCATGATGCGTTGCGACACGCGGCGTGCACATCGGGCATCGCAGCCGCGGTCCGGGGCCTACGGAGCCTTCTGCGGCGCAGCAACCGGCGGCGGGGGCGGGGGTCGAGTCGCGGTTTACGGGACCTGCGGTCGCCTGTACGCGGGGGGAAGGCTCGCCTCGTGGATCGCCCGCACCGTGGTGAGGGTGTCCGCGTCATCGGCGGCTTTGTCGGTACGATACTGCTTCACGCGTGCGAACCGCAGCGCGAGGCCGGCCGGGTAGTGGGGGCTCGTCTGCAGGTCGTTGAAGGCGATCTCTACCACCAGCTCGGGGCGGACGTGGACGACATGGCCTTCTCGCCGGGTCTGCCGGGCCAGGAGCTGCTCGGTCTGCCAGGTGAGAACCTTGTCGGTGAGTCCTTTGAAGGTCTTGCCGAGCATGACGAACTGCCCCGAGGTCTCGTCCCGCGCCGCGAGGTGGAGGTTCGAGAGCCAGCCTTGTCGCCGACCGCTGCCCCATTCGGCGGCGATCACCACCAGGTCGAGGGTATGGGCCTGCTTGAGCTTCAGCCAGCCGGCCCCGCGGCTGCCCGCTTCGTAGGGCGCATCGAGGGCCTTGGCCATCGCGCCTTCGTGGCCTCGCTCGAACGCCCGGGCCACGAACGCGGAGGCTTGGCCGGGGTCGTCGGTGACCACGCGCTCGATCCGATGTTCGGGCGGAACGAGGGCGTCGAGGGCGGCGGCGCGATCTCGGGCCGGCGCATCGAGTAGCTCCTGGTCGTCGATCACCAGGCCGTCGAAGAAGAACGTCGACAGCGGCAACGAGCGTCGCATCGCGTCCACGTCGAGTTTGCGCCCGTAGCGCCGCATCGTGGTCTGAAACGGGAGCGGTCGCCCCTCTTCGGTCAGGGCGATGGTCTCGCCATCGAGGATCGCCCGCCGCGCGGGAAGAGCCCGTACCACCTCCACCACCTCCGGAACGGCCACCGTCACGTCGTTCAGCCGCCGGCTGTACACCCGGACCTCGTCGCCGTCTTTGTGGACCTGCACGCGGGCGCCGTCGAGCTTCAGCTCGAATGCGGCCTCCTCGAGCCGAGCGAGCGCGTCTTCCACCGTCTCCGCGGTCTGGGCGAGCATGGGCTGGATCGGCGTGAACACCGACAGCCGGAAGCGAGCCATCCCGATTTCGCCTTCGTTGAGCGCGACTTCGGCGACGGCGCCCAGGTCGCCGGCGACCATCTGCGCCCGTCGGACGACCGCGGGGTCGATGCCGCTGGCGAGGCCGATGGCGTCGACGACCAGGCTCTCGAGGGCACCTTGACGGATCTCCCCCACCCACAGCCTCCGCAAGAAAGCTTGCTCGTCGGCGGTCGCTCGGCCTAAGAGCGACGCGAGGGCGCGAAGGCGACGGTCGTTGGATCCCGGCCCCGACTCGGCTTTGACCCGATCCGCGACCGCGTGGACTTCGTCCAGGGTCAACCGGGTATCGTCGGCGGGGGGCACGTCTTTGAGCGCCATGACCTTCGCGTAACCGACCCCGATCTTGCCCTGGGGCAGCACCCCCGCCAGGTACATCGCCGCGATCGCGGCCTGCGGCGGCGGCACCGCGCGTAGGCCGTCGGCGAGGGCCGCGGTCTTGGCCTTTCGGCTGCGGGTACTTTTTACGCGCAAGGAGGCCTGCACGACGGCGGCGAGGCTCACGGGTGGCGCCCCTTTCGGTCGGTTCCACCGCAGTGAAGCTCACTTTTGCCCCCGACGCCCACGGCCATATCGTTTGCTCGTACCGACGCGGGCGGGAGAGGGCAAGGCACCGGACACCAACGCTGCGGTCGTGGTATCAGCGCGGGGTGAGCGCCCCGGCCGACTATGTACCCGAGCCCTTTACCGACGAGGAGATCGCGCGCCTCGAACCGTACGTCACCAACGTCGACCGCCCGGTCTTCGTGCTGCGGAACCTCCCCGAAGTGGTCAAAGGCGCGGTGTTCGCTCGCTACTCGCGGTCCGGCAAGTCCTTGCGCCGTCTGCTGCTCGACGAGTTTCTGACCGACGTCGCTTCCGAGGCGCCGACGACCCGGGGCCGGGGCCCGGGCGCGAATCGAGGTGAACGCCTGTACGAGCGGGTGTTCCTCGAGTACGGCGATGACTCCGTGGCCCAGTTGGGCGGGGTTCACGTCGCGTGCGAGGGGGCCTCGAACATCCTCACCAAGATCCTGGAGTGGGGTCGGCTGGCTGCGTACCTCGAGCAGTCCACCCGCTACGTCCCGTACACCGCGCGCCCGGGCGGCCGGTGGAAGTACCACGTGCCGTCGGAGCTGAACGGCTCGCCGTTGCGAGACGTATATCGAGCTGCGATGGACCTCGCGTTCGAGACCTACGCGAGATGGTTGCCGAAGATGGAGTCGTTTTATCGGGAGCGGTTCCCGTCGGACGGTGAGCCGGACCGCGCCTACAAGGCGTCGATCCGCGCCAAGGCGCTCGATGCCCTGCGGGGGTTGCTGCCCGCGGCGACCCAATCGAACGTCGGCATCTACGCGACGGGCCAAGCCTACGAGGCGATGCTGCTTCGGATGCGCGGGGCCGACGAATCCGAAGCTCGTTCCTACGCGGCGATGCTGCTCCAGGAGCTGCGCAAAGAGATCCCTGCCTTCATGCGGCGGGTGGATCTGCCAGACCGAGGGGAGGTGTGGACCCGATACCTCGCCGAATGCCGCCAGGCCGCTCGGGCGGAGGCGACGAAGTGGGTGACGGAGGCGCCCGAGTCCGCGGACGAAGTGTCGCTCACGGACTTCGAACCCGATGGGGAGACCAAAGTCGTGGCCGCGGCGCTGTATGCAGTTTCGACCCTGCCCGATCGGCAGCTGCTGCAGACCGCCCGCCGAATGGGCCCCGAAGCGCGGGCCGAGGTGCTGCGGGCCTACGTGGGCCAACGAACCAACCGTCGCCACAAACCGGGTCGCGCGTTCGAGCGGACCCGCTACCGGTTCGATGTCCTCGGAGACTACGGGGCGTTTCGGGATCTGCAGCGCCACCGTATGCTCACCATCGAATGGCAGCCGCTCACTCCCGCCCATGGGTTCGTCATGAACGAGGCGGTGGTCGACGTGGGCGCGGGGGCCGACTGGCGCCGCGTCATGGAGGCGTCTGCCGATGCCCATGATCGCCTGGTGGCGGGGGGATGGCCTCAGGTTGCACCCTACGCGGTGGCCATGGCGTACCGGGTTCGATATTACCTCGATCTCAACGCGCGAGAGGCGATGCACCTCATCGAGCTACGCAGTGCGCCGCAGGGCCACGCCGCGTACCGGCGAGTGGCTCAAGCCATGCACCGTCTGATCCGCGACGAAGCCGGACATGTAGGGATCGCGGACGCGATGACCTTCGTGAACCACGGATCTGTCGATCTCGAGCGCTTGGAGGCGGAACGCGCCGCGGACCGGCGCGTCGCGGCCGCCGGCGAAACGCGCACGGAGCGCGGAGCGGATTGACCCTTCGTCGGTCGTCGATGATCGGTCTTGCCGCCGCGCGCGGCGATGGCGCAGCATAGATGGGCGGTGCTGGGATTTCGGAACATCGTCGTCGGCACCGACTTCTCCGATCTTTCGGCGCGTGGCTTGGCCGCTGCCCTTCGACTGAGCCGAAGCCACCGAACCCATCGACTGCACCTCGTCCATGTGTTGCCGGCGGGCGGCGTGCTTCCGCCGTTCATCGCGGAGACGAAGGCGCAGGAGGCCGAGCAGCGCGCGCTCGACGCCGCGGAGGCGAAGCTCGCCGCGCTGCCCGCCGATGCGCCGGTGGAGGTCACGCGCGAGGTTCGGCTGGGGTCGCCGGCGCGGGAGCTGGCGCGGGCCGCGGA
>JANQQN010000475.1 GCA_028289325.1 Myxococcota bacterium | reverse complement strand
CGGCCATCGGAAGTACCAACGTTCCCCCCGCCAACCTCAGCCTTTCCGACGTGTTGGCCCACCCCCCGAACACGCCGCGCGCCCGGATATCCGCCCTGCCGCGGGTGGAGACGGTCCAGCCGGAAACGCCGGGCCCCCCGTCCGCGCCGTCGCCCAAAGGCCCCCGGATCCGGCCGGCTTCGATACGAACGACGTCGATGGTCGGGCGCCAGATTCGCGAGGTGGTCCGATCCGCGGAGCCACCGTCGGTCCACGGTCCGCGCCCGAAAGCCAGCCGCCTTCCCGTGCCCGCTGAACCTCGGGGGCGGGGGGCTGAGCCCCGCGTGGATCCCGCCGAGCCGAGACTCGATCTTCAGGGCGCGCTCGACGTGCCGCCTTACGACGAGGACCAGCCCCGCGCCGAGCGCGATCGTTCGCCCCGGCCGTGGCTCGCGCCGGTGCTGGTCGCCGCTTCGGCGGTCTTGCTGGGCATCGCGATGTATATGGCGTTCCCGTACGTGTTGGGTCCGCAAGGCCCGCATCTCACGATCAAGACCACGCCCGTCGGGGCGCGGGTGTTGGTCGACGGAACCGCGCAGAGCGGGGTCACACCGATCACCATCAGCGGCCTGCGCGCCAAAGTCACGTACGAGGTCCGGCTCGAGCGGGAGGGTTACGACCCGGTGGTGCGCTTGGTCGAGCTTCCCGAGGACGGCCCGCTGATCTGGCAGATCCCGCTGCGGCCTTCAAGCCAGAAATGACGCCTCGCGGGCGTGCCGAAAACACGCCGCGACATCGTCGCCGTTGAGAATACCGGACGTGACCAAGACCTCGACCTCCCGCCGCAGATCCGTGTTCAACATGTACGTGGCGTCGGTGTTGATGGTGAAGCGGACCCCGTGGTCGATGAACGTCCGCAGAACGAACCGCATCTCCTCGAGGTCGGCGACGGCCCGCGTATGGAGATTGGAGGTCGGACAGATCTCCAAGGTCACGCCTTCGTCCCGCAGCACGCGCATCGCCTCCGCGCTGTAGGCGGCTCGGATGCCGTGTCCGATGCGGTCGACCTTGAGGTGTCGTACGGCGGCGATCACCCCGTCGGCGTCGGTGTTGGGCGTCTCACCGGTGTGCACCGTGGTTTTGAGGCCGGCCGTGCGGGCGCGCGCGAACATGTCGGCGAAGCGAGCGACGGTGTCCGCTCTCAGCTCCAGGTTGTTCTGCTCTGTTCCCGCGAGGTCGATGCCCACCACCCCCCGGCTGCGGTACTTGATCGCCTTGTCGACGATGATTTCGTTGAGGTCGGCGTCAAACTCGCGGGCCAAGCACAAGATCAGACCTCCGTTGAGTCTGTACTCCAAACAGGCGCGGTCGAGGCCCCGCAGGGCAGCGTGGATGATGTGGTCGAGATCCCGCTGGCCACCGAGGTTTCGCTTCATGGGATTGAAGCGCAGCTCCATCGTGTCGACCAGGGAGCCGCGGTACTCCTTCGCGAAGACCTCGTACACCGCCCGTTCGATGGCGTGAGGGCTCGACTGAATCTTCTCCGTCCACTCGTGGAGGATGCGCAGATAGTCCTCCAGGCTCTTCACCTTGTCCGGATTCGACGAGACCAGATCGACGAACTCGAAGTAGTCTCGAACCGGGAGCTTGAATCCCTGTTCGTGGGCCATCGACCACAGGATATGCGGCGCGACGCCCCCTCCGAGGTGTAGATGCAGTTCGATCAGCCGGTCGGGCAGACCGGGAATCGGCGTTCGCTCCGGGACGCGAAGCGGCTCGACGGGCAAACGATCGGTCATGGCGGCGAACTCCCTTTCGGCGATGGCAAAAGCTGCAACATAGCGAACATCCGCTGCACCTCGGGTCCGATCTTGTCCTCGTCTCGGGCCATGTAGCTAGCGGTGATGGTCAGGACGCGGCCGGTTCCCGACCGGGTCGTGCGGTACACGAGCAAGGCGCGCTGGCGAACCTCGCGACCGGCGGCGCCGCCGACCCGGTATCGTACGTCCAGATCCCCGACCAACTCGGCGCCCACCGGCCGTAGACCCAGGGCGCTGCGGAGCAAGCGGACGTCCGGCTTGCTGCCGATGAGCTCGACGTCCCCCTTGATCATTCGAAAGGCGCTCTCGGGCTCGGCGGCCACCGTCGGCTCGATGGTGACTTCGATCCGAGGGGCCACCGCCAGCGACAGTCCGTCCACCTGCGCGCGCCGCGCGGCGGCGAGGGCCACGACCGGCGCTTCGGTGGGGCGAGGATCGGTCACCGTCCAGCTTCCGATGAGAGGAAGCCGAAAGCGCGCCGTTTCCGACGTGAGGGCCGGCGGCCGCGCGCCGGCGTCCGGCGACACGAGCGGGTCGTCAGGCGGACAGCCCAGCAGGCCAAGGCCCGTAACAACAATCACGACGGTGGCGGTGGTCGTACCGAGGCCGCCGAGAGGCCTCATGCGGGGCGCTCTTTGCTGCCCGACGGGCCCAGCATGCTGTGGATCATCTTTACGCGCCGGGCGAGGTCGTCTCCCCGGCGGCGGCCGAGCAGCTCCGTGCTCCGGAACAAGACGAAGAACAATAGCTCGCTCAAGGCGTCGCCGAGACCTCGCACGCTGACCCCGGAGGACTGGACGGCGTCGATCAGCGGGCGCTCGTCGATGGTGCCGTCGGGGAGAAGATTCACGCTCTGAAGGAGTTTCGCATACCCCGCAGTGCCCGCTTCGTCCTGAAGGAAGATGCCGCAAGCCGACCGCAGTTGTCCGACTTTGCCGACCCGCCCCAGTTCATCGAACATCTCGCGGACGGCCATCGAGTAGGTCCCGATGAGGTCCTTGGCCGCTTTCACGTCGATCGCGGGTTCCGATTCAACCTTGGGCTCCGCGGCCTCGACGACCCGCAGAAAGTTCGAGCGCACGAGGTTGTAAGCGGCGCGGGTCACTTCGAACTCCCCGTTGTGAACCGCCCGCATCAGGTCTCGAATGGTCATCGGCGACGTGACGTGACCGAGCATGGTCTTGGCTTCCGACAGCGACTCGTCGCGCAGGCGCTTGGCGAGGTCTTCGGTCGTGCCGTCGGGGACTCGCTCGAGAAGCACATCGGCGTTGGGCAGGCGCTGGCGGTAGACCTTCAACTCGTCGAGACGGCGCAGGGCATCGACGAGCAGGCCCTGGGTCGAAAAGTGAATCTGGCTTTCGGCCAGGATTTCCGACGACACCCGAGCGAAGGCCCACGTCCCGCGCTCCATGATCAGGAGTCGTTCGAATATCTCGCGCAGCTGCGCTTGCACCAGCGACCACAGCTCGTGGGGAGACAGATATCCCCGCTCTACGCATAGTCGACCGATCCGGGTGTTGCCGGCCTGGTTGGTCACGGTGTTGAGCTGCTGTTGGGTGATCTTGCCCCGCTTGAGCAGGAACTGGCCGAATCGATCGTCGTGGACCGACGAAGAAGCCCACACCACGTCGCCCTTGTACAGGTACACGGATCGTTCGACGTGGCCTTGGGCGACGGTGAGCACCCCGGTCTCGTACCCGGTGGCCAAGAACCCGATGAAGTCGACGATCGATACGCCATCGCTGCCGAGGGCCCCCGCCGCCACCACTCGCCTCTGACCGCTCGGGTTCTCCGCCCCACTGGGGCCCATGCTGCGAAGGACCGCCCATCCGGGCCCGGTGGGAAGGACCTCGGCGTGGCGGAGACGGTCGCGGAGGATTCGGCGCGTCGCCGCCTGAGGGGCGCGCATTCGCCCGTCAGGCAGCAGCTCGATCTCCAGGCGGCCTTCGGGTTCAGACAGGGCTTCGAGGTCTTCGGTCTGCAGCGGAACGCTCATCGCATCCGGCTCGGAGCCGCCCGGTCCTTGCGATATTGAAGACAAGCTCAGAGCCTCTGGTCCAGGGTGATGACGACGGCCACCCCCCCGGGCTTGATCCCCGTCGGCGGTGACGCCGCGATGAGGTCACCTGCACTCTTGGTCATCGCGTTCCCGTCTTGGTCGAGTCGAACCTGCACATCGAACGGTCCATTGAACGGCATACCTTTGATCATGGTGTCGGCGGCGGAGACGGAAAACGTATGGGGGAACGTCGGCGAGTCGACCTTTTTGACCGCGACCGGCGGTCCGCGAGTGACCCCCGCCTGACGCACGATCACGAAGAGTGTGCCGCCGCCGCTCTGCATGCCTTCGCCGAGTTCCACCCGGCCTTCGATCGCGGTCCCCGCCGCCACCGGGGCCGGCGCGCTCTCGGCGGGCTTGGCGGGCTGGGCGCTGGGCGCGGGGCCGCCTTGGAACGGGCTGATGACCTTCGGCGCGTCTTGGTTCATCTTGTAGATGACCACGACCATCACCAGCAGGAACGCGACGAACATCAAGACGTTCGACAGGATATTGGACGACGGCCGTCGCGGAGGGGGAAGGCTCGCCGCTTCGTCGCGGAGGGTCTTCACGATCTCTTGGTCGCTCTCGGGCTCGACCGCTTCCGTCGCAGAAGGAGACGGCGCAGGCGCAGGCCGAGCCTCGACCGGCGGATCCGAAGTCACGGCGGCCAGAACCGGTCGCGCTCCGATCAGCGCCGTCCCGCACATCGCGCAGAACTTGGCGTCGACGGTGGTCTCAGCACCGCACGCCGGGCACTCGGGTGGCGGCAGCAAAGCAGCGCCGCACGACTTACAGAACCGAGCGGTTTCAGGATTGTAGACGCCACAGTGGGTACATGGGCGTGCAGGGGGTTGGGGCTGCGGGGCCTCCATGGCCGGAATCTAGCTGAAGAAAACCTGCCGAGAAACCAGAACGGCAACCTGTGCACCGCCATCGCGCAGTTGACCCTGTGCCGCAATGCTGCGGCGCTGTGCAGCGCTGGATCATCCTCGGCCCCAACGGTTTCCGGCCCAATCGATCGCCAAATCGTTGTGAGACAGACACTTCACAAAGAAAAGCGCCCAACCCCTAGAGTACCAACATGTTGCGGACGGGCATCGCCGCAAACCGTTGAGCCACTTTGTGTTTAGGCTGAGGACGTCTGAAGATCCCTGGGGCCCAATGCTGCTTTAGATCGGCGGCGCGCAAACCACTGGTGGCCGTTCTGAGTTGCGTGTGGAGGAACCCGGCGTTCGGGCCGGGACCCGACTCGAGATCAGAAAATCGATTTGGGAAGCGTTAATGATTTTCAAATCTTAGGAAGATCGAGGCGGCTGCTTTTCGGAAAAGTCATTGACGGCATTTTCGGTGCATTCGAGAACCGCCGCACGTGCGGATGGCGCGGCACGGGCCGCGTCGGGAACGCGGAAGTCAGGGGATGCTCCGGGGTCCTACGGGGTGCGCCCAGGCTTCCGACGTTCGCTCGCCTCGTGGGACGGGGATGTGGGTGCCCAAAATGCATAGGGAAAACGGTCCGTATGCCGATGGCGCTGGCCCCCGGCTCAGCGAGGAGCCTTGGGTGCCGAAGGCCCCGCGGGTGAGCCGTCGTGCGTTAGGGAAGGCGCCGCGTTGGTTGCCAAACCCCTCGTCAGCGCTGCACGGCGGATGCCGTCCGGCGACGAGGGCGGAGGTAGCGGTGGAGGTCCTAATGGAGCGGGTCACTGCGGGCTGTGCTCTCGGCGCAGGAAACCCCATGAGAGGCGGAGCAGGGCGGGTTGCCGATCGAGGCCCCAAAGTCCCTGCCGGCGACCGGCGACGAGGCGTTGAAGGGGGGGCGAGGAAGCCTAACCCCATGAGCGTCGAACCCTGACGACGGGTTACGTTCTCGGTGGTGGTGTCTCTGGAGGGGCAACCGACGCGGCTTGCGTCCGCGCCGTCCGCACGTTCCACTGCCCACATTGCGTACGCCAGGTCCAAAACGACCGGCCGTCGCCTTCCTGGGCGCCTGCCTGCTCGGTGTCAGCGGGTGTCCCGACCCTGTCGGTCGAACGCTGACCGACGGCCCCGAGGCGCTGACCGTGGCGCCCGGGCAAGCGCGGCCCGGTGCGCGCGCGAACACTCGGTTCATCCGGATCCGAAATCTCCTCCGTCGAGGGTCCGACGATCCCGAGCGAGCCACTCGGCTGTATTCGCTGGTCCATCCGGTGTGCGCCGACGACCGGGAGCGACAAGCGTTCGTCGATGTCGCTCGGTGGTCGGCGTCGTTCTCCAGCGACGACGACCGCACGACCGCGGTCCTGGTGATCGACACCGTCGAGCACGTGGCCACCGCGTGTTTCGCCGCCCATCCCCAGCCCACCTTGGCGCTGCTGGATCAAGTCGACGGTTTCCTGCCTCGTGAGCCTCGCCTCGCCGCGCTGCGGGCTCGGCTGCTGGCCACCCGAGGCCGGCTCGAAGAGGCCCTCTCGTCGGCTCAGGCGGCGATCGACGCCGGCTCCGCGCACGCGCGCGCGCTGGCCGCGAACATCCAGGCCCGGATCGCCCGCGACGCCGGGCTCGGGTACCGGCCCGGCATGTTGGACGCCGCGATCGCCACCGTATCCGCCGCACCGACCGCGAGCTGGCGGGCGATCGACGTGGCCGCCGTCCTGTCGACGAGGGCCCGGCTGCTGTGGGAACGCGCAGCGTGGGAGGACGGCGAAGCGGCGGCCCGAACGCTGGCCGAAGCCGACGCGTTGTTCGAGCGGTTGTCGGTGCCGCCGTTTCTGATCCAGACCCGACTGCGCGCCCTCGACAACCTGTGTTTCGACGCGGTGGTGACCAAGGTCGGCCCCGCTGCGTGTCGCCGCGCGGCGCTGCAAGGCCACATCTTGGGGGCGGCGAAGGTTGCCGGCTTCCCCCCGGACCCCGAGCGGTTCGACGAGCCTCGACGCCGTCGCATCCTCGAGGCGGCCGATCGGTGGCGGAATCTGCCCTCGGGGGCGGTGGTGGCGTTCGTGGCCCGCGGGGACGAGGCCGAGCTCTTGGAGTGGACGCGCCCCGCCGCGCGGCTGTTGCGGCAGCGGTGGCGAGCGGATCTTCGCTTGGTGCTCGTTGACCGCACTCGACATCCCCGCGCCAGCGCCCTCGTCGACCGCATGCTGGCCCTCGCCCAGGTCACCCCCGCCGTCGCGCTGCGCGTGGGCCACGCCCCGCTCGCGATGCCCTGCATAACCGCGATCCTCGCCGACCGCGTGGTCCCCTCGGCGTGCCCGCTGAACACCGAAACCGTGGCTGAACTCGAGGCCCTGCCCGCGTACGGGACGGCGCTGGTGGTGGGCCGGGACCTCGACGCCGAGCTCGACGACCTCGCGCTGTACGATCTCGACGCAACCCTCTTGTCGTTTCGAATCTCTCGGCTGAAAAAGCCGGTCCACGCATGGCTGAAGAGCGTTTCCGATATCTTTCTGTTGACGCCGTGAAACCGAGACCCGGCTCCCCGACGAAGGGGTGGGGCGGCGCGTCGGCGCTCCTGCTGCTGTGCGCGTGTTCGTGTACGGGCGGGGCGAAGGCTCTTCCCCCGCCCCCGGACCTCGGACCCGCCCCGCCCGAGCGCGGGGTCGCCCTCGGGCTGTTCTCGCAGGATCCGTCCTACCGGTACCGCGATCTGCTCGACGAGATCGTCACCACCGGCGCCACCCACGTGAGCGTGGTCTGGGTCTGGTGGCAGCAGGGCGTGGCGTCGGTCGAGATCCGGCCCGTCGAAGGATGGAGTGCCACCGAAGCCCAGGTTCGCGACAGCATTCGCTACGCGCGGCAGCTGGGCCTGCACGTCACCCTGTTTCCGATCGTTCGCCTGCAGAGCGCCGAGCCCAACGAGTGGCGGGGCCGCATCCGACCGACGGTGGAGGATCGATGGTGGCGGGCCTACGAGGCCTACATCCTCCAGGCGGCGACGGTCGCGCGCGAAGAAGACGCGCAGCGGCTGTCGGTCGGCAGTGAGCTGCTGACCCGCGAAGGCATGCGACAGCGGTGGCTGGCCCTGATCGCGCGCGTGCGGGTGGCCGCGCCCCGACTCGAGCTGATGTACAGCGCGAACTGGGACCACTTTCGGCCGGTGCAGTTTTGGGATGCCGTCGACGTCGTCGGCCTCACCGGCTACTGGGAGCTCACCAAAGACCTCGACGCGTCCACGGCGACCCTCGCCGCCGCGTGGTCCCCGATCCTCAAGGACCTCGACGGGTGGAGCACGGCCCTCGGCCGGCCGCTGGTGCTCACGGAGATCGGCTATCCGAGCCTCGACGGGGGCGCCGCCTGGCCGTGGGACGAGACCCGCGGCACGCCGGTGGACCTCGAAGAGCAGCGCCGGGCGTACCTCGCGTTCATTCGACGGTTCTCGGGTCAGCCGTGGCTGCAGGGGGTGTACTGGTGGAACTGGTTCGGCTTCGGCGGCCCTGCCGACACCAACTACACGCCCCGCAATAAACCCGCCGAAGCGCTGATCCGAGCCTGGTACGGCCCGCGTCAATCGCGCGGCGTATCGATCGATTGAAAGACTTCCAACACCTTGGGGGAGGTGGTGTACAGGTCGAGTCGATACTTGGGCTCCAGGGCGACCAGGCGCTCGAACGCTCGCTTGGCGTCCGACGACCGTCCGAGGGCAACCAGCGCCACGGCTTTGACCCGCAGCAGCTCGACCCGCACGGACGTCCGGGCCTTCGGATAACGCGACAGGCCGCGGGATGCGGTGGCCAGGGCCTCGGGATACGCGCCTTCGGCCAGGCGCCGTTCCGCCCGCTCCAAAGTCCCGATGACCTCGGTTGGGGACGGCCGCCGCGACGCCTTGTCAGGGCGAGGATTTCGGCGCTCGGCGGCCTTGGTGCGGCTCGTCACCCGAGGCCGGGCGGGGGTCGTTGGCCGGCGTCGGGTGGGCGTTTTGGCGTTGGCTTCCGTCTTGGTTTGGGCCTTGGCCTTCGATTTGGTCGGCGCCGGTGGGGGTCGAGGGGCGGGGGCCGTGGCCCGCGCCTTGACCCGATTGACCAGGAACATCGGCGCATCGAGGGGGATCCGCAGGACCGCTTTCGGCCGTAGCCGCGCGCTCGACATCTTGTTGTATAGGCGCAGGAGCTTCAGCCGGCGAGCGCTGACGTCGCGGTAGTAGGTGCGAGCGATGGAGGTGAGGGTCTCACCGCGACGAACCACGTGGCGCAAGGACTGGCCCACCAGCACCGAGTCACCGGCATCGAGCTCGTCGGTGGTGAGTCGGTTCAGCGCCTTGAGATACGCGTCGCGCTCCGGGTCTTGAAGGTGCTCGGCCGCGAAATCGCGGACCGAGGTCGTGCTTTTTACCCGGACCCGCTGCAGGGTCGGGATCATGACCGGGGTCCCGCGAGGGAGCGGTTCGCGGTGACGATTGAGCTGCCGCAGATGGCGCTCGAGGTAGCGTCGGCCGTAGTACCGATCGGCGAGCGCGGCGTACGTCTCGCCCGCTTTCGCGGTATGGATGAGGCCGGTACTGGCCTCGGCCGGCGTCGCGAACGCCAGCAGCGTCAACAGGAGAAGGCCGGTCGCGCCGACCGACAGTCGTCCGATCAAGGCGCGTCCTCCTCACCGGATTCCTCGGTCGGCTTCAGAGCGACCCGCACTCGGGCCGTCTCCCCCTCTCTGATTTCGACGAATCGATCTTCGTCTTCGAAGTAAGGGTTGCGAAACCCGATGCGATGGGAGCCGGGCGGCAAGGCGATGGGGCGGTCGAACGGCGTGGTGTCGAAGTACTGACCGTCGATGAACACCCGCGCCCATGGCTGGACCACGATGCGAACCCAGCCGTGAGGGCCCTCGGTCGCCGCCGGGCCCACCGACGCGCGGGCGCCGATGGCGTCGGCGGAGCCCTGCGGGCCCCCGCCCAACGAAGCGGACCCCACAGTGACGATCGGCGCGGACCGAGGCTCGCCGTCGGACCACACGCCCGCGCCCGCGAGCCCGCAGATCCCCACGATCAGCGCGAACGCGGCGGCGTGGGCCCAAAGGACCGGTTGCAGCAGCAGCCTCGCCGCGGGAAGGGGGATGCCGACGTCGCGCCGCCGTACCGAGGCTTCCGTCAACAGGTCCGTGCTGACGCTGGTCGCCGCTTCGTCACCGGTGATCAGCTGCCGGTTGTGCATGTACACCAGCAGGCGGGTCCGCGGCTCGGCGGCCACGTGGCGCTGGATGTACGCATCGAGCGCGGACGTCAGCTGGTGGGTGGAACCGAAGCGCTGATCCGGTCGCTTTCTTAAGCAACGCTCGACGATCGACACGAGCGCAGGGGGGATCTCGGGGGCCACTGCGGACAGCGGCTGCATCGGTTCATCGAGGACCTTGATGGTGATCGAGCGCCCTTCCTCTTCGATCCACGGCTTGGTCCCCGCGAGCATTTCGTACAGAACGATGCCCACCGCGAACAGGTCGGTCCGAAAGTCGATGGTATCGCCGCGGATCTGCTCCGGCGCCATGTACGCCGGCGTTCCGACCGCCAATCCAGCCCGGGTCAAATCGCTTTTACCGGGATCCCGGGCGATGCCGAAATCCATGATTTTGATCTCGCCCTTCTTGGACAGGATGATGTTCGACGGCTTGATGTCGCGGTGGATGATGCCTCGGCTGTGGGCGTGTTCCAGGCCCTCGGAGACCCCTCGCGCGACCAGCGCTGCGACATCGGCGGGCATGCGCCTCGCCTCGGCCAAGACATCGTACAGGTCGACCCCTTCGACGTATTCCATCACGATGTACGCCCGGTTCGCCTCGCGAGCGAAGTCGTACACGTGGACGATGTTTCCGTGCTGCAGGGTGGCGAGGGCCGACGCTTCCCGCTCGAACCGGGTGGAGATCTGGCGATCGTGGACGTACTCCGGTCGCAGAACCTTGATCGCCACCGGCCGCCCCAGCGAAGGCTGGATGGCCTTGTATACGAGGGCCATCCCCCCTGAGCCGATCTCCTCGACGACGTCGTAAGGGCCAATCCGGCGCCACGCCGATGGCGACCGGGGGTCGGCGGCGGTCGCCGACGAGGATGTCGCTGCTTCCGGATGCAGGGGCGGCGCCATCGAGTGGGTCTCGAAGGATTGCATGGACGATAGGACGTCCTGCGGATCTGGGGCGACCTGGCGGGGATCCTCGGGTCGCGGCTCGCGGATGAGCGCGGTGCCCGCCGTGTTCGCCCAGCCGCCCTTAGGCCCCTCGGGCCGCCCTAAGGCCCCCGGGGGGCGAATCTCCGGCCCCTGGGGCTCGGCGGGGGACGCGGCTTTCATTTTGAGACCCTCGCCGGCGGTTCCCCTACCTGGATTTGAAGGTGGATTTGAAGGCTCGGAGGGGGGTGACGAGCGGCCTACCACGGCCTCACCCTAGCCGTGCGGGGTGCTGCAGACAACGGTGACGTGGTGCGCAAGACGCCTTGAAACGAGGTGGCGACATTGAGTGGGATGACGCGTGGTGTTAGCGTGACTAGAACGTATCGAGAGGAAGGCTTCCCTTGCGGTTGTCGGACATCATAGAGCGGGTTCACGCATACCACCCCAACGCGGATGTGGAGCTGATCAAGCGGGCCTACGTCTATTCTGCGGAGGCACATCGCGGGCAGGTCCGCAAATCCGGAGAGCCCTACGTCACACACCCTCTCGAGGTGAGCGGTCTGCTCGCCGACATGAAGCTGGATGAATACGCTATCTCCGCCGGTATTCTCCACGACACGGTAGAAGACACCCACGCCACGAAAGAAGAGTTGCAAGCGCTGTTCGGGGACCAGGTCGCCGACATCGTCGACGGGGTGACGAAGCTCAACATCCCTTTCAACACCGCATTCGAAAAGCAGGCCGAGAACTTTCGTCGGATGCTGGTCGCGATGGCCAAGGACATCCGGGTCATCCTCGTCAAGCTCGCTGACCGCCTGCACAACATGCAAACCCTCGAGCACATGGCGGCGCATAAGCAGGAACGCATCGCCAAAGAGACCCTCGAGATCTACGCCCCTCTCGCCAATCGCCTGGGCATTTACTGGGTCAAGGCGGCGCTCGAAGACCTGTGCCTCAAGTACCTTCACCGAAAGGACTACGAAGACATCGAGGCCAAGCTCGAGAAGACCGCGAAGTCTCGCGACGGCTACATCGACGAAGTGAAGTCCGTGCTCGAGGACAAGATGGCCGAAAGCGGTGTCCCTCGGCAGGTGAAGGGTCGGGTCAAACACATCTACTCGATCTGGCGGAAACTCAAGTCCCAAAAAATCGAGTTCGAACAGGTCAACGACATCATCGCATTTCGCTTGATCACCGACGATATCGCCCACTGCTACCAGGCGTTGGGGATCTGCCACGCCACGTGGCGACCGGTGCCCGGTCGGTTCAAAGACTTCATCGCGATGCCCAAGCCCAACGGCTACCAGTCGCTCCATACGACGGTGATCGGGCCTGAGGTACAGCGGGTCGAGATCCAGATCCGGACCCAAGACATGGACGACATCGCCGAACACGGCATCGCCGCCCACTGGGCCTACAAAGAGGGCAAGCCAGCGGGAATGAAGGGCGAGGACCAGTTCGCGTGGCTGCGGCAGCTGATGGAGTGGCAGCGCGAGCTCAAAGACCCCACGGACTTCATCTCCACGGTCAAGGTCGACCTGTTCAGCGACGAGGTCTTCGTCTTCACCCCTCGCGGAGAGGTCAAGGAGCTCAAACTCGGCTCTACGCCCATCGACTTCGCGTACATGATCCACAGCGAGGTCGGCGACCACTGCACCGGCGCCCGGGTCAACGGCCGGATCGTTCCTTTGAAGTACCGCCTGAAGAACGGCGACACGGTGGAGATCCTGACCTCGCCGAACCAGCGCCCCAATAAAGACTGGCTGGCGTATGTAAAGACCGGACGGGCCCGAACCCGGATAAGCGCCTACCTGCGGCGTGAGCAGCGGCGGCGCGCGGTAGAGATGGGGCGGGAGATCCTCGACAAGGAAGCCAAGCGTTACGGCCGTTCGCTTCAAAAGCTCATGAAAGACGGCTCGATCGCGCGGGCGGTCGAAGGCGGCCGGTACCATAAGCCCGAAGACCTTCTTGCCGCCGTCGGTTACGGCAAGGCGAAGGCGCAAGATATTTTGCAACGCGCTCTACCGGAAGAGGTATTGAGCAAGGGCCCCCAGGAAGACAAGCCCAAGACCCGGCTCGAGCGCCTATTCAGCGCGGTGGCTCGAAAGAGCCAAACCGGGGTCAGCGTGCAGGGCATCGACGAGGTGCTGGTGCGCTTCGCCAAGTGTTGCAATGCGGTCCCCGGCGATCCGATCGTCGGATTTGTGACCCGGGGTCGAGGCATCACCGTCCACGCCCTCGACTGCGATAAAGCGCTTCAGCTCGACCGCGAGCGAAAGGTCGATGTCCATTGGGATACCCGAGGCACGGTGCCGCGCTCGGTTCAGCTGCGGGTGGTCACTGAAGCCAAGCCCGGCATCCTGGCCACGCTGTCCCAGGCGTTCTCCGCGGCCGAGGTGAACATCCTCAACGCGAACTGCAAGACGCGGCGGGACAACCGAGCGACCAACATGTTCCTCATCTCCGTCAAAGACGCGGTCCAGCTGCGGCGGGTGATGAGAGACCTCGAGAACTTGAGCGGGGTTCATTCGGTGGAGCGGGTCTCGGTTTAGCCGTTGATTTGTGGCCGCTGGACGCCGAGTCTTGGCCGCGATGAAGCAAGCGATCCACACCGACGATGCGCCCCGGGCCCTCGGTCCCTACAGCCAAGCGATCAAAAAAGGGGGCATGGTCTTCTTCTCCGGCCAGGTCGCGATCGACCCCGCGACCCAAGCGCTGGTCGAGGGCGGGATCGAAGCCCAGGCCCGCCAGGTCTTGAACAACCTGAAGGCGGTTGCCACCGCGGCCGGGGTTACGCTGGACGATGTGGTGAAGACGACGGTGTATCTGGCCGACTTCGACGACTACAAGGCCGTGAACGCCATCTACGCCGAGTACTTCACGGGTGATGCGCCCGCTCGGGCCGCGATCGCGGTGAAGACGCTGCCCGCCGGCGCGTTGGTGGAGATCGACGCCATCGCCATCGGCGACTGAGCAACGTTGTCGGGCGGAGTACGCCCGTGCGTCGGAATTCATCGATTCGCGGGTTCCCCAGGTCTCTCAGCGACAATGACGTCTGCTTTCGGAGGGGGGACTGCTAGGGTCCGGCCGTTCGATGACCCCCTTGCTGTTTGTCCTCGCCGTCGGCCAGACCTCCACCTCCACCGCGCCGTTGCCGGCCATCGAGAGCATCATTATCACCGCCTCCCGGGTCAGTGACGCGGCGGGTGCGTCCCCCTACGCCACAACGGAGCTCGACATCGACGAGATCCTCAATGGACGTCCGACCCTGACCTTGGGCGAAGCGCTGGCCCAGGTGCCGGGGGTGTTCGTCAGTAGCCGATTCAACTTCACCCAGGATACGCGCCTATCGATCCGAGGATTCGGCGCACGGTCGGCGTTCGGCATCCGCGGCGTTCGAATACTCCTCGACGGTATCCCGCTGACGCTGCCCGATGGCCAGAGTCAGGTCGACAGCATCGACATGGCGGCCATCGGTCGGGTGGGCGTCCTTCGCGGGCCGGCCGGGAGTCTGTACGGCAACGCCGCGGGCGGGGTGTTGGTGTTGTCGTCGGTCGAGCCGACGGACCGGACCGAGGTCGAGGTCAACAACGTCATCGGCGCGTTCGACCTGGTGAAGACCGCGGTCACCGGCCGCACGCGCATCGACAACCTCGGCGTGAGTCTGTTTGCGAGTCGAACCCGTTTCGGCGGCTGGCGGGAGAACGCGACGGCGGAGCAGTTCATCACCATGGCGCGGGTGATCGCCAACCTGTCATCGAAGGTGTTGTGGACGTCTCAGCTTCACTACGTCCGCGGGCCACAAGCCCAGGACCCAGGCGGCCTGACCGAGGCCGAGTTCAACGATAATCCGCGGCAGGCCGCGCCCAACAACCTGCGCTTTCGCACCGGCGAGGACCTCAGTCAGATCCAGTTCGGCTCTCGGCTGGTCGCTCAGTTCGACGCCCACCACCGACTGGAGGTCGTCGGGCATGCCGGCGTGCGCGCCTTCGATGGCAATATTCCGTTTCGGGTCATCGAGTTTGCCCGCAATTTCTATGGCGGTCAGTTCATCTATCGGTACCAAGACACTTTCGGCGACATCGGAACCCGAACCGCGGTGGGCTTCGAACTCCAGGGGCAGCAGGACAAGCGACGAAATGAAGGCAACACCGACGGCCTCCCGAACGGCGAGGTCCTCCTCAATCAAGAGGAGCAGGGGACCGCGTTCGGCGCGTTCGTCCAGCAAAAGGTCGCCCTGTTCGACGCGTTCACGATCTTGGGCAGCGTTCGTTACGACCGCAGCGACTTCGATGTCGTCGACCGCCTTGTGGCGGATGGCGATGCCAGCGGGGAGCGGATCTTCGATCAGCTCACCGCCCAAGGAGGGGCCCTCTATGCGTTCGACGGCGGATTCGAAGCCTTCGTTAACGTATCCCAGTCGTTCGAAACGCCGTCGTTCACCGAGCTGGTCAACTCGGCGCCCGACGGTGGTCTGAGCGCCGATCTGGAGGCCCAAAAGGCCCTGTCGATCGAAGGAGGGCTGCGAGGATCCGGCTCCAGCTACGCATTCGAGGCGTCCGGATTTTGGATCGGACTCGATAACGAGCTGCTCGCCGACGAAGACGAGCTCAATCGGGCGATCTTCGTCAACGCCGGGGAGTCGGAGCGAGTCGGGGTCGAAGTGTTCGGCCGGTGGTCGCCGATCCCGGAGCTGGAGCTGCGGGCGGCGTATTCCTTTCTTCGGGCCGAGTTTCGGGAGCCGGAACGGGACGGGCGGCGCATCCCTGGTCTTCCCGAACACCGGCTGTTCGGCCGCGTCCGGTGGATGAAGTACGGCTTTCACGTCGCGGGAGAGGTCGAATACGTCGGTCGCAGATTCGTCGACGACACCAACGATAACGACGCCGACGCCTACGCGCTGGCCGAGCTCCGGGCCGGTGGGCGCTTCGATTTCGGCCATGGCCTGTGGGCGGATCTCACGGTGGGGATACGAAACCTCTTCGACGTCACGTATGCGGACCACGTTCGCATCAACGGATTCGGAGGTCGGTTCTTCGAGGCCGGGCCCCCTCTGCACGCCTATGGCTCATTGACCCTCGGGTGGGCGCAGCAGTAGGGCCCTGGACGATCAGTGGATTTCGAGAATCTCGAGGACCGTCTCCTGACCGCGAACTATCCTCTGCACTTCGTCACCCAATCTTCTACCGATCAGCGACCGACCGAGCGGTGAGCTCGGCGTAAGGACCCACCACCGTTCACCCTCGTAGTCGAGTTTCGTGCCGCCGCCCACCTCGCACAGTAGATAACGTCGGGTCTTTCCGTCTTCATCTGCGACCACTGCCGCCCCCACGCGAATCGGATCGTTCTCGTTCAAAGACGGCGATCGAAAGCGCTCCAACGCCTGCACCGCCCCCGCTAACGCCTCCGCCCGCGCGGTTTGGGCCCCGGCTAGATAAGACTGCTCGAGGGCGCGGGTATCGTACTCGTTCTCGGGTTTGGCTTCCTCGTGGGTTGCGCCTTCTCGGGCCGCGGCGGCCGCAGCCTGCACTGCCGCCAGCTCCTCCTTTAGCCGATCTCTGAGGGCGGCGAATAGGAGCGCCTTATCCATCGTGGTCGCCGGCGACCTCGTCGACGGTCCAGCGTCGGATCGAGGCGGCCGTCGCCAAGGTTCGCTGCCGACCTCGTCGAGGTCAAGGCCGGCGGCGATCGCGCACATCCCCCTCAATTGACCAACCGAAAGCCGCCCACTACCGTCAATTTCGATTTCGACCCGATTCAAGGTTCACCGCAAAAAGAAGCGCGTGAGGCGCGCGCGTCGCGAGACCGATGGATACGCGGCGTTGGGGGAACGTGCATGTCAATTGAGTGGTGCGTGGAGCTTGCTCCGGCAACAAAGGAACGTTCTCGCAGCGGCGTGTTGGCGGCGACCAAATGGCCGCCAACGGCGGTGCTGACGATCTCTTTCCTCGACGGCGACAATGGTCTGCATCGCGACGTCTTCCAGATCGCCAACGAGTGGTCGACCCGGACGGGCGGTATCATTCATCCTTTCGAATGGACCCAAGGCGATCCCCGGGCAACGGTGCGAATCAGCTTCAAGCGCCACGGCTGCTGGTCGTGGGTCGGTACTTCGTCCCGGGAAGTGCCGGACGGGGAGCCCACCATGAATTTTGGGTGGCTAAAACCGGGTGCGAGCGACGCGGAGATCCGGGAAGTGGTCTTGCACGAGTTCGGTCACGCGCTGGGCCTGGTTCACGAGCCGCCGGCGCTCGACGAACGGATCGCGTGGGATGAGGAGGCGATCATTCGAGAGCTCGAGGCGTTGCCCAACGGATGGAGTGAGGACGACATCCGGCGCAACGTATTGACACCTTACGAACGTCGCGAGGTGTACCCCACGTCCCACGATCCGAAGTCCATCATGCGCCACCCGTTTCCCGCTCGGTGGACGAAAGATGGCCGAGGCAGCACCAACAACGGGGAGCTCTCGGAAGGCGACATCGCCCTGATCACCACGCTCTACGGGCGCTGATCGTCGACCCCGACGTTCGCGCGGGGGACGCGAAACGTCAGCGACAGAACGATGCCCAGGAGGGGCAGGGCCAAGCTCGCGTACAGCGCCGGGCGGTAACTGGCGTAGGCGGCCCGGGATATCGCGAGCAGGCTGGGCCCTATCGCGCTCGCGATGACCAGGCTCATCATCTCCACGCCGACGATCGCCCCGAGATGGCGGCGCCCAAAGAAGCGCGGATAGGCGATGCTCGACGTGGGGGAGAACAGGCCGCCGGATACGCCGAGGCCAACGATGAGCAGCGTCCGTCGGTGGCCGAGGTCCGCGGCGCCGACGATGCCCAAGCTCAGCCCCAGCATCATCGCCACCAATAACACCCGAACCGGGATTCGGTCGCCGAGCGTGCCGCCGACGACCGCGGCCACCACGCTGACCGCGGCCATGGGCAAGAATAGGTGTACGGCGGCAGACCGATCGACGCCGGCCGAGCCCGCGATGTCGACGATGTGGAAGGTGATCCCGGTGATCATCAGGGCCTGCGCGGCCAGACACAGAGTGACGGACCAAAACGCCATCGTGCCCAGAGCCTCACGTCGGGAGAAAGCCGGCTCGTAGGCGCGGGTGGCAGTCGCAGTCGCGGCTGAACCGCCGGACTCGCCGAGCGCGGATGCCGGTGGCGGCGGCGCGCCGTCCATCCGCAGCCCACAGCGCTCCGGGTCATCACGAAAGAAGAGCAGCACGATGAGGCCCATCCCGACCCCGACCAACACCGCCATCTCGAGCCAAGCGCCGCGCCACGTCGCCCGTTGGATCCACGCGTCGAACAACGTCGGCGTGGCCCCGAACGCGAACCCGATGATCACGCCGCTCAGGCCGGCCACCATCCCTCGCCGAGCGTCGAACCATCGCCCCACCATCGTGCGACTGGTCATCGTCAACACGCCTTGCCCGCAAAACCGAAGACCGAAGAAGCCGGTGGTGAGCAGGACCGCCGTGAGCATCGGTTGCCGGCCGCCTAGCGCGGCCCCGATGCGGTCGATCTGACTGAGCGCGGCGAGCACCACGGCCAGCCCCAGGCACGCCACGAACCCCGTCGGTCGGGCACCATAGCGATCCAGCCACGCGCCGGCCGCGGGCAGGCTCAGACCGGACAGCACCGTGCCCGTTAGGTATGCGTTACTGACGGTGAGACGAGAGAGCCCCGTCGCGGCCAGCAGCGGGTCCGTGAACACGCTGACCCCCATGGTCTGTCCGGGAATGCTAGCGAGAATACCCAGCGTCGAGACCAGGGCGATCATCCACCCGTAGAAGAACGGCCATCGCTTCGGCGCGAACGGCGCATCGGCGCCGGCACCTCCACGGCGCGGCTCGCTTGGCAACCATGACACCGTGCCACCCTGCCGGTGCAGGCGCTACGCGTCCACCGCCGTAACATCTGAGCCAGACACTTAGCCAACGCGGGGCGCTCGCGTCGGTCGAGCCGCATCACCGGCAAGACTGTCGCGAGTCGCAACAGCCGACGTTTCGACCTCCCTTCGCTCGGTCATTTTCTTGTCGGCCCCGCCGACAACTGCTCCACGTACCTGCCTGTTCGGTTCGGTACGGCAGAGTGAGGAATAGGCGATGGAACGGTCGAACGAGCGAGAACACACCGATAGTATTGACCTGGACGACGACGACTGGGACGGCGAATCGGTCGAGAATACTTACCTGACGTTCCCGCTCGACGGCGCGGTGTATGCCGTGTCCGTGGCCAATGTCAAAGAGATCGTCCGGCTGCCGGAGTTCGTGGAGGTGCCTGACGTCCCCGACTTCGTCCGGGGGGTTATCAACCTGCGCGGCCAAGTCATCCCGCTGCTCGACGCCCGCAAGCGCCTCGGCCTTCCCGAAGTCGACTACAGCGACCGAACCGTAGCCATCGTTCTGGAGGCCGATGGCATCCCCACTGGACTCGTCGCCGACGGCGTCAATGACGTCACCGATATTGCCCCCGAGAATATCGACGATGCGCCGAGTCGCCGCACCGAAAGCGGCCAGGTTCGTGCGGTGAAGGGCATCGGACGGGTCGATGGCGCGGTGTCGATCATTCTCGATGCGGCGCGGCTGATGGGCGGCGAGGCCCTCGAGGCCATCCGGCCCCACGCCGTCACGCAATCACGTTCGTAAAGAGACATCAAGACAAGGACAGGAGCGTTCCCCATGCCCACGAGCACCCGACAAAGAAGCGTAGATCTCTCCCCCCTGAAGGCTGCCCTCGACGGTTCCTCCACGGCATTCATAGTCGTGGACCGTCAGTTCACCATCACCTACGTCAACGACACCGCGAAAGAGTTCATCGCGCGCAACGTCGATGCGTTTCGAGCCGGCGGCCGCGACATCGACCCCGATCGCCTGGTGGGGGCGAGCATCGATCGGCTCCACGACAGCCTCGCGACCCAGCGGGACCTCATGGCCGATCCGGGGAGTTTACGGCGGGCGGTGGACATCAAGGTGGGGGACCTGGATCTTCAGCTGAGCATATCCGCGGTGGCCAATCGCGCCGGAAAACACGTTGGCGCCGCGATCGAGTGGAAAGACGTGACCGAGCTCAGGGCGCAGGCGCGGCTCGGCCGCAGCTACGCAGGGCAGGTGGAAGCGATCAACCGGTCGCAAGCGGTGATCGAGTTCAACCTCGACGGAACGATCGTGCACGCGAATGAAGGCTTTCTCAAGACCATGGGCTACGGCCTGGAAGAGATCGTCGGCAAGCACCATCGGATGTTCGTCGAACCGAAATCAAGGAAGGATCCCGCGTACGCCGCGTTTTGGGAGCGGCTCCGGCGGGGCGAGTACGACGCCGGGGAATACAAACGGATCGCCAAAAACGGGCGCGAAGTGTGGATTCAAGCGACATATAACCCGATCTTCGACGAATTCGGCAAACCGATCCGAGTCGTCAAGTACGCCACCGACATCACCACCCAGAAGACGAAGGCGGCCGACGATATGGGGCAGCTGCAGGCGATCAGCAAGGCCCAGGCGATCATCGAGTTCAACTTGGACGGCACGGTGATCACCGCCAACGAAAACTTCCTTCAGGCGCTCGGCTATCAGCTGGAGGACATTGAGGGCTGCCACCACTCGATGTTCGTGACGGAAGCGTACGGTCGAAGCCGAGAGTACGAAGACTTCTGGGCTCACCTTCGGAAGGGAGAGTTCGCGACCGGCGAGTTCAGGCGCGTCGACAAGCGAGGACGGGATATCTGGATCAAGGCGTCCTACAATCCGATCTTCGATCCGAGCGGAAAGCCTTACAAGGTCGTCAAGTACGCGACGGTGGTCACCGAGGAGAAGCTCAAGAACGCCGAGACGGCCGGCCAGATCGATGCCATCAACAAGGCGCAGGCGGTCATTCATTTCGACATGAGCGGCCATGTGCTGTTTGCGAACGAGAACTTCCTCAACGTCATGGGTTATTCGGCGGACGAGATCGTCGGAATGCACCACAGCAAGTTCCTGGATCCGACGGAGGCATCCACACCGAGCTATCGCGAGTTCTGGGAGGGCCTGAACGCCGGGCGTTTCGACTCTGGTGAGTACAAGCGATTCGCCAAGGACGGTCGAGAGGTCTGGATCCAGGCGACCTACAACCCGATCCTCGACCCCGACGGGCGACCGTTCAAGGTCATCAAGTTCGCCAGCGACATCACCGAGCGGATCAAACAGCAGACGGAGCAGGTTCAGGACGTGGTCGACGAAACGATTCGAATCGCCACCGGCCTGCGCGAGGGTGACCTGAGTCAGCAGATGACCGGCCAGTTCACCGGGCGTTTCGCGGATCTCAAGGACGCCTTCAATGGCTTCATCTCGAGCATGGCCGAGGCCCTTCAGCAAACCAAGAGCTCGGCCGTCTCGGTCAGCGAAGCGACGGTTCAGCTCCGCGGCTCGAGCACCCATCTCGCCAGCGGTGCCGACGAGCAGCAGAAGGCGTGTCAGGTGGCCTCCGAAGCGCTGGTGGAGACGTCGGCGATGGTCGAAAGCACCGCCGCCAACGCGAGCCGCGCCAACGACCTCGTGCACCGGGCGGCCGACGCCGCCAACGTGGGCGAGGAAAAGATGCGCAACATGACCTCGGCCATGTCGGATATCTCGGAGTCATCGACCGAGATGTCGAAGATCATCAAGGTGATCGACGAGATCGCGTTTCAAACGAATCTTCTCGCGGTCAACGCGGCGGTGGAAGCCGCGCGCGCCGGACGCCACGGCCGCGGATTTGCCGTCGTCGCTCAGGAGGTGCGAAGCCTGGCTGGACGGAGCGCCCAAGCCGCTCGCGCAACGGCAGAGCTCATCGAAAAGTCATCGAGAACCGTGACCCGTGGAGTGACCAACGTCGAAGAGACATCGGCATCCCTCGAGGAGATCCGGGACAACGTCCTCCAGGTCCGAGACATCGTCTCGGAGATCTCCGAGGCGAGCGCGGAGCAGAGCCGGGGCCTGTCGGAAGTTCGTCACTCGATGGACGAGGTCAACGGTTCCGCCACCAGCGCGTCGCAGCAAAGCGCGGAGCTCGCCGCCGCCGCCAGCTCCCTCGCTCGACAGGCGGACTTGATGCGGGATGCCGTCAATCGGTTCAAGCTCCCCGAGACCTCGGCCCCTACGACGCTGGACGATGCGCTCCTCCAGAAGCTGGCCACCGTGCTCGGGGTCGACGCAGAAGTGCTAAACGCGGTCGTCGCGGGGCGCGAAGCACCGGCGCCGCCGGCGAAGTCCAACGCCGAGGCGACCGCGACCGCGACCGCGAGTACCGGCCACGGGGACTACGATGGACGGGGCTTTGGCGCGTTCTAGCCCTCGATAGCGCTGGCCTTACCCCAGGAGCCAACTCGGAGGCGGCATGGCAAACAACGACCGCGAAACATGGGAGATCTTCAGAGACGACGCGGAGCGCTTGCTTCAAGAGTTCGAAACGGCGCTGCTGGCGCTGGAGTCCGACCCGTCGGATACCCGCCAGGTTGACGAGCTCTTTCGGCATCTGCACACCCTCAAGGGAAGCGGCGGACTTCTGGGGCTCAGCGCGCTGAACCACCTCGCTCACCAGGCTGAAGACCTGGTCGATCAGATCCGGGACGATAAGGTCCAATTGCACGGTGGCGTCGTCGACGCGCTGCTAAACGCGCTCGACCTGTTCCGGATCATCGTGGAGGAGAGCGCGGACGGACCGGATCCGAGGCACGGCGAGCTCGTCGCGCCTCTTTGTGCGCTCCTGAGGACGTTCAAATCCCACAACACGCTGCGGACAGAGGGGCCGACCGGTGGGGGCCCAGATTCGCTGGCCGCTGCCCCCGTCACGATCAAGAGAATCTCACCCCAGGAGGCACTGGCGGCGAGCGAAGCGATCGGTCTTGTCGTCGCCGGCCTGCAGGACGGGGCCGTCGGGCTGCCGGAGGCGGCTCGAGAAGACGTGCAGAAGCTCGCCTTTACCGAGAAGGCGTTCAGCATCGAGGGTCTGTCGGCCGCGTTTCAGGACTTCGTCGCCACCGTAGACTACGGGCCCCAACCGGTCCTCAAACTCCTGTGGCGTCTGCTGCATCGTCAGGTCGAGGCGGCGGCCAAAGGCTTCGTCTTGTTCGAGGACGGGCCGCTCGCGCCGGGCAAGGACGATCCGTATGTGGTGGGGGCGTTTTTCCCGGCCGTGGGAACCGTGCTCGAACCGGTGCTGGCAGCCGCGACCTCCAAAAACTTGCGGCGCGACATCTCGGCGTTGATTCGACGGTCGTTGACCGAGCTCGGCCGGCTGTGTCGGGCGGTGGGCTTCGAAGACCTCGACGCCTCCGTCACCCTCATCGAGGAGGCGATGGCCGGTTCGGGCGACGACAAGGACGACCGGGCCCGGGCGGAGTTGGTCCGTCTCGTCGGCCGGATCTGCGCCCTGCAAGACTCGTGGCGAAGCGATACCGGCCTCGAGGTGGCCAAGGCGGACGACCTGCGGCCGTGGGTCGATCGCCTGGCATCCAGCGCAACGAGCGCCGACGCCCGGCCGAAACCGGAGCCGTCCGACGCCGACCGGCGGCCCGCGAAGCCCCGCGACGACGGAGCGACGACGGCGGCGGCGCATCGAAACAAGTTTCTGCGCATCAAGTTCGACAAGGTGGCCGACCTGATGTCGCTCACCGGGGAGATCGGGATGGCGGTGGGTGACGTATTCGGCCTTCCCGCTCTGCAGCAGATCGACGGCGAGGAGGTCAGAGGGAAGCTCGATCGTCTCGAGGGTCTGATCCGGGAGCTCCAGGACACCAGCGCGAGCCTGGGACTCGTCCCCATCTCATCGGTGTTCGAGAGAATGAAGCGCCTCGGTCGCGATCTTTCGGTCCAGACCGGAAAACGATTGGCGCTCTCGATCAAAGGGGGAGACACGGAGATCGACAAGCTCCTCGTGGACGCGCTTGTCGACCCCCTCGTGCACCTGTTGAGGAATGCCGCTGACCACGGGATCGAATCCGTCGAAGAGAGGCAGCACGGCGGCAAATCGGAGATCGCTTCCGTGCAGCTGTCCGCCGTTCGGCAGGGCGAACACGTGATCATCACCGTTCAGGATGACGGCCGAGGAATGAACCGGGAAGCCATCGTCGAAAAGGCGGTGGCTAAGGGCCTGGTGTCCGCCGACGCCGCGAAAGCGATGCCCGACAATGAGGTCTGGCAGCTGGTCTTCTGCGCGGGATTCACCACCGCCAGCGCGGTGTCGAACCTCTCCGGTCGAGGCGTGGGGATGGACGTCGTGCGGTCGGCTATCCACGCTCTCGGAGGCCAGGTCTCGATCCGCAGCGCGTTGGGCCAAGGCACGACGGTTCGCCTGCAGCTACCATTGACCTTGGCTTTTCTCGACGGAATGGTCGTCCGTGTCGGACGGTCCATGTTTGTGGTCCCCGTTTCGGCCGTGAGCCGAGTATTCCGGGTCGAAGACGAACACGTCGTTCGCGTGGTTTCCGAAGGCGTCGACCTGATGAGCGTCGAGGGCAAGATGGTTCCCTGCCTCAGCCTCGAATCGTTCTTTGCCAACGAGAACACCGTTAACCGGGATTATACGGGGCGATTGATGGTCGTCGTTCGCACCACTCGCGGCGAGCTGGCGATACCGATCGACGAGCTGGTCGGCAACGAACAGGTCACCATGAAACCGATGCTTGGGCACCTGGCGAAGATCCGCGCGAGCGCCGGCTGCGGTCTTCTTCGCAACGGCGGCGTCGCGATCGCCTTGAACTGCGAGCGGCTCTATGAGCTTGGACATCCGCTCGCAGCATAGAAGCGGACCCTACGGGCGACTCATACGAGGGTCGAGCACCGCTTCGGAATCGTCGTCATTCCGCCGGAGCGCCATGCCGCGGTGCGCCGATAGCTCCACGAGAATCTGCGGGCGCATCGATCGACGGAACGGCCCAGCACCCCAGCGACTCAGCGTGCTTTCGGCCTACGCCGCCCCGGTTTGCGCCAACTGCTCACATTGACACCTAAGTAGATATCTGACGCCAACCAGGTGAGGAGGCTGGGTGCGCCAGCGGGATACGCGACGCGAGGCTCGAACCATGTAGCGAGATGACGGATCCGCCAGATGATTAAGGGCAGAACTCACCGGTCGAATTAATCAGCGAGCCCGGAGGCAACACGATTGCCCCACGGCTCAATGAGTGAGGAACGACCGATGAGTCCCTTTACCGACAAAGCCGAAACCGCGGACCTCGATCTCGAGGATGACGACTGGAACGAGGGAAACCTCGAGAATACGTACCTCACCTTCAGCCTTGACGACGCCGAATACGCGATCGCCGTTGCTAACGTGAAGGAGATCGTCCGCCTGCCCGAGTTTGTCGAGGTGCCGGACGTTCCCGACTTCGTCCGGGGGGTCATCAATCTGCGCGGCCACGTCATCCCATTGCTGGACGCACGCCGTCGCCTTGGACTCGCGGAGATCGAGTATAGCGACCGCACGATCGCGATCGTCCTCGAAGCCGACGGTGTACCGGCGGGCCTCGTGGCCGATGGCGTCAACGGCGTCACCGATATCTCACCGGCGAACATCGACGACGCACCGACCCGCCGCACGGAGAGCGGACGCGTCCGCGCGGTCAGGGGCATCGGTCGCGTCGACGGCGCGGTGTCCATCATCCTCGACGCCGCGCGATTGATCGGCGACGAAGGCGTCGACCTCCCTGCGGTCGAAGTCCGGTAGACCCAAACAAACCCATACCACCACACAGGAGCGTCTCAATGTCGGCGAGCACGAGTAACAACAGCAGCGATCATTCTTTCCTCAAATGCGCGATCGACGGGTCGGCGACTGCGATCATGATGGTGGATCGCGACCTCAACATCACCTACGTCAACGAGGCGACCAAGGCGCTGATCTCGCGACACCTGCAGACGTTTCGAACCGCGTACCCGGATATCGATCCCGAGCACCTCGTCGGGAAGAACATCGATAGGTTTCACAAGGATCCGAGCCACCAACGAAGGCTGTTGTCGAAGGCGCAGAACCTCCCTCATACCGCGACGGTGAAGCTCGGCGATGTCGAGTTCCGGCTCAGCATCTCGGCCATGGTCAACCGAGACGGCGACTATATCGGCAGCGCGCTCGAATGGGCCGATGTCACCGACCTACGGGCCAAGGAGCGGCTCAATGCCGACTACGCAGGACAGATTGCTGCCATCCACAAGTCTCAGGCGGTTATCGAGTTCAATCTCGACGGAACGATCGTACACGCCAACGATAACTTCCTACGCACGATGGGGTATCGGCTCGATGAGGTGGTCGGAGAGCATCACCGGATGTTCGTTGCCCCCGAAGACTGTAACGACCCCGCGTACACGGCGTTTTGGGACCGGCTTCGCCGCGGCGAGTTCGCTGGCGGTGAATACAAACGCATCGGCAAGGACGGGCGCGAAGTCTGGATTCAGGCGACCTACAACCCGATTCGTAGCGTCGACGGAAAACTCATCAAGGTCGTCAAGTACGCGTCCGACGTTACGGACCAAAAGCTTCAGACCGCCGACTATCAGGGTCAGATCGACGCCATCAGCAAAGCGCAGGCGGTCATCGAATTCAAGCTCGACGGAACGGTCATCACCGCCAATCAGAACTTCCTCGACGCCGTAGGATACTCGTTGGAGGAGATCCGAGGCCGGCATCACTCGATGTTCGTCAGCGACGAGCATCGGCGGAGCCCGGAGTACGCCAACTTCTGGGCTCAGCTTCGCAACGGTCAGTTCGACGCCGGCGAGTACAAACGCATCGACAAGCAGGGCCGGGACGTCTGGATCAAGGCGTCGTACAACCCGATCTTCGATATGAACGGCAAGCCGTTCAAGGTGGTGAAGTATGCCGTCGTCGTGACCGACGAGAAGCTGAAAAACGCGGAGTCCGCGGGACAGATCGCGGCCATCGACAAAGCGCAGGGCGTCATTCACTTCGACATGAGCGGACGGGTCCTGTGGGCGAACGGCAATTTTCTCGACCTCATGGGGTACACCGCAGACGAGGTCGTCGGGCGACATCACAGCACGTTCGTTGATACGACCGAGGCGAACGGCACCGCCTACCGAGAGTTCTGGGAGAAACTGAACCGCGGCGAGTTCGACGCCGGCGAGTACAAGCGCTTCGCGAGAGATGGGCGCGAAGTGTGGATCCAGGCGACCTACAACCCGATCCTCGATCCGGAGGGCAATCCCTTCAAAGTCGTGAAGTTCGCGAGCGATATCACCGCACGAGTACGTCTTCAGCAAGAAGTGCAGGAGGTCGTGAGCGAGACGGTCCGCGTCGCCAATGCGCTCGCGGACGGCGACGTCCGCCAGCAGATGAGAGGAGACTTTCACGGCCGGTTCGGAGATCTCAAAGACGCCTTCAACGCTTTCATCGTCAGCACCGCGGAGACCTTGCACAAGACGAAGAACGCCTCCATCTCGGTCAGCGAAGCCACCGTCCAGCTCCGAACCTCGAGTCGGCATCTCGCGGACGGCGCGGCTGAGCAACAGAAGGCGTGTCAGGTCGCCTCCGAGGCGTTGGTCGAGACGTCAGCGATGGTGGAGTCCACGGCGACCAACGCCGGCCGGGCCAACGACTTGGTCCACAAGGCCGCGGAGGCCGCCAACGCCGGAGGACAGAAGATGCAGAACATGACCGAAGCGATGTCCGACATCTCCGTGTCCTCCACCGAGATGTCGAAGATCATCAAGGTGATCGACGAAATCGCGTTTCAAACGAATCTGCTCGCAGTCAACGCCGCCGTCGAGGCGGCGAGGGCGGGGCGGCATGGTCGAGGATTCGCCGTCGTCGCGCAAGAGGTTCGCAGCCTCGCCGGTCGCAGCGCCAAGGCCGCGCAAGCGACGGCCGAGCTCATCGAGAAGTCCTCGATGACCGTCTCTCGCGGCGTCGACAACGTCGAACAGACATCGGCTTCGTTGGAGGAGATTCGGGACAGCGTGCTGAAGGTACGAGACATCGTGGCGGAGATCTCCGAAGCGAGCGGCGAACAGAACCGCGGGTTGGCCGAGGTCCGACACTCCATGGACGAGGTCAACACCTCGGCCTCCGGCGCATCCCAGCAGAGCGCGCAGCTCGCGGCGGCCGCGGCGACCCTCGCTCAGCAGTCCGACGTCCTCGAGGGCGCCGTTGGCAAGTTCAAGCTCCCGGAAACGGCCGGGATCACGCAGCAGGATCACCAGCTGGTCGAGAAGTTTGCCGCGTTGCTCGGCGTCGATCCGGCGTCGCTGTCGGCCATCGTGGCCGGGCGAGGGGCCAGAGAGTGCGAGCGTCCGGAGGAGGCCGACACTGGGGCCGTCCTGTCCGAACCGACCAGCGGAAACGACGGGAACTATGACGGGCGCGGCTTCGGTTCGTTTTGATTGACGTGCGGCGACTCGACCGAAGTTGCGGGGCGCGAGGAGCGACGGGATGTCACAGATCAATGACGAGATGTGGGCGATCTTCAGAGACGACGCGGAGCGCCTGCTGCAGGACTTCGAATCCTCGCTGTTGGCCCTCGAGGCCGAGCCCTCGGACCGCCAGCAGATCGACGAGCTCTTCCGGCACCTACACACCCTGAAGGGGAGCGGCGGACTGCTGGGACTCAGCGCGCTGAGCCGCCTTGCCCACCAGGCCGAGGACTTGGTCGATCAGGTGCGAGAGGGACGAGTCGAGTTTCACGGCGGAATCGTCACCGCGCTGCTCAACGCCCTCGATCTGCTCCGCGTCATGGTGGATGAGAGCGCGGCCGGGCCGCGGCCGGAGCACGTCGAGCTGGTCACCCCGCTGTGTACGCTCCTTTCGGCCTACTCGGCGGGGGGATCGCTGGAGGGTTCGTCGCCGTCGAAGTCCGAGCTGATCACCGCCGACCAGATCACGCCGCTCCCTTCGATGCGTCGGATCTCCCCCCAGCAGGCGCTCTCGGCGAGCGAAGCCGTCGGTGCCGCCCTCGACGCCATGAACGAGCGCAGCTTCGGACTCCCGCCGGCGGCCAAGGAGGACCTTCAGCGGCTCGCGTTTGCCGAGCAGGCGTTCGCCCGGGAAGGGCTGACCGTCGCCTTCGAAGATCTGCGCGCTACGGTCGAACGCGGCGGTAAGACCGTACTCTTGCTCTTCTGGCGACTCGTTCACCGTCAGATCGAAGACGCCGGCAAAGGCTACATGCTGTTCGAGGAGACGCCTACGTCGTCGGCCAAGGACGATCCCGGCGCCGTCGGGGCGTTCTTGCTCGCGACCGCCCGCGAGCTCGATCCCTTGCTCGCGGCCGCATCTGCAAAGAACCGAAGGACCGAGCTCCCCGCTCGGCTACGCCCGGCAGTGGTCACGCTACGTCGGCTCTTTCGAGCCATGGGCTATGACGACCTCGATGCGGAAGCCGCGGCCATGGAGGCCAGCGCGAAGTCCGCGCAGCCCGACCACGACGAGTTAAGGCTGGGCCTTTGCCATCTGGTCGAACGGATCGTGTTGATTCACGAGTCGTGGCGCGAAGACACCGGCCTCGAGCTGCCAAGAGAGTACGATCTCCGACCGTGGGTCGAACGCTTGGCGACGCCAGCGCCCACCGATCCTTCGGCGCCCGGGGAGACCAGGCCCGAGACATCTTCGCCGGCGGCGTCCAACAGACCGCCGGCGGCCAGAGATCAGACGTCGGCCCAGCGCGGCCGATTCCTGCGCATCGAGTTCGAGAAGGTCGCTCACCTAATGTCTCTCACCGGTGAGATCGGCATGGCCATCGGTGACGTCTTTGGCCTGCCCGCCCTTCAGGGCATTGATACCGAAGAAGTCCGCGCCAAGCTCGACCGGGTCGAGGGTCTGATCCGCGAGCTGCAAGACACGAGCGCAAGCCTCGGCCTCGTCTCGCTGTCATCCTTGTTCGAGCGGATGAAGCGCCTCGGGCGCGACCTGTCGGTGCAGACCAGCAAGCGAATGACGCTCTCGATCAAGGGCGGCGACACGGAGATCGACAAGCTGCTGGTGGATGCACTGGTCGACCCGCTCGTCCACCTCCTGAGAAACGCCGCCGACCACGGGATCGAGTCGACCGAGCAGCGACGTAAGAATGGAAAGCCCGAAGTCGCCACCATTCAGCTCGCCGCGAGCCGTCAAGGCGAGCACGTGATCATCACCGTGCAAGACGATGGACGAGGCATGGACCGAGACGCCATCCTGGCGCGAGCGGTGGCCAAAGGCCTGATCGCTGCAGACGTGGCCGGTGAGCTGCCCGATGCCGATGTCTGGCCGCTAGTGTTTCAGGCGGGATTCACGACAACGAACGCCGTGTCGAGCCTGTCGGGTCGCGGGGTCGGCATGGACGTCGTGCGCTCCTCCATCCACTCGTTGGGCGGTCAAGTGTCGGTTCGGAGCGTGGCCAACGAAGGGACGACCGTGCGGCTGCAGCTGCCACTGACCCTGGCGTTTCTGGACGGAATGGTCATTCGAGTCGGTCGCACGATGTTCGTGGTCCCCGTGTCCGCCGTGAGCCGAGTATTTCGAGTCGAAGGCGAAGACGTGGTCCAGCTGTCGTCCGAAGGCGTCGATCTCATCCGGGTCGAGGACAAGATGGTGCCCAGTCTTAGCCTCGAGTCTTTCTACTCCCATGGCGACAGCGTCAAGCGGGACTACGTCGGCCGCCTGGTGGTGGTCGTACACACGACGGGAGGAAGATTGGCCATTCCCATCGACGAGCTCGTCGGCAACGAACAGGTCACGATGAAGCCGCTCCTCGGCCATTTGGGTAAGATCCGCGCCAGCGCTGGCTGTGGACTGCTTCGCAACGGGGGGGTCGCCATCGCCCTGAACTGTGAACGGTTGTATGAGCTTGGAAACACTCGCGCGGCCTGACGACGAGGCCTACGGTCGCTTGCTCGCGGAGGTCGAGCGCCGGTACGGAATCCTGATCCCGCCCGAGCGCGACGCCGCCGTTCGGCAGTCACTGGACGACAGCTGCAGCACGCTCGGGCTTTCGGACGTAGCGACGATGGTGGAGCGATTGGTCGTGAACGATGTGCACGCAGTCGACCACGTCATTCGCGCGGCCACGGTGAACCATACCGGCTTCCTGCGGGAGCCCGCGGCGTTCGAGGTCATTCTGGACGAAGTCATTCCCACCCTCGAACCCCACCGCGACGTGCGGATATGGAGCGCGGCCGCATCGACCGGGGAAGAGATCTACACGCTGGCCATGCTGGCCGCAGAGCGGGTGGGTATGGACGAGCTCGATCGCCGTTGGCACTTCTTGGGTACGGACATCGACTCCGAGGCCGTGGGGGCGGCCGAAGCCGGCGTCTACACCCAAGAGCGTCTAGATGCCCTGCCGGAACGGGTTCGCCGCGCCTATTTTCGCCCCGCTACGAGGGGGCAGTACGTCATTCATGACCGGATTCGGGCCCTATGCACCTTCCGACGGCTCAATCTTCTCGCCCGCCCCCTCCCGTTTCGGCACCCCTTCGACGTCGTACTGTGCCGCAATGTCCTTTATTACTTCGCCGAGGCGCGGCAACGGGCCGTGCTCGAGTCCCTGTATCGCGCGACGGCCAACCGCGGTTGGCTGCTGGTGGGCGCGTCCGATGCGATCGAGCATCTCGGCACCTCTTGGATACGCCGATCGCCTATCGCCTATCGCCGGAGCATGTTGTGAGCATCCGGGTGATGGTGATCGATGATTCGGCCCTGGCCCGAAACGTCATCAGTCGTGCTTTGAATGCCGACCCATCGATCGAGGTCGTCGGCGTAGCAGGGAACATCGACGTCGCTTGGCAACGGATCCGGCGGCTGGCCCCGCAAGTCGTGACCCTCGACCTTCATCTGGGGCGCGAAAATGGTCTCGATCTTCTTCGGCGTGTGATGGCGGAAGCGCCAACCCCGACCGTGGTCGTGAGCACGGCCGGGCAACGAGGCAGTCGAGAGAGCGTCGACGCGTTGACGGCGGGGGCGGTGGCGGTGGTCCCGAAA
>JANQQN010000472.1 GCA_028289325.1 Myxococcota bacterium | reverse complement strand
GCCGCGGCGGGCTGGTGGGATCTCGGGCTCGTCGCGCTCTTCGTACCGCTGGCCATCGTCGAGGGAACATTCCGCGAGGGGGTGCCCTGGCGACCGGTGACCGTGGTGCACGGCCTGGTGGTCATCAGTACCCTCCTGTGGCGCCGATCCCATCCCTTCTTGGCGGTGGCGGTGGCCTTCGGCTCGATCCACTTGTTCGAGGTCCTGAGCCAGGTTCTGGGTATTGCCTGGACGGGATTGTTTACCAGCGTGTGCGTACTGATGCTGCCGTATGCGCTGTTGCGGCGGGGTTCGATCCAGGAGGTCGCGCTGGGGGCCCTGATCATGTTCGGTGGCATGTTCGCCCAAGTCGCGGCGGGGGGCCGCCTCCGGGCCGCGTTCGGCGGCTCGATGATTCTGCTCGTCCCCACGGCGCTCGGCGGTTTGGCTCGGCTTCGGGCGGCTCGACGAAATCGAGAGCTGGAGCGGGCCAAAGCGCGAGAACGGGCTCAGATTGCGCGTGAGCTCCACGACACCGTCGCCCACCACGTCAGCGCGATCGTGGTGCAGGCGCAGGCGGGGCGGGTGGTGGCCGCCGACCGCCCGGAGGCGGCGACGGCCGCGCTGGAGGTCATCGAAGAGGCCGCGTCCCGGACGCTGGCCGAAATGCGCCGCCTCGTTCGTGCGCTGCGCGACGACGAGCGGCCAGAGCTGGCGCCTCAGCCCGCGGTGGCGGACCTCGTCCAGCTGTGCGGTGGCCGGGAGCTGCCCGTCGACCTCCGGCTGTCCGGCGAGTTCGAGACCCTCGAGCCGTCGCTGCAGACGACGATCTATCGCCTCGTCCAAGAGTCGATCACCAATGCGATTCGCCACGCCGAGGGGGCGTCCCGGATCACCGTCGAGCTGGCGGACGCCCCCGACGCCCTGCGGTTGACCATCCACGACGACGGTTCGCCGGTGTCCCTCGATCCGAACCGAGCCTCCGGGTATGGCTTGGTCGGCATGTCCGAGCGAGTGAAGCTGCACGGCGGGACGTTCGAGGCGGGACCGGGCCCCGACGGCGGATGGACGGTGAGCTCGGTCTTTCCCCGGCGAGGGGGAGGTCGGTGACCATTCGGGTGGTGCTCGCGGACGACCAGGCGCTCGTCCGGGCCGGACTGCGGATGATCATCGACGCCCAGCCGGACATGGAGGTCGTGGGCGAGGCGGCCGATGGGCGGCGGGCGGTGTCGCTCGCGCGGACGTTGAAGCCCGACGTGTGCCTATTCGATATCCGGATGCCCGAGCTCAACGGCATCGACGCCACCCGCAAGCTCGCGGGCGCCGGCGTCGCGGACCCACCGGCGGTCGTCGTGATCACCACCTTCGACCTCGACGAATACGTACACGACGCGCTGAAGGCGGGGGCGCGAGGATTCCTTCTGAAAGACGCTGGGCCCGACCTGTTGATCCAGGCCATTCACGCCGCAGCGAAGGGCGATGCGCTGATCGCGCCCAGCATCACCGCGCGCCTGCTCGATAAGTTTGCCGCCCTCGATTCGGGCGCTCCCCCTCCGCCGCCCCTCGAGCCGCTGACGGCCCGGGAAGAAGAGGTGCTGCTCGAGGTCTCGCGGGGTCGGACCAACACCGAGATCGCCAACGATCTTTTCATCAGCCTGAGCACGGTGAAAAGCCATATCGCGAGCCTGATGGGGAAGCTCGGCGTGCGAAACCGGGTGGAGATCGCGATGTGGGCGTACGAGACGAAACGCCTCGACCGATAGCCGGTAATTCGTCCGAAAGTACGACGTCGATCGGTCCGTTCAGCCGATGTCGAGCCGGAGCCGGCGGCCGAGGGTGGTGGCCATGACCACCACCCTCGAAACATCCACCACCGCTCGGCCGCCGTCCTTCGACACTGGGGCGCGGGCGCCGGCGGCGATCTTGAAGGCGTCTCGGACGTTCTGGTTCGGGACCACGACCATCGGGCAGTGGGCCTTCATCTACTTCATCGTCGCCTTCTATTACCCCTCGACGTTCGGGGGGGACTTCGCGGCCTGGAACAACAAGCCGCTGATCGACGGTCATATCGCCAACGACCTGGTCGGCAACCTCACTTTCGCGGCTCATGTCGTCCTGGCCGCGGTGATGACCGGCGGCGGTCTGCTGCAGCTGCTGCCGCAGCTGCGGGCACGGGCGCTATGGCTACATCGGCTCAACGGGCGCCTGTTCATCGGCACCGCGGCCGTACTCGCCCTCAGCGGCCTGTACCTGGTCTGGGTCCGGGGGACCTACCTCACGCTGACCGGCGCGGTGGGGATCACCGTCAACGCGGCGCTCATCCTGTGGTTCGGGGCGTTGACCGTTCGGCGGGCGATGGTCGGCGATATCGTCGCCCATCGCCGGTGGGCGCTGCGGACCTTCATGGTAGCCAACGCGGTATGGATGCTTCGAGTGGGCTACATGTTTTGGGGGCTCACGGCGGGCGGCGTGGGTACGGCCAAAGGGATGAGCGGCCCGTTCGACGCGTTCTGGATCTTCGGATGTTACCTTTTGCCTCTTTTGGTTTTGGAGGCGTACTTCAGGGCCGAGGCTGGCGACAGCGCCCGAACCAAGGTCGCGGTGGCCTCGGTCGTCGGCCTGTGCACGGTCGCGGTGGGCGTCGGAAGCGTCGGCGCCTATCTGTTCATGTGGCGACCCTACCTCTGAGCGCGCTCTCATAGGTAGGCCCTTAAGCTAGGGATCGACCATCCGGTCGATCGACGAGGCCTGGTCCAGACCACGTTCGGGCAGGTGGACCTGCACGTTGGTTCCTCGGCCGAGGGTGCTGTCGATCCGGATCGTTCCTCCGTGATCGTTGACGATTCGGTAGGCGATGGCGAGCCCCATGCCGGTTCCCACACCGACGCCCCTCGTTGTGAACCCGGGATCGAATACGTGGGGCAGGTGTTCGGCCGCGATGCCCGGGCCGTCGTCGAGGATGCGAATCGCGACCCCGTCTCCGTCGTTCTCGGTCTGCACCGATACGCGCCCGTGGTGGTCGACGGCCTGGGCCGCGTTGGTGAGAACGTTGAGGAGGGCCTGGTTCACCGCTCGCGCTCGGCAGGTGATGAGGCGCGTGGATTCGAGCCGACGCTCCAGGGTCGCGCCCTCGAGGTCGGGCCTGAGAAGGGCCAGGATGTCTTCGAGCGATCGATTGAGGTCGATGGTCTGCAGCTCCGATTCATCGAGGGTCGCGAATCGCTTCAAGCGCTTGACCACCCCGTCGATGCGGCCGAGGCCGTCGGTCACCACTCGGTCTCCGTCCCGTAGGGCGCGTTCGAGCCGCTGGTAGCGATCCTCGGCCACGCCGCCGGATCGGGCGCCATCGAGGAGGGCTTCTGTGGCGCGTCCGCGGGTATCGAGAACGCTGCGTACGGCGCCCAGGGGCGAGTTGATCTCGTGAGCGACGCCGGCCACCAGCCGCCCGAGGGCGACCATCTTCTCGGCCTGAACCAGCCGAGCCTGGGCTTGTTCCAACGCCCGGGTCCTCAGCGCGACCTTGTCTTCGAGGCTCGCGTTGAGCTCCTCGACTCTGCGGTACTGATAGTTGGCGATGACGCCGAAGAAGTAGAACGCGATGAGCGTAAACGCGTCGAAGACGAGGGCGAAGGTCGGAAGCCCGAGCGAAGGCAGGACCGCCGCGAAGGTCGACGCGCTGGCGATGATCGCCACCAGCGCGGCGAGGTTGTTGCGCAGAAACACGCGACGGGCCGGTGAGGCCTCCGCTTGCCACGCCTTATACAGCAGCGACAGCCCATACAGGGCGAGGGCGGCGAACGGGAGGTGAAACAGCATCGCGGCGGGGTGGAATTCGAGGCCGTAGCCCCACATCCCTTCTTTGGTGACGCCGGCGACGACGTAGGGGGTCGAGGCCGCAATGGCGCCGATGACCATCGCGCAGACGAGCAGCGCCCCCACCCACACGTCCGGACGCATGCCGTGAACGGGCGTCCGGAGCTGTTGGTCCCGGCGGACGAGAACCAGGATGTAGATGGCCATGAACACGTAGGTCAGCCACACCGCGGGGGGCGCGAGCCGAGCGGCGGCCGTGCTGCCGGTCATCTGCAAGACGAGGGTCACCGCCGCGACCAACCCCCACGCCATGCAGAACATGGCGAAGGCGCTGCTCAACCGATTTCGAGGGGCGTAAAACAGTGACGTGAGCGCCAAAGCCACGATCACCGACATGGCGAATGCGGACGGGAACGCATACACCGGGAACATCGCGGCTACAGTGAACGATGCCGCCAGCGGCGTCGAGGGGCTTCAGCCGGAGGGAATGAGGATGGTGCGGGTGGCCAGGCTCCACGCGGACCGGGTCAGCGCGTAGTCTGCCCGCGCCTTGACCCGCTTTCGCGCCGCTTCGGCCGCTTTTTGCTCCCGGAGATTGACGATGAACAACGTGGTGGCCCCGAGATCGAAGCGCCGGCGCTCGGCGGCGGCGACGGCCTCCGCGACCTGATAGGTTTGATCCGCGAGGGTGGTCTGTTGGGCTTGGGCGTTGAGGGCCATCCACAGGTTCTGGACCTGGGTGTCGATCTTGTCCCGTTGAAAGCGGGCTTTCTCGAGCACCTCTTCCAGCTTCGCCTCCGCTTCCGCTTGCTTGCCTCGCTCTTTGCGCAAGAAGAATGGCATCTTGAGGGTCACGCCGAGCTTCAGCTCGGTGGGCTCCAAAGACTTCTGCTTGCTCTCTGCCTCGGTCATTCCGAAATCCTTGGCGATCGAAGCTTGAAAGTCGATCTGAGGGGCGACCTGGTTGTCGGCCAATCGAAGGCCGACCTCCGCTCGTTCGACCTCCGCCCGGTAGAACTCCATCTCCGGGCGTCGTTCGAGCGCTTCTACGCGGGCGCGCTCGAGGTCTTCGGGCTTCATGATCGTCGGCTCCGGAAGGCCGGGGATGCGGGTGGTGGGGGGCACGCGAGGGGTGCCTTCGTCGTCTCGCAAGAACAGCGACAGCTTGATGGCGGCCTGTTGCAAGATCTGTTGCGCGGCGACCAAGTCTACCCGCCGATCCAGCACCGCCCGCAGGTTCTCGGCCCTATCGATCTCCGGCACTGCGCCTTGCTCGACCTTCTTCGCCAGCTGCATGTCGCGGGCTTCGGCGAGACGGAGAAGATCGAGGGCGATCTGGTAGCTCTGGCCGGCCAGTACCCATTTCCAGTACGCCTCTGCGCCCTCCAGCAGCAAAGATAGCCGGACGGTGTCGCGGTCGAAGGCCGACGCCATCGCGCCAGCCCGGGTCGCCGCGATGCCTGCCCGGCGCGCATCGATGGGGCCGTCGCGCCACAGCGGAACGTTGATGCCCGCTTTGAGCTCGCCCTGATCGAGGGTCCGCCGCTCTTCTTCGTAGATCGGCAGGTCGCCCTCGAGATTGTCGATCCCGTCCGACACCCCGATGCGGTAGCTACCGAAGAGCGACGCACCCCAGATGGGCGTGGCCTGCTCGATCTTCGCTTCCAGCCGGTTCAGTTCGTAGTAGCCCTCCGGCCAGGTGCCGGCATCGACGCCGAGGACCGGATCGAAGCCACCCCGGGCCGACAGCGCTTTGCCCTCCGCCTGGCGCCGGCGCTCTTCCGCCGCCCCGAGAACGGGATGGTGGGTTTCGACCGACGCTGCCACATGGGCCAGCGTAAGCGGCACATCTCCCCCCAAAGGGAGGACGACCATGGGTTTTAAGTCCGAGGCGCTGTTGGCGAGCTGGGTGATGCTCGGCGGCGGCTCAGCGTCGGCCGTCGGCGCGGTCGTGCCCGTCTGGGCGGTGATGGCGAGGGCCCAAAGCCATTCGTTCACTTGCTTCCTTTCACCTTCACCGGGGGGCCGCCCTTGTCCTTTTCAGGCATCTGAATGGCGGGCGGGAATCCGTTGAATCGACGCCACAGCTCGTAGCCCAAGCTCACCTGATCGAGCAAGATCCAGCCTTTGGTCCGCGCGCCGAGCCGTAGGAATCGTCGGTCGGGCCACGGTTGATCGTCGGGATCGGGCATCACCACCACGCGGAAGTTGCCTTTGCTGTCGCTGGCGGAATCGACGAACTGCACGACGCCGCCGAAGGTTCCGATGGCCACCGACGGCCAGCCCGCGAACTGCACCGCGGGCCACCCTTCGAACTGGAGTCGAACTTTCCGTCCTGTGGTGACGATGGCGGCGTCGTTGCCGTCGACGGTCAGCGCCGCCGACCGATTGGCGGTGGCGGGGACGATGACCCCCAGCGCGTCGCCCTGTTTGATCTGCTGCGCGCCGGGAAGGGCGAGGGTGCTGAGGAGAATGCCGTCGACCGGCGCGGTGACGATCCGTTGGGCCTGTCGGGACAGCTTGACGTCGATGTCCGCGAGCTTGGCCTCGACGCCGGCCAGCTCCGCTCGCGCTGCGTTCAGCTTGGCCCGGGTATCGTCGACCTTGGACGCCGCTTCGGCCCGGAACTTATTGAGATCCTCGCGCGCCGCGGCCAGCGCCAGCGCGGCCCCGGTCAGGTCGGCCTGCGCCGCGTCGCGCTCGGTTCGGGCCTTGGTCGCCTTCAGGGTGGTTACTTCGAGCTGTCGCTGGGACACCAGGCCGTCGGCGCGCAGCGCGCGCTGGCGTTCTTCGTTGATGCGGGCGGTC
>JANQQN010000436.1 GCA_028289325.1 Myxococcota bacterium | reverse complement strand
GGCAAGCAACCGTCTCGAATCCGATCCACTCGAGCAGCGAGGCGACCGCGCGTCGCGCGGCGTCTTGAGCGACGACCACGGTGGCCGAAGGACGAGCTTCGACGCTCACTCCGTCACCCTAAGCACGCTCGCGAGGGTGAGAAAGGCTTTGACCGAAATCCGGTGGACACGGGCCCATCGGTGCTTTGAATGGCGAGCAAGGGCATGGGTTCTTTCGTTCAACAGATCATGGCGATGCCCACGGTGATCTTCACCGCTCTGCTCGGGATCGTCCTCGTTTACTGGATGTTCGTGATCGTCGGAGCGCTGGACATCGACATGGTCGACGTGGGCGGTGACCTCGACGGTCTCGCCGAAGGGGCGGCCGAGGGCGCGGTGGAAGGCGGCGTCGACGGGGCCACGGAAGGACTCGACGGCGCGACGGAAACCGCGAGCGGCCTGCAAGACGGCCTGAGCCTCCTCAGCTTCATGTCTTGGCTGGGCTTGCGCAATGCACCTTTCACCGTCGTCTTCAGTCTCATCATCGTTATCGCGTGGGCGGCCAGCTTCCTCGGACGCCAGTACCTGACCGGGGTCCTGGGCCCCGGGCCGCTGACTTCGGTGCTGGTCGCGACCTTCGCCCTGCTCGTCGCTACGCCTCTGACGGGGCTGATGTCTCGGCCGCTGGGGCCTCTATTCAAGATACGTGCCGCGGAGGAGCGTCGCGACCTGGTCGGCCGCAGCTGCACCATCGAGACGGGCAGCGTAGACGAGCGGTTCGGGGTCGCCACCGTGCACGAAGGCGGTCATTGGCCCCGGATTGAGGTTCGCGCCGCCAGCCCCAACCCCCTGACGCGAGGCGCCGAGGCCCTCATCGTCAGCTATGACCCCGACGAAGAAACATTTCGGGTCGAGCCGCTGGCCTCGGCCGAACCGACGAGGCGCGGGTGACCCGGCACCAGCGCTGACGCATCAACAGACTCGGCAAGACACTCAATAGACAGATAGTCGTGGCGAGCACGAGGAGTGCCGCCGCGAGGAGAGCACGATGATGGTCGACAACATTATTCTATTCGCAGTGGTGCTGGGCGCAGGCCTGTTGGTGTTGATGGGCTTCGCGCTGATGGTGGCGAAGTTCTACCGCAAGGTCGAGCAGGGTCGAGCGTTGATCATCAACAAGGTGACCCGAGAGCCCACGGTGACGTTCACCGGCGGTCTCGTGTTGCCGATCATTCACCGAGCCGAGGTCATGGATATCTCGGTCAAGACCATCGAGATCGACCGGCGGGGCAAAGAAGGCCTGATCTGTAAAGACAACATCCGCGCCGACATCAAGGTCACGTTCTTCGTGAAGGTGAACAAGACGGCCGAGGACGTCTTGAAGGTCGCCCAGCAGGTGGGCTGCGCCCGGGCCTCGGATCAGAACACCCTGGAGGAGCTGTTCATCGCCAAGTTCTCCGAGGCCCTCAAGACCGTGGGTAAGCAGCTCGAATTCGTCGAGCTGTATACGAAACGCGAAGACTTCAAAGACGAGATCGTTCGCACCATCGGCCGGGATCTCAATGGTTACGTGCTCGACGACGCGGCGATCGACTTTCTCGAGCAAACGCCGATCGAGACCCTCGACCGAGACAACATCCTCGACGCGCAGGGCATTCGAAAGATCACCGAGCTGACCACCCTGCAGAACATCCACACCAACGAGCTGCGCCAGGCCGAGCGCAAGGCGATCAAGAAGCAAAACGTCGAAGCCGAAGAAGCGGTCTTGGCCTTGGAACGCCAGGAGCAAGACGCCCGCGCCAAACAGACCCGGGAGATCGCCACCGTTCGGGCCCGCGAAGAGGCCGAGACCAAGAAGGTCCAGGCGGAGGAGCACCAAAAGGCCGAGCTGGCCCGAATCCGGGCCGATGAGGAGATCAAGGTCTCCAGCGAGGCCCAGCTGCGGCAGGTCCAGGTGGCAGAGAAGAATCGGGAGCGGGTGATCGCGGTGGAGACGGAGCGGGTCGAGAAGGACCGCGCGCTCGAGCAGATCGCGCGCGAGCGGGAGACCGAGCTGCAGCGCATCGCCAAAGACAAAGAGCTGGAGGTCGAAAAGCGAGAGATCGCGGACGTCATCCGAGGCCGGGTCGCGGTCGAGAAGACCGTGGCCGAGGAAGAGGAGCGCATCAAGGACACGCGAGCCATCGCCGAAGCCAAGCGCTTGAAAGAGGTCACGGTCACCGCCGCCGCCGCCGAAGCCGAGCAAGGCGTCATCCGGCGGACCAAGGCCGCCGAGGCCGAGCACGTCGCGGCCCAGTTCCAGGCCAAGGAGCGAATCGTGCTCGCCGATGCGGATCGCGATGCCGCCGACCGCACCGCGGCGGCGAAGATTCGCCTCGCGGAAGGCGTTCAGGCGGAGACCGCAGCCGAAGGTCTGGCGTTGGTCAAGGTTCGCGAAGCCGACGCCATCGCCCTCGAGAAGGAAGGCGCGGCCAAAGCCCGGGTGACCCAAGGCCAAATGCAGGCCGAAGCCGCGGGCCTGGCCGAAAAGGCGGAGGCGATGAAGGAGCTCGACGGCGTCGGCCGGGAGCACGAAGAGTTCCGGCTCCGCCTCGACAAAGAGAGAGCCATCGACATGGCCACCATCGACGCCAACCGGGCGATCGCCGACGCCCGGGCCGAGATCCTCAAGCAGGCCCTGGCCACGGCGAAGATCAACATCGTGGGCGGCGACGGCCAGTTCTTCGAGCGGTTCATCAACGCGGTCTCGGTCGGCAAGTCGATGGACGGGTTCATCGACAACTCGAACTCCGTGCAGCAGGTCTTCGGCCACTATCTCAATGGCGACGGCAACCTCCCCTCGGAGCTCATGGACACCCTGCAGGGCATGTCGACGGCCGACGTGCAGCGGCTGAGCATCTCGGGCCTCATCGGCCGCCTGATGGTGGGCGCCGACGAAGGGACACGAAACAAGCTTCAGGCCCTCATGGACCAGGTCCGGGACCTCGGTGTCGATAAGCTCGGCAGCGGCAGCGCGCCGAAGGCGATGAACTGAGGATTCGATGACAAGCGCGGTCGACGCCGACGTCTCCACCGAAGAACAGCTGGGCGGAAGCTACGAGGTTCTTCGAAAGCGGCTGCTCGCCGCGGCCAAGGTCTTGGGCGACAAGGCCGACGCGCTCAACCGGGCTCGGGCCGACAAGTTCGGCGGCGCCACGCTGGAGGTCATCGGCAACGAGCGCGTACGCACGGAGAACAACTGCGTCCCTCGCGACGTCGTCAACGTCGGCGGGACCCTGCTCCTCGGGTACAACGTGTTCATCGGACTTCGGACCGAGACCGGGGTCGAAGACGTATTCAGCCTTCACGGCTTCACGTCCACCGAAGCCGGATTCGATCTCGCGGCCCGACCGACCGACGCGCTGCCCGGCCTGCTCACCGACCCCCAGTTCATCCGCGACTTCGAAGAGCTGTACGGCTACTACAAAGACGCGAGGCTCCTGCAGGTCCGAAGAAGCGGCGGCAAGCTGCTCGCGGTGTTTCAGGTCGGCAACAACCTCGGCGACATCCGCGCCTTCCGATGGATCGTCGACCCGGATCATCGGGTCCGCTACGTCGACAACCGAGGAGAACGAGACCACACGTTTCCCGCCCGGTTCGACTTCGAATGGATCCCGACCGGGCGGGAGCATCAGGTCGCCGGCCGCCATCCCCACGTCAACATCCTCGACGAGGTGTTCGTGGAGATGGTCGGCGGGGATCTGACGGTGAAGATCGAAGACAACACCGAAGACGGCATGGGCATCTACCGGGAGCCGGTCGACGACCCCCGGCAGAGCTTGGACGACGGCGAAGTCCACTACGCGAAGGTCGGAGGGCTCATCCTGCTCAAGATGTTGCCCTACCGAGAGACCGAGTGGCGCTATCTGGTCTTCAACACCCGCACCCACGACGTGCGACGCATCGACGCCATCGGACAGAGCTGCGTCCAGCTACCGGAAGACCACGGTATCGTGTTTCCGGGCGGCTACTATCTGCAGACCGGTGACGGCAAAGTATTCGACACTTCGATCGCCGACCTGGTCTTCAAGTGGGCGGTCCGGAGCCCGAACGGTGAAGACGTCCTGTATGTGTATTATCACCAACGAGACGGGCGATACCTGCTGCTGCCGTACAACCTGATCAAGAAGGAGGTCGTCACCCCCATCACCGGTCACGGCTTCACCCTCTTTGACGACGGCAAGATGGTGGTCTTCCGCTCGATGAGCGAAGAGCCGACCCGGGTCCATCCGATCCAGATCTGGCAAACGCCGTTCGTGTCCGACGAGTTCGCGGCCCAGACGCCCAGCGACGACTCGTTCTTGGGTCGGATCGGCAACGCGGAGCTGGTCCGAGGGATCTCCGACGCGTTCAGCATCCAACGGCTCGCCGAGGCCTCATCCCCGATCCGGCAGACGTTCGAGGATGTCATTCGAAGCACAACGCGAATGAAGGACGCCTACTACTGGCTCGGCGACGCGCTGGCGCAAGACCTGACGTCGACCCTCGATGACTTGCTCAGGACCACCGAGCTGATCGTCGACGAGTTCGAGAAGGTGCAGGTGCTGCAGACGAAGGCCACCGAGGCGCTGGCCGAGGCCCGGACGGCCCAGACGTCGCTGCTGCGCGACCTTCAGCCCGAAGGGTGGAAGGTCCCCGACTATCTGACCGCGCTGACGCGCCTGCGCCACCAGCGGGGCCACATCATCACCCTCCGGGACCTCCGCTATGTCGACACCGCGGCCCTCGACGACCTCGAGGCGGGGCTCGTCGAACAGTTCGACCGAATCTCCGCCGCGTGTGTGGCGTTCATGCTCACCGGCGAGGCCCTCGACCCTCTGCTGAAGCAGATCGAAGCGCTGTTCGACCAAGCCAACGCCGTCGACCGCACCGCGGATATCGAGCCGCTGCGAGCGCGACTCGACACCCTCAACGACGGCCTGAACCTCCTGTCGGAAGTCGTGGCCGGCCTCGAGGTCGACGACCCCAATCAACGGACCGAGATTCTGGAACGGATCTCCGAGGTGTTCGGTCACCTCAACCGCGCCCGGGCCACGGCGCAGGCCCGGCGCAAAGCGCTGATGAGCACGGAAGGCCGCGCGGAGTTCGCGGCTCAGTTCAAGCTCCTCGGCCAGGCGGTGCAAAGCGCGGTGGCCATGGCCGACACCCCCGAAAAGTGTGAGGCCCAGCTGTCGCGGCTCATGGTTCAGCTGGAAGAGCTCGAGGGGCGTTTCTCCGAGTTCGATGAATTCCTCGCCGATCTCGCCGACAAGCGCGACGAGGTCTACGAGGCGTTCGAAGCCAAGAAGCTGCTGCTGCTCGACGCGCGCGCGCGTCGGATCCAGAACCTCGGTCGCGCCGCGCAGAGGATCCTCGACGGCGTCGACCGGCGGGCCCGAACGTTCACCAGCGACGACGACCTGAACGCGTACTTCGCGTCGGACCCGATGCTCATGAAGCTGCGCCGCCTCATCGAGCAGCTGCGTGAGTTGGGCGGCTCGGTCGCCGCCGACGACCTCGATTCACGCCAGAAGAGCGCCAAGCAAGACGCGCTGCGCAACCTGCGAGACAAGCTCGAGCTGTTCGAAGGCGGCGACGACGTCATCAAGCTCGGTCACCACCGGTTCACGGTCAACACCCAGAGCTTCGAGCTCACCCTCGTTCCTCGCGACGACGGGATGGCTCTTCATCTCGCCGGCACCGACTTTTACGAAACGATCGTCGATGACGCGTTCGCGGCCACTCACCCCTACTGGGACCAGCACCTCGTATCCGAGACGGCCGACGTCTATCGCGGCGAGTATCTCGCCGCCTCGATGCTGTTCGATGCCGAAAGAAGCCGCGGGAGCCTCACCATGGCCGAGCTCACCGAGGCCGCTGCCGACCACGAAGCGTTGCTCGAGCGGGTGCGACGATACGCGGCCCAGCGGTACGATGAGGGTTACGAGCGCGGCCTTCACGACGTTGACGCCGCGAAGATCCTCGCCGAGCTGGTCAAGCTCGTTCCGTCCGCCGGCCGTCTGCGCCACGCCCCCGCGCCGCGGGCGTGGGGCGCGCTGTATTGGGCGTTCGGCCGCGATGATCCGGCATCCGAGAACCTGCACCGCCGAGCGGTCAGCTTGGCTCGACTGCGGACCGCGTTCGCCCACCCCGCCGCAGAGGCGGCGCTGGCCCGCGACCTCGCGGCGGCCCTGCAGGCCTTTACCGGCCGCTGGGGCCTGGAGCCGACGAAAGGCGAAGTGAACGCCGCCGGCCGGTATCTTGTCGACGAGCTCGCCGAAGTGTTGCCCCGCTTCACCACCAGCCGAGAGGCGGTGCAGCTGCAGAGCGCCCTGCGCGCCGACCTCGAGACCCGAGGGCAGCGAGCCTCGTTCGAGCGCGATCTCGAAGACCTCGGTGAGGATCTCGCGGCCCAGCTGAGCGTAGCGACAGCGTGGGTCGAGGCCTTCGTCGAACAGTCCGATGTCCGCCCGCTCCGACCCGCGGTGCTGGAGACCGCGGTGATGCTGTTGACCGAGGCCCGGCTCGACCGTCACGAAAGCGGGGACCTGACCGCTGTCGCAGTGGAAGGACTTCTTGGCCAACATCCTCGCATCCAAGACCGGACCCTCCCCCTGCGGCTCGACGAATTCCTGACCCGGTTGTCGAGGTTCGTCGACGAGCGGGTACCCGGTTACCTCGCGTATCGGCGCGCACGGGCCGAGCTGCTCGAGCGCGAGCGCGCTCGCCTTCGTCTCGACGAGCTGAAGCCGCGGGTGCTGACATCGTTCGTGCGCAACCGTCTGATCAACGACGTGTACCTGCCGATGATCGGCGACAACCTCGCCAAGCAGCTCGGCGCGGCGGGCGCGCAGCGCCGCACGGACCTCATGGGTTTGCTGCTGCTCATATCCCCACCCGGCTACGGAAAAACGACGCTGATGGAGTACGTCGCCAGCCGGCTGGGCATGGTGTTCATGAAGATCAACGGGCCTTCACTGGGACACGACGTCACGTCCTTGGATCCCGCCGACGCCCCCAACGCCACCGCCCGCCAGGAGGTAGAGAAGATCAACCTGGCCTTCGAGATGGCCAGCAACGTGATGCTGTACCTCGACGACATTCAGCATACGAACCCCGAGCTCCTGCAGAAGTTCATCTCGCTGTGCGATGGACAGCGAAGGGTGGAGGGGGTGTGGAAGGGCCGAACACAAACCTACGATCTGCGCGGCAAGAAGTTTTGCGTGATCATGGCCGGCAATCCGTACACCGAGTCGGGGGAGAAGTTTCAGATCCCGGACATGCTCGCCAACCGCGCGGACACCTACAACCTGGGCGATGTTCTGGAGGGCAAAGACGAGGTCTTCGCGCTGAGCTACATCGAAAATTCACTGACCTCGAACCCGGTCCTGGCCCCACTGGCCGCACGAAGCTTGCCCGACGTTCATCGATTCATCCGTGTCGCCGGCGGCGACGATGTCCCTCAGACCGACTACGAGCACAGCTATTCGCGGGTGGAAGTCGAAGAGGCGGTCACCGTTCTTCGACACCTGTTTCGAGTGCAGCAGACCTTGCTCAAGGTCAATATGGCGTACATCGGGAGCGCATCGCAGGACGACCGGTTCCGAACCGAGCCTCCGTTCAAGCTTCAGGGCTCCTACCGCAACATGAACAAGCTCGCCGAGAAGGTGGTGGCGGCGATGAACGAACGGGAGCTCGACGCCCTGATCCGCGACCACTACCTGGGCGAGGCCCAAACCCTCACCACCGGCGCCGAGCAGAACCTGCTCAAGCTCTCCGAGCTTCGAGGCGCCATGAGCGAGCAGGAAGCGGCCCGATGGGCCGCGATCAAGAAGGACTTCCGGCGGGTCACCGTCGCCGGTGGCGCCGACGACGACCCGGTCACCCGGGTCACGGCCACCCTCGGCGCGCTGGGCGAGCAGCTGGAAGGAATTCGAGAGTTCCTGGGCGTCGCCGTCGACCACGCGCAGCAAACCCCCAACGGGCCCTCTCTCGACGCCCTGCTGCCGACGCTAGAACGGCTGCATACCGCGCTCGAGGGCATTCAGCCCCGGGAGGTCGCGGTGAATCTGCGAACCGAGGCCCCCAAAGAGCTGCAGGACATATTGACGGCTCAGCTCAGCAGCCTCGAACGCACCTTGGCGCCTCTGGTTCGGTCGTCGGTCCGCAACCTCGAAGAGGTGAGATCCCTCGGCCAGCCGCTCGCCGAGCTCATCGAGCTGCTCAAGCTCAACGCGCTGAGCGCCGCGCCGTTGGCGCCCGGCCCTACGCGCCGCAGCGACAATCAAGATCATCGATAATCATCGTCGGCTTGTACGCCCCGAATCGGCAACTCGACCTGCGGCGGTGAACGCAGGGCGCGGTACAGCCCAGACCGGGTTAGGTGTCGAGGCCCGCCGGGGCCGTCGAAACGATCGATGAGCCGGACCTGCTTGTCTTCGGGCCCCTTTTCGTACTCGTAGATCAAGACCTTGACCGCGTGATCGGCGCTGAACAACACATCATCGAAACCGAACGGCAAGCTGGATTGTCCGGTGGCCACCCGAACCTGAAGGTCGCTGACCGTGGGCAACGTTTTGGGCTCCTTCGTGGGGTTGTCTTCCACCAGCAGCACCAGCTGGCGATACGTCCCGTTGGCGGCGAAGCTCAGGCGCTGAGTCAGCTCCTCCTCGGCGAATCGGTCGGACTCTGGCGGGGGGCCGAATCGAGCGGCGCCTTCGAACGGGGTCGCATCCGCCTCGATGCGCTCGAGGTCGGCGATCAGCGCGAAACCAGAACACCGGTAGCCGAGGTATCGAACCTGGCGGTAGCCGGCCTGCACGAGCACCGACTCCAGCCGTCGGCCGAGCTGGCGAAGCGTAAAGTCCTCGACGCCACTGGGGACGAGGTGGGCTTTATTGACCCCGGCCTCGAACGACGGCCGCGGCGACGGGGCCGGGAACTGATGGATCATGGACCGGGCGGGACAGAAGAGCTCGGTCTCCCGGGGATCCGAGTCGGGACGCGGGGCCGAGCGGCAACAGACCGCGACCAACGCGATGAAACCAAGGCGAATGATCCAGCGCACGGCGCGGCAGTTTGGTCTGTCGGCGGTGAGGATTCAAGGACGACGACGGACCCGAGTCGACTCATTCGACGTCGAGATGACGAACCCGCTTTCGTTCTCGGGCCTCCTCGACGTTGGTGCGGAGCAGATCCCGGAGCTTGTTGGGGCGCCGGACGCCCTCGAGAAAGAGGTCGGGGGCCGATGCGTCGTTGGACATCACCCGTACATGGCCCTGCCCCACCAGCCGAAGAAGGAACGGTTGAACGATGGCCCAGTCGCGAACACGGTACAGCTCGATCTCCTCGCTGGATCGCGACAGCAACCCCGTCTCGATCTGCAGGCGTTCGCTGCTCAGGGTGTAGGTCGTGCTCCGGACGACGATGTACTTGCCCAACGCGACGAGGAGCGTGACCAAGAACGCGTACAGCGGATACTGCGCGAAGGAGGCCATATCGGCCGAGTACGCGTAGAACGAGGCGACCAGGAACAGCGCGGCGATGACCACGGTCACGAAGTAGAACCCAAAGGCCGTCATCTGCGAGGGCCGGCCGGTCCAAAGGGGCTTTTCAGACGATTCGGTCGCCATGGCCCCATCTTCGGTGCCCCCGTTCGGACCGTCAACTTCGCGTCCCCTCATCGCTCCCCCGGAAGACGTGACGCGACGTAGGCGAGATCACGCGCGCCGTCCACGAAGTTGATAGGCACCGACGACGGCGGTGACAGGGGCGAACCGGAGCCCCGCGATTATCGAGTCAGAACGGGCCGTTCGCGCTTGGCCTCATCCTTGGTTCTCCGCGTCGGGCATGACCTTCCCCGATCGCCACGCGACGCCCCTTGCTCACGCTCCCGGAGAGGTCGTGCTCAGCGCGTGCAAGTCGCTGTGGATCCTAGGATGGGCCGCCCTGTGGCTCGTCGGCGCCCCGTGGGCCACGACCGCCAGCGCGGTCGCCGTGTGGGCGGTGTCCACGGCGATATGCCTGTGTCTAGGGCACTCGGTGGGCCTGCATCGGGGGGTGATTCATCGCGCGTTTCGGATGCACCGAACGACGGAGCGGGTCCTCGTGTGGCTGGCCGTCCAGTGCGGAATGGACGGCCCGATCAGCATGGTATCGATGCACGAAACCCGCGACGGCTGGCAGAATCGGCCCGAAGCCCCCGCCTACTACGCCTACCGCCACGGGGTGGTCACGGACTTCGTGTGGTACGTGCTCATGACCCACCGGCCGCAGCCCGGCCAGTGGCGGGCCACTATCCCCCCCGAGGTGGCCGCCGATCCGTTCTACCGATGGCTGGAGCGCTGGTGGCGATGGCAGACGCTGCCCGTGGCCATCGGCCTGTTCGCGATCGGGGGGATCAGCTGGGTGGTATGGGGGGTGGCGGGGCGGATCACCACCGCCGTGATCGGCCACTGGCTGGTCAACTTCTACGCGCACACCCACGGCGGGCTCGCGTTCACGCTCCCCGCCGGCGAAGAAGGACGCAACAACGCGCTGTTCGGCTTCGTCAGCATGGGCGAAGGCTGGCACAACAATCATCACGCCTTCCCTCGGTCCGCGCGGATCGGGATCGCGCCGGGCCAGCTCGACCCTGGCTGGTGGACCATTCAGCTGTTGGCGTGGGTGGGGTTGGTCTGGGACGTGCGCCTGCCCGACGCGGACAACCTGCGCGACGGGGCCCAGCCGGCCGTCCCACGGTGAGAATAGCCACGGATCTGGTACTCTGGCCCGGTGATCGCGCTCCGCGTCCTCGCCCTCGTCCTCACGATCACGGCGGGCCTCCCGGCGGCATCATCGCTCGCTGTCGACCCGACGACCCTCGAGGTCGACGACCGCGTCCCTATGGCCTTTGTGCTCAGCACCCCCACCGGCCGCCCAGCGAGGGTCCGCAGCTCGGAGCTGATCCGCCGCATCGACGGGCGGGTGCGCGCCCACACCGACTTCGCGCTCGTCGCGATGCCCGCCCACCTCGTCACGGAATGCCGAGGCCGACTCGGCTGCCTCGCGCTCAAGGCGCGCCCTGACTACGATCCGCGGATACTGAAGCGACCCAGCGGCGGCCTGCTGCCGTATCGAGAGCACGTTCGCCGCCTCAAGATCCGCGGCGTGGCGTACCCGCAGTACCTCCTCGTGGTCTCCAACGTGACCCTTCCCGGGCGAGCGGATCGCCTGTCGGCGGCGCTCGTCGATACGGACATCGCGCTGCAGCTGTATCACGACGCCCGACGGGACCGCCCGCAGTGGGAAGATGCGTTCGAGGCCCGCGTCGACAGCGGGGCGAAAGCCGGCGCGAACGCGACCGACGAGATCCAGACCGGGGAAGAGGTCGAAGCGTTCTTCGAGCGGTTCTTGACCCAAAATGTCCGGGAGCGACTGATCGAGACCCATCACTGGCGCCCCTTCGGCGCCGTCGATCTGATCGTCGAGGTCCCGCACGCGGCGGTCCTGTGGGACGGCCGCACCGTCGGCAGCACCGCGCGCGGTCGAACCCGGCTGTCTCAAGCTCGCGCCGGTCGCCGCGAGCTCAAGATTCAACACCCCGACTATCGAGAGTCGTCGCAGCAGGTCGTCGTCCGCGCGGGCGAAACGGTCACCGTGCAGATCGACTTGCAGGCCAAGCCCCGCCCTTCTCCCTTGGGACGTCGAATGGTGCTGTGGTCGGGCGTCGGACTGGTCGCCGTGGGTGGGGCGCTAGGGGTGTACGCGTTGGCTCGCGAGGACGGCGGCGCGACGACGGTATGCGTGGGCAGCCGCTGCGACGAAGGGCGAAGCTTTCAGACCTTCGGTTATGCGCCCGACGCGGCCCCCGACGAATCCATCAATCCTCGCGGCGTCCTGGTGGGACCTCTGGGCTATAGCCTCGCCGCGACCGGCGCCGCGTGGTCCTTGGGCGCCCTGCTCACCGATGATGAAGAGTTCCCTTGGTGGCCGCTGATCATCGGCCTCGCGGCGGGCGGGGTCAGCTATGGACTCAGCGCCGCGCTCAACGATCCGTAGTCACCGGGCGACGCTCACGACGGCGAGACCTTCATCGGGTGGCGTAACGCTGCAGCCGGCGCAGAGCCTGGGCCAGACCGTCGACGTCGAACGCCCGCTCTGCCGCCTGCAGGTCGCGCATGACCGCGCGCTGCACGGCGGGGTCCACGAGGCTCGCCGTCCGCTTCATATCCAGCAGCAGCGCATCGAAGGCCCGGGCGTCGCTCTCCGCCTGCCGCAACGCGTTCAGTCTCTGCGAAAACTCGAGCAGCCGCGCCGCCAACGGCGCGTCGCGCGGCGCGGCGCTAACGTCGGGGGAGGCCTCCAGCGAGCGAACGATCCGGCGTCCGGCCGGGCGGTCGTCCCCGTCGAGGCCCTTCGCCGAATCCGCGCGGTCGAGCGCCCGATCAAGGGCCTCGCGCCGAGGGGAGACAGCAGGCGCAGGGCGGTCCGGCGACCCCGCCGACCGAGCCACGGGGATGGCGCCTTGCCCCCCGCGGCCCTCGGACCGAGGTGTGTCGGCGGCCGTCATGTCGGCGTCGGTCGAGGTCAACATCGACGGCTCCGGATTGATCACCACCACACGAGGCCCGGATTCGGGCTCGGCGAGGGTCCACCACGCTGCCGCGGTCACCACCCCGGCCATCGCCACCGTCAGCGCGGCCAGCCTCCATATCCGTTTGAGCTTCGACGAGCGCGGCCGGATCACTCGAACGGGCCCCGCCGGAGCGAGGGCCGGTCCGGGCATGGTCATGACCGACGGCTCTGGGGTCGGTTCGACCGGCGGCTCATCGGCGTCGCCTAGGGGGCCCGGAGCATGGGAGGAGGACAGCGGCGCCGCGCCGTACAGCTGCAGCGGGTTCGCTTCGCCCGGCCCACCTCGCCGGTTGAGCGCCGCAGGGGCGGACGGCCACGGCGGGGGCCGGTCATCGCCGGACGCCATCGACGAACGCGGCCCTGGCGACCGGGATCCCGGGCCGGTCGAGGCGCCCCCGGGCACCCGATGCACCGGCAAGCCCATACGGTCCAGCAGCGCCTGAAAGCGCGCCCCTTGATCGGGCAGGCGGGCCTGAACGAACGCGCCGAGACGTTCGGTGGATGCACATGGGGCCGCGGACTGCAGCGCCTCGCGAAGCGCGGTGGCGTACGCCCTCGCGTCCGGCCACCGGTCCTTCGGCGCGGTCGCGAGCCCCCGCTGAACGACGGCGGAGATCGAGCGCGGCAGGTCGGGGCGACGCTCGCCGAGCGGCACGAACGCCGCGTCCTTGATCCTACGCAGCACGGACAACGCGTCTTGCGCTTCGATCAGGGGCGCCCCGGCCAGCAGCTCGTACAGAACGACGCTGAAGCCATACAGATCGGTCGCCGGCCCCACCGGGCCCTGGCTGACCTGTTCCGGGCTCATGTAGGCGAGCGTGCCCACGGTGGTCCCCGGCGCGGTGAGGGCGGTGTCCCACTGAGACCGAGCAACCCCGAAGTCGCCCAGCTTCACCTCGCCGCTGAACCCGACAACCACGCTGCTGGGGGTCAGGTCGCGGTGGACGAGGCCCAACGGCCGCCCGTCGGCGCCTACGGCCTCGTGCGCATACGCGAGCGCCGCCAACGCCCGCTGGGCGATGCCGAACACCACATCGATCGGGAGGGGATGGCCTCGCTCGACGGCGTCGGTCATCAGCACGTCGAGACGAACGCCCGCCACGAGCTCCGTCACCATGAACAGCTCGCCATCGTTCACGCCGACATCGAGGGTCCGCACGATGGCCGGGCTCTGCAGATGTCGGGTGAGCCGCGCTTCTCGCGCGAACCTTCGAGGGGCGGTCGAGTGTCGGCGCAGCTGAGGCAACAGCCGCTTGACGATGACCAGCGCCTCGGCGTCCTCCCGCCGAGCGACGTACGGCTGGATCATGCCGTGAGGCGCGAGCGGCTCGAGCAGCAGGTAGGGGCCGAGTTTCTCGACTTCGGCCGGCACCAGCCCATCCACGGGCTCAGTTATAACACTCGGCTCCGGCTGGACGCGCGTCGAGTCGAGACCGGAGTCCCCACCGGTGGGCGACCAGGGAGCGGACTCGGCTCTGCACCGCGCTCAAGCGCCCCTCGACAGTCGCGCCGGCGACCCCGCGCTTGCCCCCGCCCCCGAGCTGTTGGGCCAGCCCGACCGCCAAGTCGTCGCAACGTGAGCGGATCGATACCCGGACCCGACCCTGCGGTTCCTCCTGCAGGAGAAGAGCGATGCCGTAGCGGGCCGCCAGGCGATCCAGCCGGTCCATCAAGTGACCGCTGACGTCTTCGAGCGTCGTGGTGGGATCGGCGGCCTGGGCCGCTTCCAGCGCGCGAGCTCGGGTTTGCTCGGTCACCGCCAGCTCGGCGGCGGTCATGTCGCCGGTCCGAAGGACCACCGCCGACAGCTGGGCCGCGAGCAACACCGTCGCGGTGGGCGGCAGAGCGTGGCTCAGGCGCGCTTCGAGCGACTCGAGCGCGTTGAGATCGCTGTCGAGCAGGCCCTTGAACACGGCAAGGCTTCGCGCGTTCACCCGGCGGGACCGGAACCATTGGGTATCGGTCGCGATGCCCGCCGCGAGCGGCTCGGCCACTTCGGACCATTCGTCGATCCAGCCCTTCGGTGCGCCGCCGAGAGCCTCGAGCAGCGCCGCCACCTGGACGCTGGCCGCATCGCACCGCTCGTCGATCCACGAGGTCATCGGGGTGTCCGGGGCCAGGCCGAGCTGGGCGGCGCGCGGCGTCACCCGGTGATGATCGACGACCATCACCGCGGGCGCCGAGGGCAGAAGCTCGGCCGCGGTTCCGATTCGATCCGCCTGCGCGACATCGACCAGCACCACCAGATCCGGTGAGAACGGCGGCGGTCCGCGGTGTAGGTCTCCCTGTTGACCGAGCGCCTGTAGGCCTCGCGGCAGGTCCGAATCGACGATCGCGTGGGCTCGTTTGCCCAGAAGTTCGAGCCCCCTCGCGAGGCCCAGCGCGGCGCCGACGCAGTCGCCGTCGGGGGGCGTGTGGCCGATGGTCACCACTCGCTCCGCCCCCGCGAGCGCCTCGACGAGCGGCCGGGGGGGCGGCCAGGCCCGATGGGCCCGTTGCGGCATGAAGGCGTCGGTCTGCAGGGCGAAGGCGGCGGTATGGCCCGGTCGAGGCGCGACATCGCGCAGCGGAGGGCGCCGACCCGGTCGCCGACCCGCCGCCGGGGGGGTGCCGCCGGGGATGCCGACCTGGCCACCGACCTGGCGCGAGGCGCCGGGTGAGCGGCTGCCGGGGTCGGTTCCTTCCCGCGTCATTCCGCGCCGAGACATACTCCGTCGCAGCATGTAGTATGGGGACTGACGTTAGTCAAGCCAACGAAATCGGCGTCGGTGGTCGGAGCCTGATGGTCGGAGCCTGAGGGACAAAGTAGGGCGACGGTCGAGGGCGATGACTCGTCTAGAGATGCTCAGCTTGCGAAAGGAGAGACTCGAACTCTCACGTCCATACGGACACAGAAACCTGAATCCTGCGCGTCTACCAATTCCGCCACTTCCGCGTTGGGGCGTTTGTACCTACGGACTGCCCTAAGCGATGTCAACCGGGAAAAGCAGGTTCCAGCACCGCTCGATCAACGCGTCGACGTGGTGTCCGATCGCCACGTCGACATGGGTCACGTCCGGAATCTCGATGATCGATCGCGGCCCGCGGTGATGTTCGGTCTCGATCACCGCCACCGAGGACGGCGGCGCGAAGATGTCCCGGCCCCCGTGAATGGCGATCCACGGCGCGGTAAGCCGTCGCGCCGACGCCAGTAAGTCGTATCCGGCGAGCTCCGCAGATCCGCGGCGAGCCATCCTCAGGAGCTCGCCGAACACCTCTGGCGACTCCGGGTCAGCGTTGGCGAGGACCGTCTCCAGCGCCGCGGGGGGCGCGTGTTCCGGACTCGCGAGGGCCGCATACCGCTGAAACCATCGACGCACGGGGTCCGGCGACGGGGCGGACAGGGTTCGGGATAGACCACGAAGGAAGCCGTGCATCGGCACCTGCCGCCACAGTCGGGTCGCGTTCACCGCCCCCGCCACCCGAGCCGCTCGCCGCACGATCCGGCGGTCGCTGCCGATGCGCAGGGGGGTGGCCATGGTCACGAGCCCGGCCACGGGCTGCGGCTCGGCCAACCACGCCAGCGCCAGCAGCCCCCCGAGCGAGTGGCCGAGATAGTGGATCCGCCGCCCCGCGGTCAGCCGTCGCACGTGCCCTACCAGCGCGGGCAAATCGTGCTCGACGTGGCTGCGGATCGTCCATCGCGGCGGGGGACGGTCGCCGCGACTCAGACCGTGGCCGCGAATCTCGCCGATGAACACCCGGGCCCCGCGGGCGATCAGCGCCGCGGGCAACGGCCCTTCGAGGAACGCGCGGCGGTTCTGGGCGAAACCGGCGACGAGCAGAAAGACCGCCCGTTCCGGCGTGGCGGTGGACATCACCTTCGCCGGCGGCGTTGGCCGGACGGCATGCACCTCGAACAGGGCGAGTCGGAGGCCATCGCGGGTCCAGACGGTGTGGCGTTCGAGGCTGTACGTCGGACGATGCCTATCCTGCGAAGGCGGCTTGACCCCTGCCGCAGGTAAACGGATTTTCAGTACCATGACGCCGGATCGCCAGCCGAGAGTCTGCTGTCTCGACCTCGACACCTTCTTCGTGTCGGTGGAGCGTCTACTCGATCCGGCGCTGGAAGGTCAGCCGGTCATCGTGGGCGGGCGCCCGGGCCAGCGGGGGGTCGTTACCGCGTGCAGCTACGAAGTCCGACGCTTCGGCGTCCGCTCGGGAATGTCGCTGACCGACGCCTACCGCTTGGCGCCCCACGCCATCTACCTGCCCACCCGTCACGGCGTATACGAGCCCTACGCCAAACAGGTTCGCGCGATCGCCGCTCGGTACGCGCCCGAGGTGCAGATCGCCAGCATCGACGAGATGTACATGTCGTTCGCCGGCTGTGAGCGGCTCTATCGGTTGGCCCCGGATGAGACGGGCGACCAGACCATCGGCCGCGTGGTGCGAGAAATGACCGCAACGATCCGCCGTGAGCTCGGGCTGCCGGCCAGCGCGGGCATCGCGAGCTCCAAAACCATGGCCAAGGTGGCCAGTGGCCTCGCCAAGCCGGCGGGGGTGGTGCTGGTGCCCGCGGGTCGGGAGGCCGAGACCCTGGCGCCCCTCCCGGTGCGCAAGCTCCCGGGCGTGGGTCCGGTGGCCGAAGCCAAGCTCGCCGAGGCCGGCATCGAGACGCTGGGGCAGCTCGCGCGAACCCCGATCGCCGAGCTGCGACGGGTGTTCGGGGCGTGGGCGGAGTCGGTCCTGCGCAACGCCCGCGGCGACGGCCACAGCGAGCTCGGCCGGGAGCGGCCCGCATTTCAGGAGTACGACACCGATGGCGCGGTCATCGGGAGCATCTCCAACGAGCGCACCTTTCGAGAGGACGTCCGCGATCCTGAGGTCGTGGCCTCGATGCTGTGCGCCCTCTCGGAACGGGTCTGCTGGCGGGCCCGGCGTCGCGGCGTCAAGGCCCGAACCATCACCTTGAAGCTCAGATACGCCGACTTCCAGACCATCAGCCGCTCGCGCACGATCCTGCCCACCGACGCCGAGCAGGAGGTCCATGCGGTCGTTCGTGGCCTGTACCGCGAAGCGCGGCAGCGTTCGCTCCGCATCCGGCTCCTCGGCGTCGCGTTGTCGAACCTGGAGATCGTGCGGCAGCTCAGTTTGCTGCCCACCCTCGAAGCCCTGCACGAAACCGTCGACGACATCCGGGATCGGTACGGCTACGACAGCGTGCGGCTCGCGCTCGGCGCCAACCGGGGCTGACAACCGGCGGCGCACACCTCAACGCCCCGCGTTAGGCCCCCCACTTCGGGCGGGACCACGAAGTTGCGCCTGTATACAGCCCTCGTTGGATCTGAAGCAGTGTCACCCCTAGTCTGACTCCCTGGGAGCAGCACGCCTCGCGCTGTGCCGGACCCCATTTGGAGGACCTATGCCGCAGAACACGACCGCCGCCGACATCATGACCAAGAAGCTGCACAAACTCTCCCCGCAAACCAGCGTCATGGATGCCGTCGCTATGCTGCTCAAACAGAAGATCTCGGGCGCGCCGGTCGTGGACGGCACCGGGACGCTGGTAGGCATTCTGAGCGAGCTGGACTGCGTCAATCATATCTGCCACTGCGCGATGACCAACTCGCCGCCGCTCGATGTCGCAGACCTGATGACCAAGGACATCTACACCGTGGGGCCCGAGACCACGCTGCTAACCCTGGCCCATGTATTCAGCACCAAGCGATACCGCCGGCTGCCGGTGGTCGATGGCAACGGCCGACTGCTCGGTCAGCTCAGCCGACGTGACCTGATGCGGGCTCTGTTCGAGATCATGAAGGTGCGGCAGAGCAAGAACAGCGGGCCGCTGTACCTGAGCGCGATCTACGACAGCGACGAGGCGCCGGCCCATATCAGCGGCAACGCCCCGTCCACGCCGAGCACCTGAGCCCCCATGCGGCCCCGCGCCTTCTGACCGCGGCTCGGCCGGTGGCCGAATCCGTCCGCCCTTCGCCCGATATCGTCCTTTCGTCCGGCAGAACGCCCCGGATACGCTGCTAGCGATGACGGGGGAGGACCGGATCCGTCCGGAACGAATCATCTTTGTCGTCTTGCCCTCGGTCCACGTTTTGGACCTCGCGGGCGCCCTGCAGGCCTTCTTCGAGGCCAACCAATTCGGCGCTCGCTTCGAGCTGACGTTCTGCGGGCCCACCCGCCAGCTTGGCACCGCCCAGGGGCTGCAGGTTGCCGGTCTGACGCCGCTGCCTCGGGTTCGGGCGACGGATCTCGTGCTCGTCCCGGGAACCGAATCGACTCAGCTCGACACCCTGCTCGCCGACGTTCCGGTCGATTGGCTGAACGAAGCGTATCTCGCCGGCGCTCGCATCGGTTCGATATGCAGCGCGGCCTTCGTGCTCGCCGCAGCCGGCCTGCTCGATGGACGGGCGTGCACGACCCACTGGAAGCTCACCGACCGTCTCGCCGCCGAGTATCCGAGGGCCGACGTCCTTCGCAATCGGTTGTTCGTGAGCAGCGGCCCGATCATCACCAGCGCCGGCGTGACCTCCGGCATCGACATGGCCTTGGCCCTCATCGAGCAAGCCCACGGCCCGTTGGTAGCCGCCCGAGCGGCGCGGGAGATGGTAGTCTACGCCCGTCGCACCGGAGACAGCGGCCAGGAGAGCATCTATCTGCGCTATCGCGCCCACATGAACTGCGGCGTGCACCGGGTGCAGGACTGGCTGATGGCCCACCCCGACGAGAATCCGAGCCTCGAGAGCTTGTCCGAGATCGCGCTGATGAGCCCCCGCCACCTGACGAGGACATTCCGGGAAGCGACCGGAACCACGCTCAAAACATTCGCCACCCAACTCAAGCTCGAGGTCGCTCAGCAACTCCTCAGCGACCCGAAGGAAACCGTCGAGAGCGTCGCCCTGCAGTGCGGCTACCAAGACGCACGACAACTGCGGCGGCTGTTCCAGCGCTACTGCGGAAAGAGCCCAGCTCGCTGGCAACAGCAGCAAAAGGCTCACATAGAGCGACGGTGAACACGGTTCGAAGGTCGACACGAACCCCAGGCCCGACGACCTCGACGCGGCGGCGGACGCGATCCGATCCGGCTGCGCCCCTTGGGCGACACGCGCGTCTCGGACTGACCTGGTGAAGGCGATCACGACCCCGGGACCGATTGTCGTCGGCGGCAATTGCAGACAAACCACAGGTTGTGGCTGACCTCCTCGCCGTCGCCCTTCTTCTTGCCGCCCAGGCCCCGCCGGACTACGCGGTGGCCCCGTTTGCGGCGCCCCCCCGGCTGGAGGAAGAACGCCAAGCCATCCAGTTTCTGATCGTGAACGAGCTCGCCGCGGCCGGCGCGCGGGCGACCCGAACCCGGGGCGACCCGTGCAGCGAGGCCGGATGCGCAGCGTCGATCGCGCGGGCGACCCAGGCGCTGATCGTGGTCGTGGGCAACCTCCAGCCGTTCGGGCGAAAGATCCTGGTCTCCGCTTCCGTCTACGAAGCCGGGCGCGGGATGCGACCGGAGCGCCACGACCTGACCGTCGACACCGCCGACGATCTCGACGTCGCCGCCAAGCGCATCGCCGCCGCCATCATCGATGAGGGCGATACCGAACAGAACCAAGCGCTCGGAGCCATCACCGACCTGGAAACCGAACCCGATCGTCGAAGGCAGGGCCGCGCCGGATTCGCGCTCAGTATGGGCGCCGTGCTTCCCATCGACGACACCTACGCGACTTCCGACAGCGGCGTCGGGTTCGGGGTCGGCTACTGGTACGAAGGCCGAAACTACGCCCTGGAAACCAGCATCGGATTTCGGTTCTCCGCCGACACGACCGGGGAACGACGGTTCTACGAAGTCCCGGTAGACATCGGGGCGTACTACATCTTGGGTTTGGGCGACTTCGCGCCGTTTATCGGAGGCGGTGGCGGCTTGCGATACCTATACGAGTCCCGGCCGGGGACGATCGTGGTCGGAAACGTCATTCAGACCGTCAATGAGGGGCGTATCAGCGACGACGCGTTCGGCTTCGGCGGTTTCCTGCGCGCCGGAGTGATCCTGTTGCGGACGTATACCGCCCGGGTGTCGATCAGCGGTCGTTACGCCATCAACTTCTTTAAGCTCAACGGTGCCGACTTCCCCCAGGCCGGCTTGTTCGAGGTCCAGGTGCACTTCTGATGATTCGTTTGAAGCACGCCCCCACCGTACTCACCGTTCTTCTATGTGCTTCGAGCCTGCTCGCGTGTGAGCCGCTCGACGACGTTTTCGGCGGTATCGACCCCGTCGACCCCGCCTGCCAGGGCCCCGGGGCCGAGGTCGGCGGCACGTGGCAGATCACCGGCTCCGGCGAGCGATCGGGATGCGACGACTCGATGTTCAACGCTTCTCTGTTCGACCTTCGGTCGGATGAGCTGCCGGTACGCCAGACCGACGATCTACTCGAGTTGGAGGACGACCCGAGTCGCCCCGATTTCTCGTTCGTGGACGGCTTGGTCGACGGCCAATGCGTGACATTTCGAACCTCGGAGTCCACCGACCTCGGTCTGATCGAGTACGAGTGGACGGGTCTCGCCACCGACGGCGGCTCGCCGGTCGTTGGAGAGTTCACCGGAACCGGTCCGAGCGACTGTGACGTCCGGGGCAACTTCAGAATCGCCATCACGCCCGCCGATCAGTAGGCCATTGGCGTCAACCCTGCCTGCACCTGTAACATCGGACCGTAACTTCCTTGCTCCCCTGGGACCGCCGACACACGGCCAGAAACCTCGCCGCCGGGGGCCCAAATCGTCGCTGAGATCTCGTATAACATTCGCGTGCTACGATTTATTCTTTTAAAGCTCAGAGCCGCGTCGTCACGACGCCTTTACTCCACTGGTCCGGCCCTCGGTTGGCGCCTGCCTGTGGCCATCGTTTTGATGGCCGCGGCGGCCTGCGTGCCCGGCGGAAAGGACAACGGGCCTCCGGAGCCCGGTAACTGCCGCTCCGACACCGACTGCGATGGCCAGCAGATTTGCAATCCATGCTCCTTCCGCTGCGTCGATGATCCGGGGGCTGTCGCCGAGGGCGAGTTCTCGGTGGTGTTCGACGTCGCGACCGAAGGCGGGTCCACCTCGACCGAACAGAACATTCTTGGCCGCGTGCGATGGCAGGGCGAAACCGACACCCTCTGCTTCGCGGCATTGGCAGACCTGTCGGATCAACTCGGGCTGATCGCGACGGGGACCGGCCCGGTCGAAGGGAGCCGAACCGCTCTGCAGTTCCGTCTCCCCTTCGGCGTCAACGACGTACCGCTCAATCAGACGATCCAGCTCGTCGACCGGTACATCCAAGAGGAGCGCGATACTCGGACCTACGGCTATTGGGAGACGTCTTACTTCGAGCCATCGGTCCAGGCCACTCGCAATCGAGGCAACGATATCCACGCGGTCATCAACACCGGGACCCTCGAAGTGACCTCATTCGATCTCAACGGCGGCGACGGCATCAAGGCCCAAGCGCGGGGCGTCCTACGCCCGGCCGGGCCCTACGACCGGACCACGAACACCGTTGCCTGCTTCGACGATCAGGCGAACCCGCTCCCGAGCTCCCAGGCGTTCGTCGACCCGCGGACCACGGACGACGTATGCGTAGCCCCGTTCGCCGACCATTCCATCCTGGCGTCATTGCTCTGCTACTACAATCCGACCCCCGGCGAAGCCGGGATCCTCGACGGCGCGGGCTTGTCGACCTTTCGCTTCGATGGCTCGGAGGGGATTCAACGGGGCATGACCTGCTTCGCGGGCGACTCCCTCGGGGTCATCGGCGTCATCGCGATCGGCAACCGCACGAAGAACGGTGAAAGCAGTCCGTGGGCGCTCGGCATCAACATCCCGCCCAACCTGGCGGTGTCCAACCGCGTCTTCACCCTGGGCGATCAAGTCGAAGCCTTCTTGTTCGACATCGACTTCGACAACGACGGGGACATCGTTTTTGGAGATGTCGCGAGGCTCGAAGGCCGGGTTGGCCTGGAAGTCATCGAGACCGGGGACCGGGGCTACATGCTGATCTGGGTTGAAGCCGGTGACGGAACCGACATCCCCCTGACGCCGGCGGCCCCGGTGGCCCTGGCGGAGACCGACGTCTGCGACGAGAACATGGATCAGTGCGGGGACGGCCTGACCTGTCAGATCACCCCGCTTCCCGAGCTGCCGGACGATCCCGGTGGACCGAGCCCGCCGCCCCCCTTCGCGCAGTGCGTCCTGCCCTGCGGCGGCGGATGTCCGAACGGCCGGACATGCTTTCAATACACGCTCGAAGGCGTGACCCGCGACTTCTGCGCCACCGACGTCTTCAATTCGTACGAACGAGGGTGCGAGGACTTCGCCAACCTGAAGGTCTGCCCGGCCAACGACATCTGCGTGACCCATGACGACCAGGCGGAGCCGAACACGTGCATGCCGGACTGCACCAACAACATCGACCTCTGCGGCAACAATCAGACGTGTTACCTGCTCGCGGACGGCAACCCCGAGGCCGTCTGCTACAACGACCTCGCGGACTTCGCGGAGTGCAACAGCGGTCAGCTCGAAGCGGGCTCGTTCTGCACCCTAGGCCGCTCGTGCTCGCTCGCGTCGGACACGCGAGCGATCTGCTTTCCTGAATGCGTCAACGGCCAGTGCGCGGCGGGTCAGACCTGCGGCCCTCAGAGCGGCCTGTGTTTCCGCGAGCTGGCCAGAGACGCTCTGTGCGGATCCGACGCGCCTCCCGGCGAGGGCTTCGCCTGCAACTTCGAGACGGACACTTGCGTGAGGGACAACGACGTAAGTCAGTGCCGGGCTCAGTGTGATCCGGACAACCCATCGTGCCCGCCGGGCCTGACGTGCCAGCCGCTTGTCGACAATGATGGCAACCCCCTGGACTTCGGAGCCTGCTTGCCGTGATCGGCCACCTCGTTTGAAAGGGAGGATCTCATGAGGTTTCGACTCGTTATCGCCATCGCGCTGGCCTGCGTGGCTTTCGCGTCATCGTCAGCATTCGCACAGAGCAGCTACCAGCCCTACGTTCTCGGACTTCGGACCGCGGGCATGGGAGGGACCGCGGTCGCCTTCGGACATGATTCCGCCAGCCCATGGCTCAATCCCGCCGGCGTGGCCAAGGAAGGGGGCATTTTGGCCATGTCGGCCAACGCCGGCCTGCTCCGGACGGAAAACACCCCCGACTACTTCTCCGTCAGCGCCGATTCGACCAACATCCCCACCGGCGGCGTGGAGACCGACCGGACCAGCTCGGTCTTCTCCGTCTTTCCGACCAGCGTCCTGTACACCATCCCCTTCGGCGATCACGTCGTCGGTCTGACCATCGTGTCGCCGTTTCACGCGGCGATAACGGAGTTTACCAACTTCGTTATCGATCGCGGGACCGGTCCGAGCGTCGTCGATCTGTACACCCGCCAGATCGAGGTCGCGACCAATAGCTTCGGCCTCGTATATGGGTATGACTTCGGCTACGGCCGAGCCGGGCTGAGCGCCTATGTCAGCTACACGACGTTTCAGCTCGCATTCGATAATCAGTTCCTCAACTACGCGATCGCATTCAACACCCTGAACTACGCTCCGCGGACGGTGACTGACGATGCGGAGTCCATCGACTTCGACGTCATCGCGGGCGTGCAGATCGGACCGTTTCACGGATTCTCGGCCGGGATCACCACCCAGCTGCCGTCAATCCACCTGGCCGGCGACTGGGACTCCAGCTCGACCACGTACTTTGCCTCGAACATCGAACCCGATGATGTCGAGATCCAGGTGACCGACAACCAGGTTCGGGACGGCGATTATCGGTTCAGGTTTCCGGAGACCTTCCGCATCGGCATCGGCTATGAGATCCCGAAGACCTTCGCCATTGCCGTCGACGTTTCGATCCATCTGCCGATCTCCGAGTTCAACCAGTTCGAGGGCAACGAGCGGCGGCGGGTCCTGTCCAACGATCCGGACGCCGTCAACCAGCTGCCCCCGGATCGGCAGATCAACATCACCCGAACCCAAGAGCTGGTCATCAACACCAACGTCGGGGTCGAGTTCTACGCCAACGAACGCATCCCCATTCGGGCCGGCTTCTTCACCGACCTATCGAATCGGCCCGAGCTCCCGGCGTTGAACGAGCGCGGTCCCGGCGATGTAAACAGTTCGCGCATCGATCGTTTCGGGGCCACGCTCGGCGTCGGTTACGAAGGCGACCTCACCAGTTTCCAGCTGGCGTTCGCGTTCTTGGGCGGTATCGGAAAGATCATCGGCATCGAGTACGACTTTACCGATGGCCTTTCGGAGCGTTTCGTCGACGTCGACGTCGCCGTCAACACGTTCATGGTCGTGTTCTCCGGCGAGCTGGATCCGTCGGCGATCGCCGACGCGGCGCTGCAGGCCGTGCAAGAAGAGGCGACCAAGGAAGAGCCGCCGTTCGAGGATCCGACGATCCAGCGCTGATCCCTGGCCTCCGGTCCGCCACAGCGCCCTCCGACCGCGAGCCGTCGCCCTCCCCTCCTCACTTCCTGGCCCATCGCTCGGCCGAGACCCGTCTGCGCCTGAACTATAGGGTAAGCAGACGCGCACTTATTGCGACAATGCCAAGTAATTCGTCGCGTTGTCATCGTCGCTCCATCGTCCTGCCGCGGTTGCTGGTCAGTGTCCGCGCAACCCCCAGCGGAGGAGAGATAGTGAACAAGGCATCATTCGTTTTTGGCCGTTTCGGCCTTCTACTTGCACTGGCTGCCGCGGCGTGCAGCGGCGATGACGGGGCCCCTGGTCCCACCGGCCCGGCAGGCCCGGCGGGTCCAGCGGGCCCGACCGGCGCTATGGGCGACATGGGCGACCCGGGTAACAACGGCGACGACGGTACGGACGGCGTCGACGGCCAGAACTCGCTCGTGGCGCAGACCGAGATCGGGCCCGGCGCCGATTGTGCCTCCGGCGGCGTCCGGATCGACAGCGGTATCGACGACAACGGCGACGGCACCCTCGACATGGCCGAGATCGACGACACCAGCTTTGTTTGCCGCGCCGGCCCGGTCACCGTTCAGCTGCTCCACTTCGCCGACGTCGACAGCAGCGAAGCGGTCGCCCTCGACGCGGTGGCGGACTTCTCGGCGCTGGTCGACGGCCTGCGCAACGACCCGACCTACGGCCCGTTCACGGTCATGGTGTCCTCGGGCGACAACGTGATCCCCGGCCCCCGCTGGTTCGCGGCCGAAAACGACGCGGTGCGCGCCGTCTCGGGCAGCAACGAGCCGGGCAGCGCGGATCACTTCTGGATGAACGCGTTCGGCGTCGACGCGTCGGCCATCGGCAACCACGAGCTCGACCAGGGCCCGGGCGAGTTCGCCGACGCCATCCGCTCGGAGGCCGGCGGCGGCGCCGAGTTCCCCGGCACCCAGTTCCCATACCTGGCCGCGAACATCGACTTCAGCGCCGAAGATGACCTCTCGGTGGGCGCTGAAGGCGCGAACGTCGAGGACCTCGGCGGCCAGGTTGCAGCGAGCGCGGTGATAACCGTCGGCGGCGAGCCGATCGGGCTCGTCGGCGTCTCGACCCCTGAGCTCCCATCGATCACCGCCACCGGCGACCTGGTCATCGGCGGCAGCGTCGCGGACATCGGCCAGCTCGCGGCGGCGGTGCAACCGGCCATCGATGCCCTCATCGCGCGCGGCATCAACAAGATCATCGTCCTCGCCCACCTGCAGCAGCTCGATTTCGAGAAGGCCCTCGCCGCCGAGTTGAGCGGCGTAGACATCATCGTGGCCGGTGGCTCGAACACCCGGATGGGCGACAGCACCGACACGCTGTTCCCCGGCGACGGCGCGTTCGATGAGAACTACCCGTTTGAAACCACCGACGCCGACGGCAGCCCGCTGCTCATCGTCAACGTCGACGGCGACTACAAGTACCTTGGCCGTTTGGTGGTGACCTTCGATGTCCTCGGCAACATCATTCCCGAGTCGCTCGACGAGGATATCAGCGGAACGTTCGCGTCGACCTCGACCAACGTCGACCTCGTCGGCGGCACCGCGATTCCCGCCGTGGTTCAGATGCGCGACGCGCTGCTGGGCGTGATCACCACCCAGTTCGAGAACGTCATCGGCCACACCGACGTGTACCTCGAAGGCCGGCGAGGCAACGTAAGGACCGAAGAGACCAACCTCGGCAACCTGACCGCGGACTCCATGAAGTGGTACGCGGAGCAGTGCAACGAGCTCGCCTCACAGAGCGTGCTCGCGCTCAAGAACGGCGGCGGCATCCGGGCCGAGATCGGCAACGCGGTGGTTACGGGTACGGTCACCGAGTTCTTCCCGCCGTTCAACGACGGTCTCGACGTGAACCCCGGCGACGTGAGCGAAGGCAACTTGCGCAGCACCCTTCGCTTCGACAACGGCATCGTGGTGTTCGACGTGACCGGTGAAGAGATCAAGCTCCTGCTCGAGCACGGCGTGGCCGGCACCGAGCCCGGCCGAACCCCCGGCCAGTTCCCGCAGGTAGGCGGAATTTCTTTCGGCTACGACCCGGCCGGGACCCCGCTGGAGCTGATCCTTGATGACGTCGACGGCGACGGCGACGTCGACGATGTCGTCGGCGTCATGACCCCGGGCACCCGAGTGACCGACATCTACGTCGACACCGACGGCGACGCGGTGGCCGATGCCCCGCTGTACATCGACGGCGTGGCCACGGCGACGGCGGCCCAGACCTTCAAGCTCGCGACGCTGAACTTCCTCGCCAACGGCGGCGATCGCTATCCTTTCGCCCTCCTCTCCGCGGCCAACCGGACCCAGATCTACACGAACGTCGGCTCCAACGACCCCAATGACGGGGACGACGACGTGCCGGACTTCCCGATCTTGACCGACTGCGACCCGGGCCTGCAGTCCGACTTCAGCGACACCGGCGGCGAGCAGGATGCGCTCGCCGAGTACATGCTCGAGTTCTTCCCGAACCCCGCGAGCCCGTTCGTCACCGCGGAGACGGCGCCGGTCGACGACCGCCGGATCCAGGACCTCAGCATCATTCCGACCTTCGTCGCGCCCTGACCTGACTCAACGCTTCATCTTCTCAACGATGACGCTCAGCGCGTCCCGTCGGCGTTCGCTGGCGGGACGCGCGCCCGCCGTGGCCTCAACACGAAGGCGACGTCTCCGCGGTGGGGCCACACGGAGCTCGGGCGCCTCGAACCATCGCCATTCGACCCATATCGTCTTCGTGTGACGAGGACCGACTGTCGAGCCAGCGCTCGACCATCGCCTGCAGCTCGTCGAGCTTGATGGGTTTACTGAGAAGATCGTTCATACCGGCGTTCAAGCATCGGGCCAAGGAGCTCGACATGGCATCGGCGGTCAACGCGACGATGGGGAGCTCGAAACCGTCACCGCGGATCTGGGCCGCGGCCTCGAAGCCGTCCATGTTGGGCATCTGAAGATCCATCAGGATCAAGTCGTACGGTACTTCATCGTCGCGGACCGCACGAACGGCCTGTTCCCCATCCTCGACCAAGGTGCTCTCGAAGCCGAGCCGGCCGAGCATCCGTACCACGACCCGCTGGTTCACCACATTGTCTTCCGCCACCAGGATGCGACCATGACGCGTATCGCCGGTATGGCCGCGGACCGCGACATCGTCCGTCAGCCGGTGGGGGGTGAGCAGATCGACCGCGAACGCCGGCTCGCTCACCACGCCATCGGGGTGGAGCGACCGGAGCAGGTCTTCGTTGCCCAGGCGATCCGGCTGCACGACGGCCAGAATTCGGCGGCTCCCGTCACGCAGCGACTCTACGGTGGGAAGAACAGCTTCGAGATCCTGCTCGCGATCCACACAGACGAACACCATCGTGGCCGCCGCGGGGAGCGACAACCTGACGCCGACGAACCGCAGCCGGTCCTCGATGGTGGACGCCCATGGCGTCGGCCCCAAGACCGCACAACGCAGTTCCGGATCGCACGGCAGCTCGCCTGCGCGCCCTCCGTCACCGATGGGAAGGGTCAAGCGAAAGGTACTTCCGCGGCCCAGGGTGCTCTCGACCGCCAACCGGCCCCCGAGGAGATCCGTCAGGCTCTCGGCAATGGCGAGACCGAGACCTGTTCCGCCGAAGCGCCGGGTGGTCGACGTGTCTGCTTGCTTGAACGCCTCGAAGATGTTGGCGAGCTGTTCGTCGGACATTCCGATGCCGTCGTCTTCGACGGAGATCAGGAGTTCGCCTTCCACCCGACGAACGTCGAGACGAACCTCGCCTTGCTTCGTAAACTTCACGGCATTCGAAAGAAGGTTGAGCAAGACCTGCCGCAGCCGAACAGGGTCGGTGACGAGCGTCGACGGCACGTTCGGAGCCAGCGAAGCCCGCAGCCGGATGCCCGAGGAGCGGGCGCGATGCAACACGCCGTACAAGCAAAGGCGGAGAACCTCGGAAAGATCGGTATCGATACGTTCGACGGTGACCTTGCCCGCTTCGATCTTGGCGACATCCAACACGTCGTTGATGATGTCGCGAAGCCCGCTCGCCGACGCGCTGATGATGCGGATGTCCTTCATGAGCTCTTGTGGCAGCGGCGCAGCGAGGAGAAGGTCGGAGATACCGATCACGCCGTTGAGCGGTGTCCTCATTTCATGGCTCATGTTGGCGAGGAATCGAGTCTTGACTTCGGACGCCTGCTCAGCCGCTTCGCGAGCTCGAACGAGTTCGTCGCGCTGAGTCTCGAGCGCGTCCACCATCTTATTGAGCTGGGAGACGAGGTCGTGGACCTCCGCCGTCGATTGGTGATTGTCGAGACGAGTGTGGAGCGCGCCCGCACCGACGTTACGCGCAAACGCCGAGATCATGCGCAGGGGTGATACGAACCGGCGATCGAAGCGGATGGTGTACCAAGTGCTCCACGCGAGGAACACGAGGATGAGGGTGGCGAACGCGCCAAACCAGTGATCCAGGATATCGATGCGTCGGGTGGAGGAAGCGACCAGCACGACCCCCAGCTGCGTCCCTTCGACTTCGATGGACTCCGCGAACGCCACCCGTCCATCCCTCCACATCGCCACGCGCGTCGCCGCGTCCCTCAGCACCGACGCGCTGTCTGCGAATGATGGCGGGGCCAGGTACAGCGTTCGGCCGTCGGTCAACCACACCGCGATGCCCTCGAGATCGGAATCATCCCAGAGAGGGTCGATGGTCGCTTTCGCGATGCTCTTGTCTTCCGCCGCGGCCGCCACTTCCAGCTCTCGAGCCAGCCGCTGGGCGAGATACTCGGTGTCGTGCTCGAGGCGGGCCGACAGCGGAGGCATCAGGACGGACCACAGCGCGAAGCCCGCCATGAACGCCAGCACGCTGAGGGCTCCGATCAACGTAAGACTGAACCGAACGAGACGCCGCTTGAACGTCGTCTGGCCCTTCGCGCCCGACTCGGCGTCAGCCGGGAACACAGATCGACCCCAAGCTCGGCGCGAGATTCGAAATGTCGAAGCAGACAAATCCCGCGGGACAGACTTCGGGCGCGTCCGTGCATTGAGTCATCGTGCAGAAGCCCGCCAAGCCCGGCTGCACGGCGCAGAAGTCCGTGTCACATCCGCATTCGGCCGACGTCTCACACGCCTGCCCGAAGGTGGACGGGCAGCTCGCGTCGACGAGCCCTACCCCGCCGTCGATGTTCGAAGACTGATTCGCGTCGGCGGCCGCCGTCGAGCTCGTCGTGGTGCACGCGAACAGATCGCGGTCGAACCGCTGACCCTCGTCGCACGGGGCGTCGATGTAACACCCGGACACGCCCCACAGGGCGTACAAAACTACTAATCGCCACATCTGCTTGCCTCGACCGTTGACGGCGGTACGACCCTTCCTGCTCGGACGACCGCGACGACGCGAACATCCTGGGAGCACACCCCTTCCGGCACGTACGCCACCGCGGTCTTCATTCGGCGAACGATGGCCAGCGCGACGCGAGCCGTGGGCACTTTGCGAGGTGGCCGCGCCTTGCCGGAGACTCGATGGTCGATCCAGAACCGGCCGGCTTCATCGGGATCCATGCGCAGGACGGCCCGGTCGAATTCGATCCGGCTCGGCGAGCCGGGCGGGCTATTGAAGGCCACGAGCGGCTCCCCGTTAGGCCAAAATCGCTGGCTCGAGGTGAAGATGGCGTTCAATTCGAGGGCGCCCAAGCGATGCACGGGGTTGCTGCGGTGAACAATGATCACCAGCGCGCGATCCTGGGCCCCAGCGCTCGAAGGCACGATCTGGGCCGTGCTCATGAGAGCCCAAAGAACAGCGCTGAATCCGACGTGCCGCATCAGAAAGACACCACTGCGCGAAAGCTCAGACCGTGCACGTCGTCTTCGCTGTTGCGGGAGAATCGAATCGATCCGTCTTCGACCTGAAAGAACCGATACCACGCGTATTGGGTCTTCAGTCGAATGGTCGGGGTCGGATCGAGGTTCAAGCCGAGCGACGGGATGACCGCCGCGTCGCGAGGGGCGATCGCCGCTGGCCACCACACCGCCTCGAAGTACGCGTAAGGCTCGATCCGCAGCCCCAGCGCGTCAAACGGGAAGCTGGCGAGCGCGTACCCGCCATACTGGGCGGAGTCGGGCATCTGCCGCGTGGGAAAGAACGTCGCTCTCGTCCGGCCGCGGGGAAAGCGATACTGAGTATACGTAAACTCCGCCCGAAGGCGCAGCCTCGGGCCGTTGTATGAGAAATCCGCACCGACGCCCCATTCCTCGAGCTCGAGAGGAATATCTCGTCGAACGACGATCGGCTCGCTCACTTGGACTTGCTTGCTGGTCTGGGCGCTGGTCCCCCAATAGGCCGACACCCCAAACCGCAACAAATCTGGCCGCTGGCGCTCGAGGGTGATTCGACCGGAGATCATCTTGTCATCGGTGACGTCGAAGGAGACCCACGTCGATTCCGGGATCACCGCCGGTCCGGTGACGCGCCCGTTCGATATGCCGAGGTGATAGGTCAGGCGCCACGGCAGCAGGTGCCGGGCGCCGAACACCGCGAGCCCCAGCTGATGGGTGGGATAGATCTGAGCCATCTGGATGTACGGTTCGATGAGCGGAATGAGGGCCGGCGACCCGTGGTCGACGTTCCAAATGCCCCACGGGGTCAGCCACAGCCCCAGTCTGACCCCGAACTCGTCGCGAAATATATGCTCGACGTAGGCGCGCTCGATGATCAACGAGGAGGCGATCTGATGGCTACCAAACCCCAGGCCGGGCTGATTCTGGCGTCGCTGCGCCGTGCTGAGGATCTGAAATCCAGCCGGCGATAGCTGGTCGGCGCCATTACTGGTCGTCAGCCGGACTTCCACCAACGTCCGCCAGCCCTGGGCGGGGACGATATCGAGGTACAGGTAGAGATCCCCAAGTATGTAAGTCAGGGCCGGACTCTGCACCACTCCGTTGAGGAAGCCGTTGGTTTTTGCCCAATTCCGCTGAAGTCCCGTCTCGAAAAAGCCGTACAGCCGAATCGTGGAGCCGGGGTCATCCAAGTCCGCTTGCTCGGAGGCCGAGGCCTCCTGCATGGCGTTCATCTCATCGAGGATCAGCTGAAACTTGGCCCGCTCGGCTCGGATCTGTTCGAGCAGCTGGCGTCCGTCGCCGGCCGCGCTGGCTGTCGCGACCGGCGGCACGCTCGCGAAGGCCGCCCAACACAGGATGGCAAGACAGCCTCCCACGTCCAGATCGTCGGCCGCGCGGATTCGAGTTGAAGGCGACAGGGGTCCGGCGATGACTGACGTGAGTCGCTATTACCCGTATTCTCCCGGCCTTTCGAGCCGACGGGTTGGAAGTTTCCCGCCCCGGCCCCGGCAACGCGAACATGCCGCGCAAACCGCGACCTGAGTGTCCGGGAACGCATTTCGAGCCCTCAGCGTCGGGCCCCGAATCGGTCAGTAGCCGTAGTCGTCGTCGGACTCGGACTCGGCGGGCTCGGGCGCTCGGGTGGGGTCGAGCTCCGGAAACACCGCGGTCCCGATGGCGGCACCGCTCAACACCGCGAGCACCACGCCGTAGATGATCGCTGTTCGCCATCGAGGTCCCTCGGAGGCGATCGGCAGCACCGCGACGATCAGGGCCCCGAAGGCCAACATCGCCAAACTCGCGAGCCCCACTTCGGCGTAACAAAATCCGCCGAGAAGGAAGCCGCCGGCGATGACGATCAGCGGTCCGACGGCCGACGAGACCCGCAGCTCGGGCCGAACGAGCCCGAGGAGGGTCGCCAACCCGAATCCGACCCCCGCCCCGGCCGCCGTCTGCGCGAGCAGAGCGGTTCCCGAGGCGCCCAGCACGGCCGCCGTTCCTCCGCCGAGGGCGCCCAGGGCGAGGGGCATGGCGGGACCGGTGACCTGGACGGACCGCGCCTCGAGCGCGGCCCAGATGCCCGCCAAAACCACCGTCGCCACCCCGACGACGGTGACCGCGACGCCGGCGGTCCAAGATGCCGCGATCAACGGGCGGCATACGAGCCAAGCGGTTAGCCCGGACACAATCAAGCGCCACGGCCATCGGGCTCGCGACGCGGCACCGTCGCCAACGACCGCGGTCCCGACCACGGCGACGACCAGCGCCAGCCACATGGGCCAGACGCTGGCGTCGCTCGGGGGAAAGCTCGGCACCCCTCGGACAGAGACGTACGCGGCGACGGCGCCCAACGGCGCGATGAGCGCCAGCGCCCAAGCGCCAGCGCGCGTAGGACCGAGCGCGAGACCGGCGGCCAACAGGACCGCAGCCACCAACGCCGGCGCGACGACCGAGAGGATAAGCGCGAGCTGCATGGCGATTACTTCTTACGGATGCCTTCGACGCTGACGGTCAGCTGAACCTCTTTCGAGACGCCGCCGGGCATGTAGTCCACCCCGAAGTCCATGCGGTTGATGGTCATGGTGCCTTCATAGCCCTCTCGATAGTTACCCCAGGGATCCTTGCCTTCGCCGGTCTTCTCCATGGTGAAGCTAACGCTCTTGGTCTTGCCTTTGATCGTGAGGTCACCGGTGACCATGATCTGCTTTCCTTTGGTCTCGACCTTCGTGCTGTTGAAGGTGATCTTCGGGAACTGCTTGGTGTTGAAGAAGTCGGGACCGCTCAGGTGGTCGTCCCGCTTCTTATCCGCGGTGTACAGGCTCTTGGCGTCGATCTCGATGTTGATCTTGCCGGCGGTGGTGTCGAAGCTGCCCTTCGTTTTACGGAACAGGCCGTAGGAGTAGCCGACCCCAAGGTGCTTGACCTTGAAGATGACGTAGGTGTGCGCGGGATCTACGCTGTAGACATCGGCGGCGGCCGGGCGAGCGGTGGCCGTTACCATGGCGAAGCTACAGGCGATCGCGAAAGCGTTGATCGAAATGCTCTTCATGTTCGTTCTCCAGTGCGCGCCGGGATACAACCGGGCGGGACTGCCTATAGCGACCGCGACGCCGTCCGTCACATGCTCCTCGCGCATAAGCGGACTACGGTACGGATTGGCGCAAGGACGTTCTGCCCGAGGCGAGCGATCGCTTAGACGGCCACCAAACCGACCTCATCGCCCTGTAACTGCGATCACGCCCCGCTGAATCAGGCCACGGCGGCGGTCGGGCGACGAAGGATGTGGCGCAGCTGGGGCAGCGTGGGATCGAGGGCGTCGGGGGCCACGGACGCAGCCTCGGTCACCCCGGTCAAGACGTATCGCTCTTCCGCCACCTCGAAGACTCGGTAGAGCACGGTCCGACCTACGGCGTCTCGGACCACCGCCGCCCGCATTGCGGGCTGGCCGCTGTCGTCGAGGCGATCGCTGAGGCTCAAGACCATGGCCGATGCGGCGGCCAGGGCGTCGCAAGTGCTCGCGCCGTCGGCCGCGCCCGCGTCGGCCAGCGGCAGCCCGACCCCGTCGCTCAATACGACGGTCTCGAGTCCGGCTCGGGCCCCGATCTCCGCCAGCAGCGCGGACAAATGACCGCGATGGATGAAGCTCGGCGACAGGGCCGTCAACGCCGCTTGTCGTTCGGCGTGCGCCGCGAACGGCGCCACCATCGACCGCACCTCTTCCAGCACGGCGGCGATCCGCGCTTCGGACCGATCCGGAGGCGTGTCGACGGTCAAGGTTCCGGTCTCGTAAGCCCGCCGAAGGCCGCGCAGCTGCAGGCGAAGACCTCTCGATTCTTCGTCCTTTACGCGACGCGATTGTCGAAGCTGCTCCACGCACGACGCCCACCGGCGAGCGGCGAGCAGGTATCCGATGGCGGCGCCGACGATCATGCCCGCTGCGGCCCACAACAGACTCATGACTCCCCCTCCGGCCCAAATCCCAGGGCTTGCAGCCGCTGAAGGTTGGCGGTCACCGTCGGGTCGTCGGGGTAGATCCCGCTCGCCGCCGCGAACGACGCCCTCGCTTTCGCATAGTCTTTGCGAAGCAGAGCATCCACGCCGGCCTCCACCAGGTCGACGAATCGAGCTTCAGCGGCGTCGAGGGCCTCGAGCTCCCCGATCACCGGGGCCGACGCGAACTCCACGGAACCGGCGCCTCGTCGCCGATCGTCCAGGTCTTTTGCCGCGTCGAGCAGCAGCGCCTCAGCGGTCCCCGCCACGTTGCGAGACCGAACCTCGGACCGCAGTTGGCGACAGACCACCGGCTGGTCTCGCTCCATGCCGCCGGCGAGCAACAGCCGCTGAAACGCCGCCGCCCCCTCCCCGCGGTCGTCGCCAGCCCACCACGGCATACCGCCCCTCAGCACGATCTCGCCGGGATGCTCTCCGCCGACCCGAACGACGACCGAACGACCGCTCAGCGCGGCGAGCTGTACGTAATCGGCGGCGGTGAACGGTCCTCCGGCCGACGGCGCCTGACCGCCGTCGATCACCTCCAGATCTGGAGCGCGGCGACTCACGACGATCGCCTCGGAAGGGCAAAGCCGCCGTTCAAGAGATCGACCCCGCACTCCAGCTCCTCGCACCAATTGACAAACTGATGAACCATGTCGCGCCCCTTGAACATCGCTCCGTGCTGGGGAGCGATGATTTCTACGTCGAGCTGCCTGACCATCTTCACCCACGCTTGCAAGGCAACCTTCGACGTCATGTACCGGCGATGAAAACCTTCCATGTGTTGGATGTGGGTGTCGAAGTCCGGGACGACGTCGTAATCCATCCCCAGCGATGCGCCGAGGTCGCCGGAGTACAGAATCTTGGATACCGGGTCGTAGACCTGAAAGTTGCCGCACGAATGGAGGAAGTGGGCCGGGAGAATCAGGAGCTCGACTCCGGCCAGCGACAGGACCATGCCTTCGTCGGGGATGGGGCGGAGCCGGTCTTCGACCAGGCGGTCGAGACCAAAGTGGGGAACGAAACGAACCCATAGCTTCGAGATGTAGGCTTCGGCGTCCGTGGTCATGAGCCAGCCGTTGGCGGCGGCGATGATGTCGGGATCCTGGTGGGACAGAAACAGGTAGCGCAGCCGTCCGCCGCGGAGCAGAAAGCTCGTCTCGGAGAGCACCCGGCTGTAGACCTTGTGGCCGCCGGGATCGAGGATCATCGCCTCGTCGCCATGAACGATCAGATGCTGATTGGCTTGCACCGCGAGCCCGTGGCCAAAGTCCGGCAGCAGGAGATTGCGGTGGTCGCCAGCCTCGAATACCGTCATCGTCTGATCCACGGCGACCTCACAAGACCTGTTTGATTTCGGCCACCGTCCGCCGCATGTCGAGGAAGATGAGGCCCAGCTTGGCCGCGCTCGTCGCCAGCGCCAACAGTAGGGTGCCCGAGCCCGCCGCGAGCATGACCGCGTAGCCCTCCGAGCCCCGTACCAAGACCTCTTCCACGTCGCCCCGCTCAAGCTCGTGAGCGGCTCGGGTCCCGAGGCTCAAGATCGTCGCCGACATACCCGCGACCCGAGACTCATCGATATGTTGAGGGAGCGCGCTGGCGATCATGAGACCGTCCTCGGAGATCAGCGCGCTGGCCTCGACGTCGGGCGACGCGCTCTGGAGCGCCCGGAGAATTCTATTCAGGCGTTCGACCCGAGCCACCCCCGCCTGCTTCGTTACACCCTCACGACCTAGCATCGTAAAGGACAAGGACAGCAAGTGTTGAGCCAAACTCGACGAAGTGAAACTTAGAGCAGTGTCATGGATTTGACGTTGGGACGGGAACAAGGACCATCTTTCGACTTTGTCGGCGACAACCGGGGCCCGCGCGAGACGCCGAGAGATTTTTCGATGGGAATGCTTCGGAGTGTGAGCATCGTCGCCGATCGTCACCTGATCAAGCCGACCGCGGTTGCTACCCGCCGGAAACGCGTATCCTCATCCGGTATCGATAACCGCTGTCAGCCGCCGATGACGCTCAGGGGCGAGCAGAGGCCCCCGGCGAGTTGATACCGAGATGGGTCTCAAGGAACCCGGCGACCCTTCGGTACGCATAGACGCGATTGCGGAGCTTGCGAATGCCGTGACCCTCGTCGGCGAAGCGCAGGTAGACGACGTCGCGCTGGTGGCCGCGGATGGCTAACACGAAGCGATCCGACTCCGTCACCGGATCCCGAGGGTCGTTGGCTCCGTGCAGCACCATGAGGGGGGCACGGATGCGATGGGCCTTGTTCATCGGCGACAATGAGGCGAGGTAAGCACGATCGTCGGGATCGTCGATGTCTCCATACTCATAACGGTCCGAAGCCTTGAGCCCGGGGGAGGCGCCTTCGAGCGCTCGCACCCAATCCGACACCCCGACGAAAGACACGCCGGCCGCGAACAGATCGGGAAAGGTGCCGAGCGCCGCGTTCGTCAGGTAACCGCCGTAGGATCCACCCATGATCGCGATCCGCTGACCGTCGATGGTGTCCCGCGTCCGGAGCCACTCGACGGCGTCCGCGAGATCATTGAGCTCGTCACCGCGCTTTCGGAGATCGTTGAGCCGTGCAAAGGCCTTCCCGAACCCCTCGGAGCCCCGGTAGTTGAAGTCGAAGACGGCGATGCCTCGTCCGACGAGATACTGAATGAGGGGATTGAAAGTCGGCCGCGCCTGACCGGTAGGCCCGCCGTGAACACGAAGCACCACCGGCGCCGCCCCCTCGCCCGCGGGCCGGTACAGCAGGCCGTGCAGCCGAACCCCGTCCCGGGCCTCGAAAAAGTGGGAGGTCGGCCGCACCGCGCCGGCCTCGAGATCCAGCCCCGCCGTGGTCGCGTGGGTGGCTCGGCTCAACCGCCCGGCGGCGACGTCGAACGTCCAGACGTCGCCCGGCAGTCCCGGACCCGTCAATGAAATGGCCAACACCGGCGCGTCGGCGGCCCAAACCAGGCTGCGAACGACGCCTTCGGGCAGCGAAGGGGCGAGGTTCTTGTCGAGCCGCATCGGCGTCGCCCCGGCGATGTGCAGGCGGCTGAAACCACCGTCGTTCACCGTCCAGGCCAGATATCGGCCATCCGGCGACAGGCGAACGTTTCGGACGTCGCCGGCCGGCGTCGCCACCATGGTCAGCTTCTCGGTCGCGAGGTCAAACCGCGCGAGGGCCGCGAAATCTCGGTCTTGATTCGTCGCCAGGTACATTCGCCGGCCGTCCGGGGTCCACGAGAACCCGGTGTAGCTCGACGCGACCTCCGGCTTGAACAGAACCTTGGAGGTTCCGGTCGCGACATCGACCAGACGAACGTCGTTCGCATCCTCCCCGCGGGTCTCGCTGACGATGACCTTCGTTCCGTTCGGCTGCCAGGTCTTGGCCATGAAGCCGAACTTGCCGCGTTGGATCTCGCGCGATCGGCCAGATGCGAGGTCGAGGACGTGAACGTCGAAGTCGAGCCCATTGCGCTCGGTCGTCGAGTACACGACCTGCTTGCCGTCGCTCGAAAAGTCACCAAACGCTACGAACGCCTCTGAGTAAGGACGCACGACGGTTTCCGACCCGCCGTCGGGGCTGATGCGTCGATACCCCTCCCGCTCGTCACCGTCGCGATCCGCGCCGTAGATGAGACCCGCTTCGTCCGGACCCCACGCGTGAAAGGTGACCCCTCGCCCAAACGTGAGCTGGCGGGGCCAGCCTCCGGCCACCGGCACCGTCCACAGCTGGGGCTGACCGGTCGTCGAGATGACGAACGCGAGCGTTCGGCCGTCGGGAGAGAGCGCGGGCCCCGACGCCTTGCGAACCATG
>JANQQN010000434.1 GCA_028289325.1 Myxococcota bacterium | reverse complement strand
CCTGCGGCAACCGTCCTCGTCGTCGCGATCCTGGCCGGGACCGTCTTCACCCACGCGCTGCGGGTGGCCGACATTTTTAACCTCATCCACGCTGGCGCCTTCGTGCCCCCGCTGGTGCTCGAGCACGGCCAGTGGTGGCGGTTCGGCACCATGTCCTGGATCTCGATGCCCGCCGACGGCCTGATCGCTTCCGTCACCGCCGGTGTGTTCGGGATCATGGTCGAGCGGTTGTTCGGCTCGATGCAGGTGGTGGTCATCGCGGCCTTGAGCATCGCCCTGGGCGGGGTGCTGAGCTTGGTCTCCGGCGAGATGGTGAGCTTCGGGGCCACGCCGATCGCCCTCGGCCTCTTTGCCGCGGTGGCGTTTGCGGCCCACACCCGATCCAAGCGGATGCCGGTCGGATTTCGACCCCCCGGGGTGTGGTGGGTGGTGACCGGGGTGCTGCTGTCCATGCTCGCCCTCACGCTGTCCGACCAGAGCCCATCGATGCTCGTCGGGGGCGCCCTGGCCGGCGCGGTGGCCACCGCGTTTCGCCTGCGCGAAGACGACGAGCTGCCGTTGAAACGGAGCGCGCCGCTGTGGCAGTGGGGCCTCGCGTTCGCGTTCGCGGCGGGGACGGCGTTCGCGGGCATTCAAGGCTACGCCAATTACCGCACCAAGCGCCCCGTCGAGCGGGAGCTCCTCCTCGAGGCCGCGCGCAGCCACGGCTGGGGAAACGCGGAGACCTGGAACGAGCTGGCGTGGAGGGTGGCCATCGCCCCGTCGCCGTCGGCGGTCAACCTCAAGACCGCGGGCGTCCTCGTCGAGCGCGCGGTCCGGTGGGCCAACGAGATTCCCATCCCCAGCTACCGTAAGGGTCCGCGCAACCGGTACGTCGACACGCTGGCCACCGTCCGTTTCCGCCAGGGGCGGTTCGACGAGGCGGTGGAGCTCGAGCGAGGGATCCTCATCAGCAAGCCGGAGCTTCCCGAAGCGGAAGTGGTGTATGCCACCCAGCTCGCCCGGTTTCTCGACGGGCGGGTGACCGCCGGAACGTCGACGGTCACCGCTCACCTGCCCCCGATGGAACTCGAGTACAACGACAGTCGGGGATTGGCATTGACGCTGGAAGCCGCGGTTTCGGAACCGACGGTGGTGTGGGGCGTCGTTCGCGGCGACAGCGCGGCCTCGTCGGCGCTTATCGGCCTACTGCGGTTCTCGTTGGACCCCGGTGACCCTGTCGGACGTCCGATCTGGCTCAGTCAGCGAGGGACGCAACCGCAGTGGCCGAGCGAAGCGCGCCTCATCCCTGCTGATGCGCAGCCCGGCACGGCCGAATGGACGGCGTGGACCGCGGATCCCGAGTATGCGCGGTACCCCTCGTCGACCGTCGGCGCGCGGGAATAATCGTCTGTCGAAACGAAAAGGGCTATCGATCCGTGGGGTTCGGAAGCCCCACGGATTTCGGACCTCGGTCCGCTTGACCGTCTAAAGCCAGTGCTTGGACTGCGCCCAAGAAAGGTCCTTTGTACATGGCAGACTTTGATTTCGGTATCCCTTCTGATCTGCCGCGGGTTCTGCCCGTGTTGCCCATCAAGCAAGGCTTCTTGCTGCCCGGCGTGATTTCTCCGTTTGCGGTGGGGCGTGCACCGTCGCTGGCCGCCCTGGACGCGGCGAAGGACGGATGGCTGATCGTGGCGCTACAGCGCGAGCCGGTGCAGGAACCCAGCCCCGTGGACCTGCTGCCGGTCGGCATTCTATCCAAGATCGTGAATCCGCTCGGCGAGCAGGCCGGGCGCCGAGCGGTGGCCCTTCAGGGCGTCGCCCGCGTTTCGCTCAAGAACTTCCCCCAGACGGCGCCGTTCTTCGAGGCGCAGTTCGAGGTCATCCCGCAAGGATGGCAGGAGACCGCGCAAGCCGAGGGCGTAAAGCGTGCGCTGCTGAGCGCGGTTCGGGAAGCGGCTTCGATGTTCGAGACCGACGCGCCGCTCAAGCAGCTGGCGAACAGCGTCGGGGAGCCGGCGGTCCTCGCCGACGTCCTGGCGTACCTCCTCGACGCGCCCAATGAGTGGAAGCAGGACGTCTTGCTGACCATCGATCCTTTGACCAGGGCGGAGAAGGTTCTGGCTCAGCTCGGTCGGGTCAAGGAAGCGGTCGCGGCCCAAAAAACGATCGAAAACCGGGTTCGGTCGGAGATGAAAGACGCGGAGCGCGAGGCGATCTTGCGCCGTCAGCTCAAGGCCATTCAGGACGAGCTCGGCGAGGGCGAGGGCGATGAACTGTCCCGCCTTCGCGAGCGGCTGGAGGCGCTCGAGCTGCCGGAGGAGGTCAAGAACGCGGTCGACCGCGAGCTCGGCCGTCTACAGCGGATGCAGGGTGGTTCTCCCGAGCGCAACACCGCCGTCGACTGGTTGGAGTGGGTCGCGGACCTTCCGTGGGGCAAAGAGACGAGCCACGACGTCGATCTCAATCGGGTCGAGACTGAGCTCGATCGAACCCACCACGGCCTGGAAGAGGTGAAGCGGCAGGTGATCGAACACCTCGCCGTCCGCAAGCTGGCCGGCCACGGCCGGGCCGATGTTCTGCTCCTGGTCGGTCCGCCCGGCGTGGGCAAGACCAGCATCGCGCAGGCGGTGGCCGACGCGACCGACCGCAAGCTGGTCCGGGTCGCGCTCGGCGGGGTGCGGGACGAAGCCGAGCTGCGCGGCCACCGGCGGACGTACGTCGGCTCGCGACCGGGTCGCCTGATCGAGGGCTTTCGGCGAGCGGGAACGATGGACCCCGTGGTGCTGCTCGACGAGGTCGACAAGCTGGGCCGAGGCTGGCAGGGCGACCCCGCGGCGGCGTTGCTCGAGATCCTCGATCCGGAGCAGAACCACGCGTTCACCGACCACTACCTCGAGGTGCCGTTCGATCTCTCGAAGAGCCTGTTCATCGCCACCGCCAACGACCTGAGTCAGGTCTCGGCGCCGCTGCGCGACCGGATGGAGATCATCGAGATCGACGGCTACACCCCGGACGAGAAAGTGAGCATCGCCAAGGCCCACGTCCTGCGTAAGCTGGCCGAAAATGTGGGTCTCGACGAAGGCGACGTCGTCGTCGACGACGAGGTCATCGAGCAGGCGATCGACGGCTGGACCAAGGAGGCCGGCGTGCGCCAACTGCAGCGGGTGCTCGGCAAGATCTTCCGGGCGGCGGCGGTGAAGAAAGCCAAGGCCGAGCTCGAAGGCCCGCTGTCGGTGACCCTCGACGAGCTCAACGGCTACCTCGGCAAGCGGCGTTTCTTCAAGGAGACCCACGAAGTCGGGCTGCGCCCGGGCGTGGCCACCGGTCTCGCGTGGACGCCGGTGGGCGGAGATGTGCTGTACATCGAAGCGACCGCGGTCCCCGGTCAGGGCAAGCTGGTGCTGACCGGACAGCTCGGCGACGTCATGAAGGAGTCGGCGCAGGCGGCCTTGACCTACGTTCGCAGCCAGGCGGCGGCGCTGGGGATCGACGATGAAGTGTTCAAGACCACGGACTTTCACGTCCATATTCCCGCCGGGGCGACCCCGAAGGATGGACCATCGGCCGGGGTCACGATGTTCACCGCGCTGGCATCGCTGCTGTCGGAGCGGCCGGTGCTGGAGGACGTGGCGATGACCGGAGAGGTGACCCTGCGCGGGCGAGTGCTGCCGGTGGGGGGCATCAAGGCGAAGGTCCTGGCCGCGTACGCGCACGGTTTGCGACGGGTGGTTCTGCCCGCCCGCAACGAGATCGATCTCGAGGACATCCCCGAGGCGATCCGTCGGGACATGACGTTCGTGCCTGTGACCCACGTCGACGAGGTCGTGGCCGCAGCGCTGGGGCGTCCGGTGCCCCCGTTGCCACCGCCGGCCGACGAGACGAACGGTAAGGTGTTCGCGACCGCCTGAGCCCCCGCCTCAATCACGGGTATCTTGTGTCGGGGCCTTGTGCCTAATGTTGGGCGCATGGCCCCGACCCCCGTGTTTTCTCAACCCGAAGCGCCCGCGATGGCGCCGGCCGATGCGTCGACGGTGGTCCTGTTGGCCGAGGGCGCGGACGGACCGAAGGTCCTGCTTCTCAAGCGCCACGCCAAGAGCCGGTTCATGGCCGGCGCCTTCGTCTTCCCTGGCGGCCGGGTCGATGCGGAGGATGCGGCGGCCGCGGTCTCGGCGGACGATCGGGCTTGGTGTCGAGCCCAGCTCGACCCGTTGGGGGCTGAGCCGGAGCTGGACGAAGCACGGGCGGTCGCGCTGTACGTGGCCGGGGTTCGGGAGCTCTTCGAAGAGGCAGGGGTATGGCTGGGCCGTCCGAAAGGCGGCGATCCCGCCGACCTTGAGAGCGAGCCGTGGCAAACCCGTCTCGCCGACCTGCGGCGTCGCCTGAACGCGAACGACGTGGCCTTCGACGCCCTGCTCAATGAAGCGGGGCTCGAGATCGACGTCCGCGCGCTGCAGTACTGGTCCCACTGGATCACGCCCAGCGTCGAGCGCCGCCGCTACGACACCCGGTTCTTCGTCGCGTGGCTGCCCGAGGGCCAGGCGGCGAGCTTCGACGACAAGGAGACCACCGAGCAGGCGTGGATGGCCCTTCCGGAGGCGGTCATGGCCTACCACTTGATGCGGATCTTCCTCGCCCCGCCGACCCTGCAGACGATCCAGGAGCTTCGGACCTGCGGTGACCGCGCCTCGATCGCCCGTGAAGCGGGGCAGGCCGTGCCTTCGATCCTGCCCCGGATCCTCCTCGATGACGACGGCCTTCGGGTCTTGATGCCGTGGGACGCCGCTTACGGCGAGGCGCCGGGGGAGGGGGGCTCGTCGACCCCCCTTTCGCGTCAGGCGCGTTCGCTCAGCCGGGTCCACGTCTGGCGCCCGGCGGTCTTCGAGGACGAGGGCGACCGGGCGCCGGCGATCCTGCAGTTCTGGTTCGGCACCGGCGGTGACGGCGAGCGGCCGGACGAGTCCTGTAGTCAGAATTGGTGGGGCGTGGGCGGGGCGTTCGACGATGCCTGCCGCAAGTTCGAGCTCGACCTGCGGCGCGCGATCGACGGTCAGTACGACGACTGGCGGACCGATCCCCAGCACGACCTCGCCCGGATCCTGCTCCTGGATCAGATGTCGAGGAACATCTATCGCGGGACCCCGGCGGCGTTCGCCCAGGACGGCCAGGCGCTGTCGTGGGCGCTCGCGGGCATCGAGGCGGGGCGGGCGGACCAGCTCCCGCCGGTCCTGCGGTGGTTCTATTTCCTTCCGTTGATGCACGCCGAGAACATCGAGGCCCAACGGCAGCAGCTCGACCTGTACCGGGCGCTCAGTCGCGAGGTTGGCCCCCGCGCCCGCGAAGTCTACGAAAACGTCGCCCATTTCGCCGAACGACACCACGATATCGTGGCTCGCTTCGGGCGGTTTCCGCACCGAAACGAAGTCTTGGGGCGGGCGTCGACCGACGAGGAGCTCGCGTTCCTCGAGGAGCCCGGCTCCCGGTTCTGAGCCCCTCGGGCCGGGTCACGGGGACGGAGGCGGCGAGGCGGTCAGCCCGCTCAGCGTGCGCCGGACGGTCAACGGGCAAGCCGCGTCGTCCCCGATCGCCGCCAGCAGGCGGGTCCGAGCCGCGTCGATGTCGCCGAGGGCGGACAGGGCGCGTCCGGCGTTCTCATAGGCGAGGCAGCGGGCGACGGCGAAGGTGCTGGCGTGGGGGTGGGGCCGCGCGGTCCGGAGGACTTTGACCACGCCCAAGAAGCTATCTGCCGCGCTTTTGAAATCTCCTCGGGCGAAAGCGACGGTGGCCGTGCGCCAGCGCAACGTCGCTTGTCGGTACCGGATGCTGCGGGGCTTGTCTTCGGGCAGCAGCGGGAGGCCCGCCTCCCAGGCGAGGGTCGGCCGCTGGCCGCCGTTCGCGCCATCGGTGGCCGGGCCCGGCGACGACGGCAGACACGCGGCGGCCCAACCGATTCCCAGGCTCAGGGCGGCTACGCGGCCAAAACATCGAGCGGATCGGGGCTCGACGCTCAGGGCCGTCGAGCGCGGGGCGGGGCTCGCCTCGAACCTCACGCGCCCGAAGCTGCCCCCTTCTGTATCGCGGGTCCAGCGCATGCGACGAGAATCACCAGCCGCTGTTCACGGCAGCGGTTGCCAGCCCGTGACGCGGCGTGTTTACACCCGGGCTTCGAGATGACGACCTTGCAGCTATTCGACACCCTGACGGGCGAAAAGACCCCGTTCGTGCCGCTCGAGCCCGGCCGCGTGGGTGTGTATTGCTGCGGCCCCACCGTATACGACGTGAGCCACGTCGGCCATATGCGGGCGGCGTTGGCGCCCGATATCGCGGTTCGTCTGCTCCGGCACGACGGTTATGACGTCAAGTACGTCCGCAACGTCACCGACGTGGAAGACAAGATCATCAAGCGGGCCAACGAGCGCGGGGTGACGCCCACCGCGATCTCCGAGAAGTACCTCGCCGTCTATAACGAGGATCTGGCCGAGCTGAACATGCTCGAGCCCAACGTCACCCCAAAAGTGACGGGCACGATGCCCGAGATCATCGAGATGATCGGGGAGCTCGAGGCGAAAGGGCTCGCCTACGCGGTCGACGGCGACGTGTACTTCGAGGTCGACAGGTTTCCGAGCTACGGCAAGCTGTCGCGTCGCAAGCTCGACGAGCAGAAGACCGGGGCCCGGGTCCAGGCCGACGACCGCAAGCGCTCGCCGCACGACTTCGCGCTGTGGAAAGCCGCGAAGCAAGGGGAGCCGGCGTGGGACAGCCCGTGGGGGCCTGGTCGTCCGGGCTGGCATATCGAATGCTCTGCGATGATCCGCGTTCACCTCGGTGAGCGCTTCGACCTGCACTTCGGGGGGCGCGATCTGATCTTTCCCCATCACGAAAACGAGATCGCCCAGAGCGAGGGGGTCTGCGGCGAAGGCGCGTTCGCTCAGCGGTGGATGCACAACGGCCTCATCAACTTCGACGGCGAGAAGATGGCCAAGAGCCTCGGCAACTTCTTCACCGCGCGGGAAGTATTGGGCCTATACCCGGCGGAAGCGCTTCGGTACTTCCTGCTCGCGGTCCATTACCGCAGCGCCCTCAACTTCGAGGTCGAGCTGAGATGCCCGGTGTGCGGCGTTCTCATGACCTCTGCGGAGCAGAAGGAGGGTCGATGCAGCAACGGCCACGAGACGCCGAGCGAAGTTCTCCGCCAGCAGGTTCGGTTTCCGGGCGTCGAAGAAGCGGACGAACGGGTGGCGTATGTCTACGACACTTTGGTCCGCGTGCGCGCGTTCAACGCCACCGCGAAGGATCCCGGACCGGGTGAGGTCATCGACGTCGTCGAACAGATGCTGCCGAACTTCCTCGTCGCGATGCGCGACGACCTGAACACCGCGGGAGCCATCGCGGCGTTGAGCGCGCCGCTCAGCGAGGTCAATCGGCGGCTGGATTCGGCGAAAGGTGTCAACAAGCAGATGCGGGCACGCACGCTCCGGCGGTTCGAGCAAGACATGCAGACCGTCGCTCAGCTGCTGGGCGTGTTCGGTCGCGACCCCGAGACCTTCGTGCGCGAGCGCCGCGACCTCAAGGCCGCCCGCATCGGTCTGGACATCGAGAAAGTCGATAGGCTGGTTCAGGCCCGGTCGGACGCTCGAGCGGCCAAAGACTTTGCGCGGGCCGATGAGGTTCGCGCCGAGCTGCAGGGGCTGGGGGTCGACGTCCGAGACGGCCACAAAGGCTCGGTATGGACGCTGTAGCTCACCACAGGCGCCGGTAGGCGGGATCGATGGCGTGACCAGAGACGCTTTCGACGATCTCAGACGGGAGCGTCGATCGGAGCGCGGGCGGAGAGGCCTCGAGGTCGTCGCCGATCACCGCGACCAGCGGACACATCGAGTCGCTTGTACGTCGGACGACGAGGGCTTCGACATCGTCGTCGAGCCGCACGAACGATCCAGGGGGGAACAGCGTGAGCTCCTTGATGAAGCTCGCGACCAGGGCCTCGAAATCGGCGTAGCTCGGGTCTCGAAACACCTCACCGAGGCCCTGGCTCGCCGACGACGCCACCCGGTCGTCGTCATACGGGCTCACGCACGCCGCGTATCGGTCAGCGAGCCCGACCATGAGCGCGTCTTCCCCGATGGCCTCCGTCGTCAGCCCGCCCGGATATCCGCAGCCGTCCGGTCGTTCGTGGTGTTGAGCGACGATCCGTAACCACACCTCGTCGTTCACCCCCGTTCGGCGCAAGAAATCGACGCTCTTGTCGGGGTGGGCCCGCATCTCCTTCATTTGCTCGGGGGTGGGCGGGTCGAACTGATTCTTGAGTTCGTCCTGGAGCCTCTGAATGCTGGCATTGCAGCTCAGGGCCGCGCAGAGAATCGAGCGTCGTTGACTGTCCGGGAGCTTGAGCCGCCGCGCGGTGAGGTAGCACAGGATGCCCATGTTCACCGCGTGGGCGGCGGAGTAGCGGTGCGCGTGCATCAGGTGGACGGCGGCGATGGCCGCGTCCGGGTCGGCGTCTACGACCTCCTCGAGCTTAGCCGCGAGCTTGCCGATTTTGGCCCCCACGCCATCGAGCCAGGGCAGCGCGTTGATGACGATCTCGGCGCTCGCTACCAGGCGGTCGATGCGCTCCAGCGCGGGGCGTTCCGCGACCGTTGCATCGTCGCGCGCGGGGAAAAAATGATCGCTGGGGGGCATGGATCGGGCCGCTCAGATCTACTGTCGACCGCCCACTGGAGAATTGAAATGCAGGGGAAGGAGGAGAGGAGACGGGACGGCCCTCTGGAGGAGGAGGAGAACCGCCCCGCCTCCCTCCGCGCGCAAACTCTCTTTACGAGACAGCTTCGGTCTGGGGATCGGTGATCGTCGGTTGCGGGTGTGCGGCGGCGGCTTCCGCGGCGGCCGCCTCGGGCGGTGCGTGGTCGATCGAGCGCCCGCCGACGGCGTCGCTCGGGTACGCGCGCATCCGCATTTCGGACACGTCGAGGCCGACGATCTCTTCCTCTTCGTCGGCGCGAAGGCCCACCGTCAAGTCGACGATCTTCCACAGCACGAACGAGGCGGTGACCACGAAGGCGCCGACGGCCGCGATGCCCATCGCCTGCACGCCGAGGAGGGACGCGGAGCCTCCGAACAGCAGACCGTTGCCCACATCGCTCGAGAAGCTTTCTTGCGCGAAGAGGCCAACGGCGAGGGTGCCCCAGATCCCACACACCAGGTGGACGCTGATCGCGCCGACCGGGTCGTCGACCCGGATCCGATCGATGAGCTCGACGGCCATGACCACGATGGCCCCCGCGGTGAAGCCGATGATCACCGCCGAGCCGGCGGACACGAACGCGCAGGGGGCGGTGATTCCCACCAATCCGCCCAAGCAGCCGTTGATCATCATGCTCAGGTCGAAGGAACGCGTTCGAATGTACGACGCGGCCAGTGCGCCGGCGATGCCCGCCAGCGAAGCGAGGAGGGTGGTCGTCGCGACGTGGGCGATCGCCCCGGGGTCGGCGGCCATCGTGGAGCCGGCGTTGAAGCCGAACCAGCCCAGCCACAAAACGAATCCCCCGATGGTCGCGAGGGCCATCGAGTGCCCGGGGATGGCGCGTACAGTGCCGTCTTTGCCGTACTTTCCGAGGCGAGGCCCGAGAAGGAATGCGCCCACGAGCGCGGCCCATCCCCCCACGGAGTGCACGGCCGTCGAACCGGCGAAGTCCCAAAACCCCTGGCTTGCGAGCCAGCCGCCGCCCCAGATCCAATGGCCGGTCAGCCCGTAGACGAGCGCGACGAGAAGAAGGCTGAACAGAATGAACGCCTGGAACTTGATGCGTTCGGCGACCGCGCCGGACACGATCGACGCTGCGGCCATCGCAAAGCAGGCCTGAAAGAAGAACTTCGCTTCGAGGGGGACACCGGTCCAGTTGAGCGACCCGAAGATGCCTTCGTAGGCGGCCCCGGTGGCCGGCGAGTTGTCGGCGCCCAGCAGCATGAAGCCGCCCATGCCCATGAAGGCGTTGCCGTCGGCGAACATCAGCCCAAAGCCGAAGAAGAAGAAAGCGAGGCCGGCGAACGCTGCGATCGTGAAGTTCTTGGCCAGGATGTTGACCGCGTTCTTCGCGCGACAGAGGCCGGACTCCAGCAGGGCAAAGCCGGCGTTCATGAAGAAAACTAGGATGCCCGCCAGGACCACCCACACGGTGTCCAGCGCGACCTGGAAGGCCGCGAGATCGGGCTCCGCGGCGTTGGCGGTCGAGGCGACGGCGAGAGTCAGGGCGCCCAACGCGCACGACCCCGCCCAAAGTGCGGCTCTGGTCATGCAGCGCGTCAAAGCAAAGACCAGACCAAGCCGACGCGACAGAGTATGACGTCGCTAAGGGCTACATCTGCGTAGGTCTTGAGCGATAGTTCCAACGTATATGTAGCTATAGTGCGGAAAACGCGCAGAATACATACTTTACTAAGAGTAAACTATGCAAAGCATGCGTGCGGTGCACAAAGCAAAGATGACATCCATGTAGGAATCGATTACGGAAGTACAGTGCAGCTGCCCCATCGGACGTTGGGCGCGGGTGTGGAGTTCCGCACTCTGCGCGTCCTCAGTGACGTCATACAAATCCTGGAGTCGACGGCCGAATCGACCGACCGTCTGGGTCAAGTCCTCGCGCTGCTGGCATCGCGCGGCGGGCTGGTGCGAGGCGCGGTCACCCTCCTGCGTAGAGATACCCAAGAGCTGACCGTCGACGCCGCCCACAACTTGTCCGAACCGACCTTGCTCGCCATCGACGGTGGCGCCCGCCGGGCCGAGCCTACCAGCCGATTCGCCCTGACGTCGGGATTGGCTCGTCAGGTGATCGAGACCGGGCAGACGGTGGTGTTGCCCGAGATACGGGACAGCGCGGGGGACCTCTCGTTCGTCAGTCTGCCGATCCGGTGGGCGAACGAGGTCGTCGGTGCGCTGAGCATCGATCGCCGCCAAGACGGGGTGAATGCCCTGGAGGACGACCTCCGGCTCTTTTCCGTGATCGCGACGTTGGTCGCGCCGGTGGTCGCTACGCGCCAGTCTCGGGTCGAAGCCGCCCGGACCGCGATGCCCTCGTCGACCCGGATCGTGGCCCGCGCGAAGGCCATGAAGCCGGTGTTGCAGATGATCGAAACGGTGGCTGGCAGCGACGCTACGGTTCTTATCCGAGGCGAAAGTGGAACCGGCAAGGAGCTCGTCGCCGACGCCATCCACCACCTGAGCGCTCGCCGCGATCAGCCGTTCGTGAAGGTCAACTGTGCCGCGCTCGCGGAAGGGGTTCTCGAAAGCGAGCTGTTCGGACACGAAGCGGGTGCGTTCACCGGCGCCCTTCAGCGGCGTCTCGGCCGCTTCGAGATGGCCAACGGCGGGACCATCTTCCTCGATGAGATCGGCGACTTCGCGCCGTCGATTCAGGTGACCCTCCTCCGGATCCTTCAGGAGCAGACGTTCGAACGGGTGGGGGGCAGTCAGACCCTCAAGACCGACGTGCGGGTGATTGCCGCGACCAATCGCGACCTCGAAGCGTTGATGGTCGGCGAGCGGTTTCGGCATGACCTCTATTATCGGCTCAACGTATTCCCCATCCACGTTCCGCCCCTGCGAGAGCGGCGGACGGATATCCTTCTTTTGGCCGACTCGTTCGTCGAGCGCTGCTCTCGAGCGCTGAACAAAGACGTACGACGGATATCTTCAGAAGCGATCGACCTGCTGATGGCATACCACTGGCCGGGCAACGTCCGCGAGCTCGAGAACTGCATCGAGCGCGCGGTACTGCTGACCAAAGACGGCGTCATTCACGCGCACCACCTGCCGCCGACCCTGCAGACCCCAGCTTCGTCGGGGACGTCGCCGAAAGGTACATTGCAGTCGACGGTGGAGGCGGTGGAAAGAGAGCTCATCGTCGACGCGCTGAAAGACACCCGTGGCAACATGGCGGAGGCCGCGCGCCGGCTTGGGGTCACCGAGCGGCAGATGGGGCTGCGGGTGAAGAAGTACGGCCTGACGCCTAAACGATACCGAACTGTGGCCCTGGCTCACGGCTGATGTCGCAGGCTCCTGGCGGGTCCGTGGGCCGTCGACGTGCGGCGTCAATGGGAGGGGCCTCACGTACGTCGGCGTCGCACCGACGCGTACCGCGGCCAAACTGCGCACTGTCGTTTCAGGTTAGCTCTATTCACGCGAGCCATAAGTCGTGCTGTCGCATGAAAATCAATTCTCAGAGGCTGGTTCAAACGCCGACACAACGGGTGTAGCAATAAAACATGGCCTTCGATCTCGAACAGCACGGCATTAGCGTCAAAAGCATTCTCCGCAATCCTCCTCCATCGATGCTCTACGAAGAGGGCCTGCGCCGCGAAAAAGGCACGGCCATCTCTTCGACCGGGGCGTTGATCGCGTACTCGGGGGCGAAGACCGGCCGTAGCCCGAGTGACAAGCGCGTGGTCGGCAACGCCGCCAGCGAGAACGACATCTGGTGGGGACCGGTCAATATCAAGCTCGAAGAATCGGTCTTCGACATCATCCGCGAGCGCGCGGTCGACTACCTCAACACCCGCGAGCAGCTGTTCGTGATCGATGGATTCGCGGGCTGGGACGAGCGGTATCGGCTCAAGGTGCGGATCATCTGCGAGCGCGCGTACCACGCCCTGTTCATGCGGAATATGCTCATTCGCCCGACCGCGGAGCAGCTGGAGGACTTCGGAACCCCAGACTTCGTCGTGTACAATGCGGGCCGGTTCCCCGCCAACTCTCGCACCGTCGGCATGACCTCCAAGACCTCGGTCGCGGTTTCGTTCGAGTACAAAGAGTTCGTCATCATGGGCACCGAGTACGCCGGCGAGATGAAGAAGGGCGTGTTCACGATCATGAACTACCTGATGCCGAAGCAAGGTGTCTTGTCGATGCACTGCTCGGCCAACGAAGGGGAAGATCCGGACGACGTTTCGATCTTCTTCGGTCTTTCGGGAACGGGCAAGACGACGCTGTCCGCCGACCCCCACCGCCAGCTGATCGGCGACGATGAGCACTGCTGGACCGACGAAGGGGTGTTCAACATCGAGGGTGGTTGTTACGCGAAGTGCATCAATCTTTCGCGCGACGCCGAGCCCGAAATCTATGACGCCATCCGCTACGGCGCCATTCTAGAGAATGTCGAGTACGATCCGGAGACCCGGGCCGTCGACTACACCAGCTCGAAGTATACTCAGAATACGCGGTGCTCTTACCCGATCGAGTTCATCCCCAACGCCAAGGTGCCCAGCCTCGCCAAGCAGCCGAAGAACGTCCTCTTCCTGACCGCCGACGCATTCAGCGTTCTGCCCCCGGTGAGCAAGCTGACCCCCGGCCAAGCGATGTACCACTTCATCAGCGGATACACGGCCAAGGTCGCGGGGACCGAGGTCGGGGTGACCGAGCCCGAGGCGACGTTCTCCGCGTGCTTCGGCGCGCCGTTCATGGTGTGGCACCCCACGAAGTACGCCGAGCTCCTCGCGGAGCGCATCAAGCGGACCAACGCCAGCGTATGGTTGGTCAACACCGGCTGGAGCGGCGGTCCCTACGGGGTCGGCAAGCGGATGAGCATCAAGCACACCCGCGCCATCATCGACGCCATTCACTCTGGCGCTCTGAACGATGTCGAGTACGTCGAGGACCCCATCTTTGGGGTTTCGGTCCCCAAGACGTGCCCCAACGTGCCGGATCAGGTTCTGCAGCCGGTCAACACCTGGGCCGACAAGGCGGCCTACGAGGCGACGGCGAAGAAGCTGGCCCAGAGCTTCCATGACAACTTCAAGCAGTATGCGGACCAAGCGAGCCCGGAGATCCTGGCTGCGGCGCCCCGCATCTGACGTCCTGCACGCGCGCGGCGGGGGGCCCGCGGACGGCGTTCGAGGATGATCATTCCGTCGATCGCGTACACGGACTTCGTTCTGCCGCGGATGGCCGCGGCAGGATGAGCTCTGAAGACGCCGTGCTCGCCGTGTCCAACACTGGCCAGACCAAGAGTCTCGTGACCAGCGTGAGGCTCGCCCGCGATAACGGGGCTCAGGTCGTGGCCATTACCGCGCCGAAGTCCCGACTGGCGGCCGAGAGTCGGGCGGTGGTGGCCATCGAGCCTTGCGAAGATTTTGAGACCTTCACCCCGATGGCGTCGCGCTTGATCCATCTCGCCGCCGTCGACCTGGTGGCCACCGGCGTTCTCATATCTCGAGGGCCGGAGATTCGCGTCCGACTCGCAGCGATAAAATCGACGCTGGCCGACGCTCGATTCTCGGATCCCGAGCCCCGATGACACGGGCTTGTGTGGGGTAAACTCGGGTGCGCCGATGGGGGCGCCCGTGACCAGCTCATTTGGTTCCCGGAACCCGCGAAGGTATGGTTCCCCGGTCCTCATGCGACTGGAGATCCGCGACATCGAATCGGCGATGGTCTACGACATCGGGCCCGACGGCGCCGTTCTTGGCCGGGAGCGTGCCAGGACCGACATCTCCCTGCGCGATGAGTCGATCTCCAAACGCCACGCCCGGATCTTCGCGCAGGACGGAACCTGGTTTCTCGAAGACCTCAACTCGTCGAACGGAACCTACGTTGACGACCAGAGGATCACCGTACCTATCCGTCTCGCCCAAGGCCGAGTGTTCTCGTTGGCGCAACGTAAGTTCGAGGTGGTGTACGTCGAATCGGTCGCCGTCTCTCCGGCTTCCGCCCCCCACGCCACCAACGGCGCGAGTGCGGTCGGTGGCTTCGGACCCCCGGCGGGTCTCGGCTACGATGAGACCGGCGCGCAATCGGCCTCCCACCCCGAGGCGAGCGGGGGCTTGATCGGGGATGGCTTTCAATTCGAAGAGGCCAACGAGGCGGAGGCGAAAGGGATCGGCTACTTCTTCGTCGCGGTCCCCAAAGCGATCGGCTTTTATCTGCTTCAGGTGCCGCTGATGGCGTTCAACCCCATCGGTCGCATCAACCGCAGCTTCGCGGAGCAGCCGCTGCCGGTGATGGGGAACCTCGAGATCGCGGCGTACGCTATCCCGGCCGCGTTCTTCACCACCCTCATCGCCGCCGTGTTTGCGTTTTTGGCCACCGCGGTGTCGGGGGTCGTGTCAGTAGCGGGGTTCGTCGCCGCGCTTCCGATGGCGTGCATCGCGGCCGCGGTCGCGGGCGTGATCGGATTCATCTCCCACCCCGTTCTGGCCGCGCTCATCAACCTGTTCCAGGGCGAGTCGACGCCCAAGAGCCGCACCAACTACCTGATTCATCTCTATGTGCTGGCCATCTTGGCCGCGGTCCCCAACGGGATGACCGCCCTGCTGCCCGCGGTCCCCGTCCCCCACGTTCACTTGCTGGCCCCGGTGCTCGCCATGCTCGTGGTCGCGGTGTCGCTGTACTTCACCATTCAGTGGCTCCGGACCTTCCAGGTCATCAAGCCGGCGCAGTACCTGGTGTTGCTGTTGGGGGCGGTGGGCGTCGTCCTGACCGCCATCGGTCTCGTCAATGGAGTCATCGATGCGGTGGACGGCCGCGGCCCGTCCGCGACCATCGCGTCGGCCGCCAGCGCGGTGGACCGATCTTCCCCCGCGGCTGGGAGCGAGGAACTGCAGACCGCCTCGTTAGCGAAAGCGGTCAGGCTCAAGGGGGCCGCCGCGACGTCCGAGGACGACGAGGCGCCCGAACCCGCCGACGATACACCACTCCCGGAGCCAACGAGCGCCGAAGACGTCTCGGCGAAGCCCGGCGAGCAACAGGAGGAGACGGCCGCACCACGACCGCCCCCCGCGGTGGCGAACGGCGAACGCGCGATCCTGGCCAAGATCCCCGAAGACAAGTATCCGCTCGGGGTCACGCCGTTTGCGGTGTTTCTCAGCAAGCGAGATGCGATCGAGCGCGCGGTGGATGCGGACCCGGCTTTGGTGTCGAGACGGGGTATCCGTCGCGATTACGAGCGGTTGTGGCGAGTGACCTACGAAGTTCGCGACAAGTACTATCGCAAGCGAGGGCCGCGGTGGAGAAAGGACAAGATCTACCAGCGCCAAAAAGGCCAAGAGATCTTCGAACGAACTCAAAAGTACGTCGACCGCCTGTACCGAAAGCTCATTCAGAATAAGGCATCGAATCGATAGTTCACTTTCAAGGTCACGGCGCGGTCGGCTTCGACTTCGCTTTCGTCGTACGGAAAGGTCTCTCGGTAGACCAAGAACAGGTCAGAGCCCGGCAGGTACCGCCATCGCACACGGGCGAGGGCGGTCACTCGCTGTTCGAACGTGTTGGCTTGCCCGATCAGGTCGGCGACCAGCTTCGTCGAGGGGGTGATGCTGAGCCGGCTGCGCACGGTCGTGGTCTGGATAGTGTCGAATCCATTGAAGTTGATCCACGACAAGGTCGCACTGACTTCGCTGCGGCCGTAGCCGTAGAGGTTGATGCCGGCGGTCGCGTCGACCGCGTTGAGCCGGCCGCCGAACAACGAAGTATCGTGGGTGAACTCGACGTCGAAGTACGGGTTGCGCTGCTCGGACAGGGACAGGGATGCGGTGACGCGATGGCCGAAGTAGCGGTCGGCGGGGATCGGCACCCGGTTCAAGAGCGTGAAGTCCTCGCGCACGAGGTCTTCGATCCGCGTGAAGGTTCCGCCCATGCTCAGGCCGTTGCGCAAGCGGATGTTGGCTTCTACCGCTCCTCGCTGACCGATCACCGCCAGGTCGCTCACCTGCTGGTCGACGCGGGCGCCGGCGTATAGGTCGATCTGCTGGATGCCCGACCCCTCCGGGCGGAAGACGGTATCTAGGTTCACCGTGCTCTGCAGGAGGTCGCGGCGCTCGACGAAGCCCACTCGGGGGTCGAAGTTCTCGGACACGAACTCGACGGAGACCGACGGCTGCAGGTTCTCTCCCGTCCACGCGACATTGAGCCCCCCGCTGGTCCCTCGGGTCGCGCGACTTTCGCGGTTGATGGTGCCGGCGAAGAAGCCGCTGACGTCGAGTCGGCGGTCGAACGCGCGGTACGAACCGTCGCCGCCGAGGGAGATGTTGGGCTCGAAGGGCTGGTCGTCTTCGTTGAGAAAAGGCAATCGGCCCTGCACAGTGGCCATGGCTCCGATGTGGCCGCGCTCGCCGAAGTTTTGGCGAACCCGGGCCACAGTGAAGCTTCGGCCGGGCTCGGTGACCGTCTGTGCCCCGTCGCGGGTGGTTTGCTCGTCGGTGACCACTTGTAGAAACCCAAACCGAAAGTCGCCTTGACTGCCGTACGACTTGAAACCCGCGAGCAACGGGACGGTGTTGCCGCCGTCGTCGAGCCCGATCCGTCGCGAGAAGAAGATCTGCGAGAAGCCTTGACTGCCAAAGCCGAACACCTCGACCCCGGACAGGAAGAACGGGCGTCGCTCGGGAAAGAACAGCGGAAAGCGGTTCGTATTGACCACGGGGTCGTCGAGGTCGACCTGAGCGAAGTCGGTGAGGACGGTGAGTTCCGTCCAGATGTCTTGGCCCCACCTCGCCCTCACGTCACCGCCGACCTTGGGCTCGAAATCGGTGTCGCGGCCGGTGCCGTCGCGATGGGGGCGCTGTTCGACGTTGCCGAGAACGAAAGGCAGCAGGGTGATCGGATTACCGGTGCTCAGGCCATCGAGGCCTTCGAGCCGACCATAGTACAGCGCTGAGATCGGCCCGAACTCCGGCGGCATTTCCGTCCAATCGTAGGTCGCGATCCGGGCGTTGTGGTCCCGGCTGACCTGGAGCCCCACGGTGTCGACGCCGGTGCCGGACGGCAAGCCGAGGGCGATGACCGGGATCGCGAACTCTGCCGTCCAGCGATCGGCGCTGGTGGAGGTGGCGACGTCCCATATCGCGTCGAACTCTCGCCGAAACTCCCCGCCGTTTTCGACCGCGACGTAGTCCAGCTGGGTGCCGGCGGGGTTGGTGACGAAAGCGACGGTCGTCCTTTGGTCCAGCCGCACGTCGAACTTCAACGAGATGGCGTCGTCAGAAAACAGTCCGAAGTTGTCGCGCGAGCGCTCCCAGCCACGAGGTGGTCGACCATCGGTAAACATCTCGACCCCGACGTAAACGGTGCGCTCGTCATACACGACGCGGAACGTCGTTCGGCTCGCCGCGGGCCGGCCGGGGTACGGGGTGCGTTCGACGAAGCCGCTGGCCACCGGCGCGATGGACCACACCGGCTCGTCGAGCCGACCGTCGATCACCATCGTTGCCGCCCCGGTGGGCTGTGCCCGCACGCGTTTGGGGTCGGGAGGCTTGGCCGCGATGCTCAGCGTGCCGACCGTAAGGACCATCGCGACCGTCCACCCATGCGGCCGGCGCTGGAGGCGACCGTAGGTCGGCCTTCGGTTGCCGCTGATGCGCTCGCCGGGGCCCAACCTGCCCTTGCTCTCGCCCATCGCTGCGCTCGCGGCAACCGATGTCCCACGCTGGTGTGTAACGTCCGGCCTACGCGGGGCAGATGAGGTGGCCAGATGCTTTGACCGAGGCGACGCGGGCCGGCACGCATCCAGCCGCCCCCCGCGGTCTTTACCGCTTCACCCAGCAAAGGCAGGGCCGGGTAATCCTCCGAGGCGGGTCCTGGCCTTGGATTCGGCGGTGGGGCCGGGCGCGGCTTGAAGCGCTGGCCTGTGGCTCGTCACCGTACGGCCCGGCCTCCGAGCCGGCGCTCACTCAGGGAAAGAACCGGTGTAAGGCCCCTCACAAGAGGACACGTCTAGCAAATATTAGCCGCGCTGGTACGTTCAACCAGACGTGGCTACCGCGATCCTCACTACGCTGTCCCTGACTGCTGCCCTCATTTCAAGCGGGGAAGAGCGGCCGTTCTACGCCCAACCGAGCTGCAAAGAGGCCCTGCAGGTGGTCATGGCGGCGGAGGCCGAAGCCATCGAAAAGTCGCTGTCGGCCCTGGCCGCTTCCGACGACCTCGACGACAAGGCGTGTGCGGTATGGCTCGAGCAGCCCCTCAACGAGATCGAGATGTCGCTCGAGGGTAACGGCTACGGGCTGCCCGAGCGACGCAAGAAGCGGCTTCTTCGCCTCTTCAAGTTCTCCAAGGTGTTCGGCAAGCGAGGCCCCCAATACGCGATGCTGGAGATGGAGGCGCGCATGCGGCGGGTTCGTCTGTTGGCCAAAGACGGCGAGCGGATGGGCGCCCTCAAGGAGATGCGCCGCGTCGAACGGATGCTCGACCAGGTGGGCTCTCGGCGCAACCCGACCATCGACTATGTGCGCGGCGTGACCCGCCTCGCGGTGTCGCAAGCCGGATTGCCGCTGCGGTTGCTGCTGGGCATGGCTGGCGTGTCCGGCGACGAGAAGTCCGGCCGCCGGCTTCTCGAGTCCCTCGCGAAGGGAGACACCGTGTACGCCGCCGACGCGCTGTACATTCTTCATCACTTCGCGCAGGAGAACAAAGACACGAAGGCCGGGCTCCGCTACGGCGCGATGTTGACCGAGCGCTACCCGAACAATCCGCAGTTCGCCTACGAGTACGCGAAGGTGCTGTTCCGCGCGAAGCAGTTCGACGAGGTGTTGCGCACGACGGCCCGGTTCCGAGCCCGCCTCGACGAAGATCCGAAGGCCTGGAGCGACCGGATCCGAAAGAAGCTGTACGTGATCTCCGCCAAGGCGGCCCTCGAGTCCGGCAACAAGGGCGATGCGAAGCGGTGGACCACGTTGGCGTCCGAACAGAAGTACGGGGGCTTGAAAGGGGAGACGAAGGCGCTGCTGCGGCGGCTATGATCGCCGGTTTCGCGTCTGCGCCCAAGCTCAAGCCCCGTAGGGCTCCAGCTCCGACAACACCGCCCATTCCGCGTACAGCCCTTCGACTCGCCGCTCGGCCGCCTCGAGCTCGGCGAGCTTGTCTTTCATCTTCGGGCCCAGCTCTCGGATCGCCGCCGGGTCGTTGACGGTGTCTTGAAGGGACATCACGGCCGCTTCGGCCTCCATGATGTCCGTCTCCATGCGCCCAAAGGCCTGCTCTTGCTTGAAGGTCCGCCGGGTGCGGGGCTTCTTGGGCGAGGGCTTGGGGCCCGCTGATGGGCGCGGCGCGGCGGCTTTGGTCGGCGACGGCGGGTCTTCGGACGGACGCTGCTGCCGCTCCCTGAACATCGCGTAGCTACCCTCGTACAGCACCACCCGCCCGTGGCCTTCGAAGGCCAGGACCGCGGTGGCGATTCGGTCGAGGAAGTACCGGTCGTGGCTGATGGCCAGGACACATCCTGGATAGCGGACCAGCGCGTCTTCGAGCACGCGCAGTGTGTTGAGATCCAGGTCGTTGGTGGGTTCGTCGAGGATCAGGAGATTGCCGGGCTCGCGCAGCGACTTGGCGAGCGCGACGCGGCTGCGCTCCCCACCCGACAGCGCGCCTACCGGGGTTCGCTGGGCGGCGTCGTCGAACAGGAGATGGTCGAGGAAGGTCGGGACGGGAATCGCTCGCTCGCCCACGAACACCTGATCGTTGTCGCCGGCGACCTCCTGGCGGACCGAGTTGCTGTCGTCGAGGTCGGCGCGGGCCTGGTCGGCGTACACGATCTTGGTGTTGACGCCCTGCTTGACGGTCCCGGCGTCGGCGGGCTCCTGTTCGAGAACCATTCGGACAAAGGTCGTCTTGCCGGCTCCGTTGGGGCCCACGATCCCGATTCGGTCGCCCTTTTTCAGCGTCAGATCGAGGCCGTCGATGAGCGTCCGCTGGCCGAAGGCCTTCTTCAGGCCTCGGATTTCGAGGATGGTCTTGCCGATGCGCGGGGGGTGGGGGATGTGGAGCACCGCTTCGCCCTCGGCGGCGGCGGGGCGAGCGGCGACCAGGGCGTCGAACCGCTCGAGTCGAGCTTTCTGCTTGGTGGTGCGGGCGGGCGCGGATCGCCGGACCCACTTCAGCTCGCTGCGGATCGCGCTTTGTCGACGCTCTTCGGCCCGAGCCGCCTGGGCTTCACGCTCGGCTCTCTCCACGATGTACGCGGTGTAGTTGCCGGCGTACGCCGACAGGTGTCCCCGGTCGAGCTCGACGATCCGGTTCGCAACGTCATCGAGGAAGTACCGGTCGTGGGTGACGAGAAGAATGGCGCCGGGATATCCGGTGAGATGATCCTGCAGCCACTGGATGGTCGTGACGTCGAGATGGTTCGTCGGTTCGTCGAGGATCAACACGTCGGGTCGGCTGAGAAGAACCATCGCCAGGGCGACCCGTCGCTGTTCTCCGAGCGACAGCGAGGTTGGACTGCGATCTTTGGGCGGCACCCGCAGCGCGTCACCCATCGCGTCGGCGAGGTGCTCCAGGTTCCATCCTCCGAGCCGCTCGATTTCCGCGGACAATTCGGCCTGTCGTTCGACGAGAGGGATCAAGGCGGCTTCCTCGGCGGTCTCCATCCGCTCGTTGACCGCGTGCAGCTCGGCGGTCACCGCTTGATGACGCGCGAGCCCGGACAGGAGCGCGGCCTGCACCGACTCGAAACCGGTCAGGTCGGGGTTTTGGTCGACGGATCCGATGGTGAGGTCGCGCCGCCGGATGATCTCGCCGGCGTCGGCCTCCACGTCGTCGATCAGGATGCGAACGAGCGTCGACTTGCCCGTTCCGTTGCGGCCGATGAGGCCAACCCGGTCGCCGGCGGACAGGGTGAGGTCGACGCCAGCGAGGATCGTCTTTGCGCCGTAGGCCTTATTGAGCCCTCGCGCACTGAGCAGAGTCACAGCGATAGGGTGTATCGCTGCTCACTGCGATTGGCCAGAACCGACCTCGGTCGTCGCGGGTATCTCGGCAGTCTTTCGCTCGCGGGCATGGCGCTGAACCGACGCCGCGGCCCACGCGATCGCCGCCGACGCGACGCCGGCGTCGTCGAGCCAGGATATGAGGGGAACCAGATCGGGGATCAGATCCAGGGGCCACACCGCGTAGGCGGCCGCGAACAGCAAGGCAGCCTTCGCGCCCCATCCTGCCTTCGGGTCGCGCAGGAACCGCCAGATCGATAGCGGCTGCATGAACAGAGGCAATATTGATTGCGAGCGCTTCGCGGCCACGAAGTGGGAGTTTCGCACGAAATACGCCCTCGGTCTCGCGCTTGCCTTCCCGTGGATGTCTTGGCAGGTACCCCCCATGAGAATCGCGAAGATGGGCCCCCTGACGGTCCGACTGACCGGCGGAACCGACGGGCAAGGGGGCGGCAGCGGCCCGCTGGTCGTCCTGATGCACGGATTTGGCGCCCCCGGGATCGACCTCGTCGGCCTGGGGCAGGTCCTGTCCGGGCCCTCCGGGCTCCGATTCGCGTTCCCCGAAGCCCCGCTCGCGCTGAACATGCCGATGCTCGACGCGCGCGCCTGGTGGATGATCGACGTCGAGCGCATCCAGCGGGCCATGATGACCGGTCAGCTACGTGATGTTCGTAACGAGCGCCCGGCCGGGCTCGAACAGGCTCGGTCGGCGGTGGTCGAAATGCTCGACGCCCTGGAAACGGAGTTGACCCCGTCCGCGGTGGTCCTGGGGGGCTTCTCGCAGGGGGCGATCCTCACTGTGGATGTGGCGCTGCACACCGACCGACCGTTCGCCGGGCTGCTGTTGTTCTCGGGCGCCTTCATGTCCGCCGACGTGTGGCAGCCGCTTATGGCCCGTCGGGCCGGCCTCCGGGTGTTGCAATCCCACGGCACGATGGACCCCATCCTTCCTTATCCCCTCGCTCATGAGCTCCACGAGGCGCTCAAGGCGGCCGGGCTCGATGCGCAGTTCGTGGGTTTCGCGGGCGCCCACGAGATCGGTGGGTCGACCCTGGCCCAAGCGAGCCGGTTTCTGACCGAGGTTCTGTAGTCCCCGCCGGCTCAAGCTCGGGGAGGACCCGTCGATGCTGATCGTCGGAGCCCTTCGCGTGAGCACGGTCGACCTAGATGTACCGACATCGTCCGCGCGCCTCGCGCAGACCACCGATGTGCTCATCGAGCCGTGGGGCAGCACCCTACTGCTGATCGAAGATGACCCAGCCGAGCGCGAGAAGCTGCAGAGCGTGCTTCGCCGACTGCCTGCCGGCCAATACCACGTCACCCATGTCGATACGCTGTCCGCGGCGCAAGAAGCGCTGACCAGCCAGGATTTCAGCGTCGTGCTGCTCGACCTGTCGCTGCAGGGGGCGAGTGGGCTGTCTTCCATCCGTGCCTTGCAGGCCATTGCCCCCGCCGTACCCATCGTCGTGCTCGGGGGATGGAACGACCAGAACCTCGCCTTGGAAGCGGTTCGCGCCGGCGCGCAAGACTTCATGATGAAGCGCGACGTCGACCCGGCCCGACTCGATCGCAGTCTGCGGTTCGCGATCGAGAAGACCCGCGCCGAAGGCCGCCTCGCCCACCTGGCGCACTACGACCAGCTGACGCAACTCGCCAATCGCACGCTGTTTCGCCAGCGACTGGAGCACGCCCTCGCGAACGCCGAGTTCGCCGATGAGCGGGTCGCGCTTGTCTACATCTCCGTCGACTGCTTCGAAGAAGTGAGCGAGGCGTTCGGGGCCGACATCTCGGACGGACTGCTGCGCGAAGTTGCGGTCCGGCTCCAGGGCATCGTGCGCGACACCGAGACCGTGGCTCGGCTCGGCGGCAGCGAGTTCTGCATTATCGTGGGCGGGGTGCGACGCCCCAACGACGCCGAGGCGGTGGCGCACCGCGCGCTGGCGGCCCTCGCCGAGCCTTTCGAAGGCGTTCCCATCCAGCTCAGCGGCCGGGTAGGCATTTCGGTGAGCGGGGAGCGCTCGACCGTCGAGGGGCTGCTGGAAAAGGCGGACGCGGCCCGGCTGAGGGCGGTGTCGGAAGGCCACGAGCGCATTCGCATCGACGGCTCCAACGGGGTGGAGGTCCAGACCGCACGCCTACGTCGAGCGCTCGAAGACGGCGAGCTCCGTCTCGTTTACCAGCCTCGCCTCAGCCTTGACTACGATCGTATCTCCGGCGTGGAAGCGTACCTGCGGTGGGACGATCCGGAGCGCGGCCTTCTGTGCCCGAGAGACTTTCTCGACGCGTGCGATGGCGCGGATCTGACCCTCGAGCTCGGGGACTGGACGCTGTTCGAAGCGGCGCGGGAGGCCGTGAAGTGGCGCGCCGACGGTCGAAACGATGTTCCGGTGGCGGTCAATCTCACGGCCCCTCAGATCGCGATGCCCGACTTGGCCCGCCATCTGGTCGGGGTTGTGCGCCGCGCCGGGGCCGAACCCGACTGGATCGAGCTCGACTGCGCGGAGTCGCTGCTGATGGACAACCCTGCCCGGAGCCGAGACGTTCTTCAGTCTCTGCAGGACGCGGGGTTTCGAACCGCCATCGACGACTTCGGCGCGGGATTTGGTCACCTCGCGGAACTCGCGCGACTGCCTTTGGACACCCTAAAGATCGATCGCTCGGTGGTGGAGGCGCTCGAGGAGGCGCCGGCGCGCCGCGCGCTGGTGGCGGCGGCGGTCGCCCTCGGTAGGGAGCTCGCGCTCGAAGTGGTGGCGGAAGGGGTCGAGCTGGATGCCCAGGTGAAGGTTCTGCGCACGATCGGCGCGACGAGTGTGCAGGGCTTTTGGCTGGCGCAACCCAAGTCCCCGTCGGCGTTCAACGACTGGGCGATCTGTCGCTGGCCTCAACCCTGACAATCTTGGATTGCGACTCAAGCCTTTGGGGCCCGCGCCGATGAATCGGACGATGCCCCCGGACACCAGTACGGCGGACCTCGTTCACGAGCTCGGACTCGACAGGGATGTTCGCATCGCCGTTGTGGCTGATGACTCCGACGCTTTCGATCCGATCATTCGTGCCATTCAGCAGTCAGATTTTTTCGACTACGACGTTCAGTCCTTCATCGAGTTCTCTGCTGCTCTAACTGCTCTCGAACAGGGAGGCTTCCATCTCGCGTTCGTCGATCATCGAATCGGTTCCGAAACCGGACAGGAGTTCGTCCGCCAGGCGCAGGCACGGGCGGTAGAGACGCCGATCATCATCATGGTGGGCCAGGCTCAGCGGCGCGTCGATATGCAGGTGATCCGGGACGGCGGGGCCGATGTCGTTCTCAAGGACGACCTGACGCGGTCGTCGGTGGTGGAGCGGATAATTCGCCATACGCTTCTCAGAACGCGGCATTTGCGAGAGCTCCAGCGGCGAGCGAGCTGTGACGATCTGACCGGCCTCGCCAACCGGACGTTCTTTCGCTCCGTCCTCGAGCGAGGGGTAGAAACGGCGCGGCGAACGAACGGCGAAGTCTCCGTGGTGTACATCGACCTCGACGGCTTCAAGGCGGTCAACGATCGCTATGGTCATCAGATGGGCGACGCGGTCCTGCAGGAAGTCGCGCGGCGCACCCGCTGCGCGGTTGGCGATCGGGGTCTGGTCGCCCGGCTCGGCGGCGATGAGTTTGCGGTCGTCGTGGAGGGGGGGACGTCGACGGCGAAGCACGTGCAAAGCTGCGTGCATCAGGCCCTCGAGCCGGTCTTCCGCTACGCGGGACGCGCGGTTCAGATGCGGGCGAGCGCGGGTTCGGCGACCTACCCGCGCGACGGGACGACCCCCGACCGACTCGTCGACCACGCGGACCGCATGATGTACGGCGCCAAGCAGCGGGCGGCGAGCCAGCGAACGGTTCCCGCGTCTCCGGAGCGCTGGTGGCGACGCCTACAGCGCCTCGTCGACGATTTCCCGCGCGCGCTCGAAAACGACGAGCTTCACCTCGTCTTTCAGCCCCAGCTCGACGATGTCGGCGGTCGTGTGCGGTCGATCGAGGCGCTGTTGCGCTGGCAACACCCGAGCCTGGGGCTGGTGTCGCCGGCCGAGTTCATCCCCGCCATCGAGCGCTGCGGGCTGTCTTACGAATTGGATACCTGGGTGATTCAACGGGCGCTCGAGGCGCGCCGAGCCTGGACCACGTCAGGGGCGCAGATGCCGCGGATGGCCATCAACGTGTCCGCGCGGAGCCTGGTCAAAGCGACGTTGCCTCAGCTGCTCAACGACGGCCTCGCGTCCACCGGGCAGTGCTCGGACGACATCGAGATCGAGCTCACCGAGACCGCGGTCCTGGAGGCGAAAGCGGCGCCGGTCATGCGCGAGCTTCATGCGAGCGGGATCGCGCTCGCCATCGATGACTTCGGCGTTGGCCAGTCGAGCCTCGCCAGCTTGGCCCAGACCCCTGCCTCGGTCCTGAAGCTCGACCGCACCCTGCTCGTCGACGCTGCGCTCGACGACCGGCATGAGCGGGTCTTGCGGTGGGCGATCCGGCTCGGCCGCGATCTGGGCATGGAGGTCGTGGCCGAGGGCATCGAGGCCGAATCCCAGCTGGAGCTCCTGCGTGAGGAAGAGGTCGACGGTTATCAGGGTTTCCTTCTCGCTCGTCCGCTGCCGGCCAACGAGGTGCTCGGTTGGCTCACGTCAACCGCTCGGCGAGCCGACTCAGCGCCGCCGACAGGTCCGGACGCTCCGTCAATACAGCCTTCATCGGGTCTCGAGGCCATGCCTCTAACCGCTGTTTCACAATTGCCATGTTGAACTGACGCGGCGACGTCAGTCCTTCGACTTCGCTCCACGTTACCGGCATCGAGATCGGCGCCGTCGGCAGCGCGCGGACGCAGAACGGAGCGACGAGGAGTCGGCCGTGCCCGTTCTGTAAGTAGTCGAGATAGACCTTGCCTTCCCGGTTTCCCACCGGCCGGACCAAGGTCGCGATGTCCGGTCGATCGTGGACCACCACGCGAGCGATGAGCTCGGCCAGTCCCCGAGACTGCTCGTAGGTACACTGCCGGCCGAGGGGGACCAGGACGTGCAGGCCGCTCGACCCCGAGGTCTTCGCGTAGGCAGGAAGCCCGATGTCGTCGCACAGCGCCTTGATCGCCATCGCGATGGCCACCACGTCCGCGAAAGGGGCGCCTTTGGGGTCGAGATCGATCGTCGTCCAGTCGGGGGCGGCGAGCGTGGTGACCCGGCTCGACCAGACGTGCAGAGGGATCGCGGCGAGGTTCGCGATGTACAGGAGCGCCTCGACGGATTCGCACACGAAGTAGTCGATCTCTCGCTTCGCGTGCTGACTCCACATCCGCTCCGTGCGCAGCCAGCCAGGGATGAACGGCGGCGCGTCCTTCTGAAAGAAGTTCTTGCCGTGAATGCCGTCCGGGTAGCGAGTGAGAACCACCGGCCGGTCCTCGAGGTACGGCATGAGCCACGGAGCGAGGTGCTCGTACAGATCGATCAGGTCTTTTTTGGTGTAGCCGTGCTCGGGGAAGAAGACCTTGTCGGGGTTGGTGATCTTCGGGCCCTCGGTGGGCGCGGATGACGGCTCGGCCTCCGCCCCCGTGAGCTCGTCGAGCGCTTCGGCCTCCGCCTGCATGTCCGTCGCGGCTTTGTCGTCTCGAAGGCGTAGGAAGACCGGGAATCGCAGGACCCCGTCGACGGTGCGGCTGCTGAATCTCACTTCGCAGACCAGGTGCGGCCGCACCCATCGGTCGACGCGGTCGTATTTGCTCGGCGCTTCGACCGACGGTTCGTCGACCAAGAGCTCGTCCAGTCGAGACCGCAGCGACGCCAAGAGCGCGTGGCTGAATCCCGTGCCGACGCGACCCTGGTACACGAGGTCAGTGCCGACGTATTGGGCGAGGTGTAGACCGCCGAACCCGACCCGGGTCCCTTTGGGCTCGCTGAAGCCCACGATGACGAAATCGTCGGTGCGCTCGACCCGGATCTTTAGCCAGTCTTCGCTGCGGCCGGAACGATACACGCTCTTGGCCCGTTTGCCGACCAAGCCTTCCAGCCCCAGGCGCTGAACGCGCTGATAGAGGGCCTCTCCGTCGGTCACGATGTGTTCGCTGAAGCGGAGAATGCCCGCCGTGGGCAGGATGCTTTGCAGGAACGTTTTGCGCTCCTCGAGCGGGCGCTGGCGAAGGTCGTGGCCCATCGCCCGCAGCAGATCGAACGCGAACACGGTCGCGGGCAGGCCCACCGTCGCCTGCTGAATGTCCCGCTCGCGCTGCAGTTGAACCCGCTGCTGGAGGCTGTGGAAAGACGGCTTTCCGTCGTCGCCGAGGACCACCACCTCACTGTCGATGAGGAGGTCGTCGAAGGGCAGGGCCACGACGGCCTTGACGATCTCCGGAAACGCCCGCGTCGAGTCGTGCCCGCTGCGGTATCGAAGCCGCACCTGATCGCCCCGCTTGTCGATCATCAGTCGGAAGCCGTCGTACTTGAGCTCGAACAGCCACCCCGGGCGGCTGAACGGCGCGTCGGCGGTCTCGGCCAGCATCGGCTTCACCGCGTCGACGTCGACGGACCCGGTGGGGATCCGCGCCGCCTCGAGCCGTTCTTCGAGGTCCGTACCGGGATCGAAACCGTCCGCGAGCTGCTCGACGGTGAGCCCCGACAAGATGGAGCGAGGGTCCAAGGCCTTCGTCCCTTCCGGCGCGGCGTGTCGGTCGGGCTTCTTGATGAGCAGCCATTCGTTGGTCTTGCCTTTGGTCTTGACCAGGGTGAAGACCCCGCGGAGCTTGTATCCTCGCAGCTCGAACAGGAGCTTGCCCTTGTCGAGGCCTTCGTCGACGTCTTCGAGCGCGCACCACTGCCCGCGGTCCCATACGATCATCGCCCCCGCCCCGTAGTTGCCTTCGGGGATTCGACCCTCGAAATCGACGTAGTCGACGGGGTGGTCTTCGGTGCGAACCGCGAGCCGTTTGGTCGCGGGGTCGAACGAAGGGCCCCGGGGAACCGCCCACGACATCAGGACCCCGCCGTGTTCGAGCCGAAGATCGTAGTGTAGACGACGGGCGGAGTGCTTTTGGACCACAAAAACGCCGGTTCGACCGGTCCGGGTCCCCCCGAACGGCTCCAAAGTCCGGTCCGCCGAGCGCTTTTCATAGTAACGGTCCAGCGGCATCGCCCTATACTATCCAATCTATGGCACCGCGCGCGGTCGGAACGGCCTCCATCGCCTTCGGGCTGGTGAACATCCCCGTCAAGCTCTTCTCGGCGGCGAATCCGTCGTCCTCGGTCTCATTTCGACTCCTGTCGAAGGACGGCCATAAGCTGAAGCAGCAGTACGTCGACCCCAAGGACGACGATCGTGTCGTTCCTCGAAGTGAGATGGTTAAGGGCTACGAGTTCGCCAAGGACCAGTACGTCTTGTTCGACGAGGCCGAGCTCAAGGAGCTGCAAGAGAAGGCCACGGGGGCGATCGAGATCCAGGAGTTCGTCCCCGAGGACAAGGTGCCGAAGGTCTACTACGCTAAGACCTACTACCTCGGCCCCGACAAAGGCGGCGACCGTGCCTTCAAGCTGCTCGGTCAGGCGATGCGGACCACCGGTCGCTGCGGCCTGGCGACCTACGCGGCGCGAGGCAAGATGTACCTCGTGCTGATCGCGCCCATGGCGGACGGCATCGCCATGTACCAGCTGCACTACGCCGACGAGGTGGTGGGCATCGACGAGGTCCCGCTCGGAGACGCGGAGCCGAAGGAAGCCGAGGTGGGGCTCGCGATTCAGTTGATCGATCAGATCGCCAGCGAGACGTTCGACCCGAAGAAGTACCGTGACGAGGTCAAGATCCGAGTCGAGGCGGCGATCCAGCGCAAGATCGAGGGCGAGAGCATTGTCGAATCCTCGGCCGAGCCCGAAAAAGCCCAGATCATCGATCTCATGCAGGCCCTCAAGGCCAGTCTGCAGCCGGGCGAAGACGGAGGTGAGGCGAGCGAAGGTGGGGGCGCCGAAGAGGCGGTTCCCGAGCCGGAGCCGGTCGACAAGCCCAAGCCCAAACGCAAGACCAAGCGCGCCAAATGAGCGGATTCAGTCTGGAGGAGGTCGCGCGTCTGGCCGGCCTCTCCGAGCGCCGGGTCTCGGCTTTGGTCGAAGCCAAGATCCTGACGCCGCACGGCCCCGACCGCGACCCCCGGTTCTCATTCAGAGATCTCGTGCTGTGCCGGTCTGCGAAGACCCTGGCTGACGCCCGGGTGTCGTTGGAGCGGCTGACCGGCGCGCTGGCGGAGATCAAAGCCCAGCTGCCCGACGCGATGCCCCTGTCTGGCGTCGGCCTGTCGGCCGAGGGTCGGCGGGTGGTGGCGAGGGATGACCGTGTGTGCTGGGAGGTCGAATCCGGACAGGTTCGGTTCGACTTCGGGGAGGCAATGGCCTCGGACCCGGGCGCGGTGGTGAATCTTGGCGGATCGGAGTCGGAGCTCGACGAGCCGGCCTCCGAACCCGCGATGACCGGACTGGAGTGGTTCGACCTCGGCCTCGAGCTCGAGCCGACGCACCCGGATCAGGCCCGAGACGCCTATCGCCGGGCCCTCGAGCTCGAGCCATTGGACAAGGAGGCGCGGTTGAACCTCGCCCGGCTCCTGCGGCGGGCGGGGCTGGTGGACGCCGCGGAAGCGCAGTATCGCCTCGGCGCCGATCTCAATCCCGACGACGCTCGTCCGGTCGTCCATCTCGGGTTGCTCCTCGAAGGGCAAGCACGATGGTGGGACGCGGTCGCGGCGTATGAACAAGCGGTTGAGCGGGCGCCCAAGACCGCAGATGTGTTCCGCCGGTTGGCCGGGCTCTACGAACGCCTCGGCGATTCGACCCGCGCCCTACGGGCGATGAAGACGTATCGCACGCTGACCGAGCCCAGCGCGTAAAGAGCCGAGCTCAACGCGAGATCGTCGGGGCCGCCAAGTATTTCATAAAACATCGAGTCGATATCTTACGTCAAGGCGAAGGGCCATTACGAATCACTTGCGACGAAGAGTCAGATTCGAATCGCAGCGTGATACCGGGGGTAAAGTCGCGAAAGATGGGTTTCAAAACCCAGACGTTATAGTTCTGGTCAGCCGCCCGATTAGTCGACTTGCGTGATTCAGAGCGCTTTGTCACGGAGTAGCACCAGCGATCGTCCGGTGATCGTTTTCTGTCCGTCTAGGAATATCCAAGTCCAGCTCGAGGCGGCAGGGAGCGACCGCTACGACTGGCATCCGGTGAGCGACGTCGACGCGTTGGCGGAGGTGCCCTACCGAGGGGAAGCCATCTTGGTCGTCGCATCCTCGGCCGGCCCCAGCCCCCGCGAGGTGGAAATCATCGGCGCGTGGTCGGCTCGCAATGGGATTACGGTGGTGGTGTGGGCCCCCGATGGCATCGACACGAGCCCTCTTCTGGAGCGAGTGGCCCGCGTCGTAATTCGCACTTCGGCCGCCCAAGACGTGGTTCGTACCTTCGACCGTCTGCTGACCAGAAGCGCGTCGGCCTCGGCCCGCGAGGGCTCGGTGACGATGTCCGAAGGCCACCTTCGCAGTGCCCTGCTCGGCTATCCGAAAGGGTTGATCATCCTCGACGAGCGCGAACGAGTCCTGTTGGTCAACACCCTGGCTCTGAGGCTACTGCGGCTGGGCTC